>WHSW01000350.1 GCA_009379895.1 Solirubrobacterales bacterium
CCAGGTAGCTGACGTCCGGCTCGGCGACCACCGCAAACCAGCCGAGGCCGGCCGCCATCGTGAGGAATCCGGAGAGGACGATCAGCCGGCCGCCGATCCGATCGGACAGTGCCCCTGCAAGGGGCGCGACGATCATCGGCATAGCGGTCCAGGGCAGCATCCGCAACCCAGCCTCCTGCGGTGAATAGCCCTGGATGAACTGGAGGAACTGAGTGAGAAGGAAGATCGAACCGAACGCACCAAGGAACATCAGCAGGCCCGCCACGTTGATCGCGCTGAACGTCCGCGAGCGGAACAATCGCATGGGCACCATCGGCGCCGCCGTGTACAGCTCCCACCGGACGAACGCGACCAGCAGCGCGCCGCCCAGGATGAAGCCCGCGAGTACCGTGCCGGACGTCCAGCCGTGCTCGTTGCCGCGAACGATCGCCATCACGACGCCGAACAGGCCAGCGCTGGCCAACGCCGTCCCGATCAGGTCGAGACGGTTGTTCGGGCCACGGCTCTCGGCCAGCCGGGCGCGGACCAGCGGGATCAGGACGATGCCGATCGGGACGTTCAGCCAGAAGATCCAATGCCAGGAGATGTTCTCGGTGATGGAGCCGCCGACCAGCGGGCCGTTGGCAACAGCGAGACCGTTGACCGCGCCCCAGATCCCGAACGCCATGCCGCGGCGATTGGCGGGGACGGCCGCGGAGATCAGGGTGAAGCTCAGCGGCAGCAATGCAGCAGCTCCGGCGCCCTGGGCGGCCCGCGCGGCGATCAGCGAGTCGGTACTGGTGGACAGGGCCGCCCACGCGGACGCCGCCGTGAAGAGCGCGATGCCACCGATGAAGACCCTGCGGCGGCCGAACCGGTCACCGAGTGCGGCCCCGAGCAGGAGAAGGCAGGCGAACGGCAGAGTGTAGCCGTTCACGATCCATTCCAGGTCGGCCAGGTTGCCGTCGAGATCCTCGCGGATGACCGGCAAGGCCGTGGTGACGACCAGGTTGTCCAAGGCGGCCATGAACGTGGCCGCGCTGGTGAGGATAAGCGTCCAGACGATGCCCGCCCGGGACAGGGTTGGGCGGGT
>WHSW01000351.1 GCA_009379895.1 Solirubrobacterales bacterium
CGGTGATCGCGAAGGGACCGATCTCGCCGGTGCGCGAGACGTGGGTGCCCCGCACAGCTCCTTGGAGAAGTCGCCGGTCGAGACCACCCGCACCCGCTCGCCGTACTTCTCCTCGAAGAGGCCGATCGCGCCCTCGTCGGCGGCCCGGTCGCGGTCGACGATCTCCCAGGTGACCGGCTGGTCCTCGGCCACGCGCGCGTTGACCATCCGCTCGATCTCCTCGAGCGTCTCCGGGGGGACCCGCCCCGGGTGGGTGAAGTCGAAGCGCAGCTTGTCGGGGCCCACGTAGGAGCCGGCCTGCCGGACGGCCGGCCCGAGCGTCTCCCGCAGCGCCCAGTTCAGGACGTGGGTGGCGGTGTGGTTGGCCTGGGTCTGGCGCCGGCGGGCCTCGTCCACGCGCGCGGTCACCTCGGAGCCCACCGGCAGGTGGCCCTCCTTCAGCCGCACCCGCAGCACCTGGTCGTCGCCCACCCGATACGCGCCCTCGACCAGGGCGCGCCCACGCTCACCCGCGATCTCCCCCACGTCCGACACCTGGCCGCCGCCCTCGGCGTAGAAGGGCGAGCGCTCCAGCTTGACCAGGGCCTCGCCGCCGCCGATCTCCTCGACCGCCAGCACCCGGGTGTCGAGGGCCATCTCCTCCCAGCCCACGAACTCGGTCGGGTCCGACTCGCGCGCCACCGCCGCGGCCTGCTCCAGCAGGTCGCCCTCGCCGCGGGCCAGGCCGGCCCGCGAGCGCTCGCGCTGCTGCTCCATCAGGAGCTCGAAGCGCTCGGAGTCGACCTCCAGGCCGGCGTCGGTGGCCGCCTCCAGGGTCAGGTCGAGCGGGAAGCCGTAGGTGTCGTGGAGGCGGAAGGCGTCCTCGCCGGCCACCAGCCCGCCGGCCCGCGAGCGCTCGATCACCTCGCCCAGCAGGCGCCGCCCCTGGCTGAGGGTGCGGGCGAACTGCTCGGCCTCGGCGCCGACCAGCCTCATCAGCGCGACGTACCGGCCCGACAGCCCGTTCTCCTCCGCGATCGCGAACAGCCGCGGGGTGCGGGGATCGACCGGCTTGTGCAGCGGG
>WHSW01000352.1 GCA_009379895.1 Solirubrobacterales bacterium
GACCCGGATGGTCCAGGCACAGGCGGTGCACGACTCGCGCGCCACGGTCGTGGCCGGCGACAAAGAACTCTCGATAGCCGAAGTGCTCCATGAGGTCGACCTGGTCCTGAGCCATCGCGCGGAACGAGTAGTTCACATGGTTCGGCCCGGGCTCGGGCGCCGAGCTGTCGCCGTAGCCGCGCAGGTCGGGGGCGACGACGTGGAACCGCTCCGCAAGCGGACCGGCGATCTTGTGCCAGGACACGTGCGTGAGCGGGTTGCCGTGCAGCAGGAGCAGCGGGGGGCCCGAGCCCCCGTGCCGGTACCGGATGCGGACGTCCTCCGCGACGTCCAGGTCCCGCGACTCAAAGCCCTCGAACATGCGGATACTATATTCTCTCTCATACATCATCTCCTGGAGGCGCCTGTGAACCGCTGCCGGATCCACCCGCCCGCCCAACCCCCCGCGACCGACCTGGTCGAGCGGCTGCGCAGGCTCCCGAGCGCGGTGGTGTCGGACCAGCTTGAGCGGACCGGCGTGGTGGCGGGCGTCCGCCGCATCACAAGCGCGGACCTTGGTATTCTCGCCGGCCCGGCGTTCACCGTCCGCACCCGTCCCGGGGACAACCTTGCCATCTATAAGGCCATTGAACTAGCCCGTGACGGCGAGATCCTCGTCGTCGACGCCGGCGCCGTCACCAACCGTGCGGTCGTCGGCGAGATCGCCTACCGCCACGCGGTCGCTCAGGGGGTCGGCGGTCTCGTGATCGATGGGGTCATCCGCGACGGCGAGGACATCGCCGCCGGCAGCGTCCCCGTCTTCGCGCGGGGGTTCACCCATGTCGGCCCGTACCGGACCGGGCCCGGCGAGCTGCGAGGGCCGGTCTCGGTCGGGGACGCGGTCGTCCGGCAGGGCGATCTCGTCGTCGGCGACGGTGACGGCGTGGCAGTGGTCCCCGCGGACCGCCTCGGGAAGGTGATCGAGGACGGCGAGCGCCAGATCGAGCGCGAGCAGGAGATGCTGCGGCTCGCTGACGAGGGAAAGCTCGACATGAGCTGGCTGGACGACAAG
>WHSW01000353.1 GCA_009379895.1 Solirubrobacterales bacterium
CGCCGTGGGCGGACTTGACCTCGACCAGGACGTGATCCGAGAGCGCCCGCTCGGCACGATCGTCGTTCGAGACCACCAGGTCGTGGTCGCAGGTGAGGCGAGCCGAGCCGTCGCGAGCGATGAACGTGGTGCGGTGATAGGCGGTCGCGCAGACCGGCACGAGCTCGGCCGGCACCCGGCGCCCGGCCGCTTGCAGGGCCATGGAGAGGTGGCGCCTGGCGCTCGGCGTGATCCGGTGGCGCTCGTCGAACGGGTGCTCGCTGCGCCGCTTGATCGTCGCCCCCTGGGGGTCGGCGAGCTTGACCTCGAACATCGACTCGGCGCTGTCGAGGTAGGAGCGGGTACGGACCTTGAAGCGGTCGCGCCGGCCCTGGAGGTGCTCGCGGTAGGTCAGCAATCGGGGCGTGTCGAAGTAGCGCGACTCGTAGGCGAAGGCACGGCGCCCGGCGATGTCGAGCACGTCGAGCTCGGGCGCGAGCAGGCCGGTGAGCCGCTCGAGCCGATCGGCCGACACCAGGTACTTGCGGTCCAGTCGCACCTGCAGCTCAGCCCGTTCGAGCACCTCGGCGAGCGAGATCCCCCTCGCCCGGCACGCCGCGGCCGCGACCGCGCGCTCCGCCGGGCCTTCGTCGGCGCCGATCGGGCTCGGCTCTCGCAGGGCGTCGGCGAGATCGGTCATCGCACGCCCCCCGCGGGGATCGCCTCGGGGCGGAGACGGCCGGTTGTGGGGTCGGCCGGCGCCGCTCGCGAGGCGTCGGTGCGCTCGGCACCGTTCGCCGGCCCGGCGGGCCGAAAGCGAACGTCGCAGCGGGTCGTGCCCTCCACGTAGTCGACCTCGGTGACCGCGCAGCTCAGCAGCTCGCCGCCGAGCCGGCGCTCGAGGTCGGCGCCCAGCGCGACGCGGTCGTCGTGCACGGTGTCGAGCAGCACCGACTGGCGCTCCACGCGCGGGGGCGAGCTCGTCGTCGACGCGCCCTCGGCGGCGCGCTCGGCGACCGTCGTCGGCGGGGCGGTCCGAAAGCGCACGTCGCAGCTCATCGTGG
>WHSW01000354.1:0-729 GCA_009379895.1 Solirubrobacterales bacterium
AAGCGGCTGCGGCTGGTTGCGCTGGTCGCGAGCGCCGTCGTTCTCGTGGCCGCCTGCGGTGGCGGAGGTGGTGGTGGTGGCGACGAAGGCAACGACGACCAGGGAAGCCTGGCCAAGAACGCCGAATCGCTGGACGGCGTGACGCTCACCGTCGGCGGCAAGGAGTTCACCGAGCAGCAGGTGCTCTGCCAGATCACTATCCTTGCGCTGGAATCCGTCGAAGCGGAGGTCAACGACAGGTGCGGCCTGCACGGCAGTGACTCTGCCCGGCGCGCGCTGACCTCCGGCGACATCGACATGTACTGGGAGTACACCGGCACCGCGTGGATCACCTACCTCAAGCACGACAAACCGATCCTCGACGCGAAGAAGCAGTACCAGGCCGTCGCCGACGAGGACCTGGAGAAGAACAAGATCAAGTGGCTCGACCGGGGTGACCTCAACAACACCTACGCGATCGCCGCCGCCAAGGAGGTGGCCGAGAAGCACCAGGTGAAGACGCTGTCCGAGTACGCGGATCTGGTGAAGTCTCAGCCGGGTGAGGCGAGCATGTGCGTGGCCAACGAGTTCGCCAACCGCGACGACGGGCTCCCCGGACTGGAGAAGGCGTACGGGTTCACGCTCAGCCAGGACAACAGGCCAACGCTGCAGTCAGGCGCGATCTACAACGCGATCAACAAGAGAAACCCGTGCAACTACGGGGAAGTCTTCACCACCGACGGTCGGATC
>WHSW01000354.1:739-1041 GCA_009379895.1 Solirubrobacterales bacterium
GAGTGGCTGCAGGAGAAGGGCTTCGTCGCCGAGTAACAGCGCGTGACACCGGCATCGGCCGCTCGTGGCGCACGTCCGTGCCTACGGGCGGCCGAAGCTCGGAGTACGCCGGACGCTGCGTGATCATGCTATGGCTTTAGGTGATGTTTCGTGCCATCGTGTCGCCATGCACTGCACGATCGTCCCCCCGTTCCTGCTGGACACCCTGGAACGGGTGGACGACGCCGACCTCGCCGCCTGCGCCCACCGCACTCTCGTGGCCGACCGGGTGCACCGCGGCGCCCGCGCCCAGGCGCGGCGCG
>WHSW01000355.1 GCA_009379895.1 Solirubrobacterales bacterium
AATCACGATGCCGATCTCGGGCTGACTCTCGCGCAGGTTCTGAAGGCTCACGATCATCTCTCGCGATTCGGCCTTCGACATACCAGCCGTGGGTTCGTCGAGAAGCAGGAACTGAGGGTCGAGGGCGAGGCCGAGAGCGATCTCCACCTTGCGCTGTTCACCGTGTGACAACTCCTTGACCACTCGATCCGCGATGGTGCCAAGACGGAGCTGTTGCAGGATGTCGTGCGAGCGCCGCTCGATCTCCGCTCCATGACCTCTATCGGTCAGCCGACCGTTCAGGCCGAGAGCCGACCGCGACGAGAGCGCCAGGTGTTCGCGCACGGTGAGGGCCGGAAACAGGCTCGTGATCTGAAAAGTCCGGACCACCCCGCACAGTGCGCGCTGGTGCGGTCGGAGGCGAGCGAAGTTCTGGACGTCCCCGAGCTGGATCCGACCACCCGACAGAGGGAGGCTTCCGGAGATCAGGTTGAAGAGGGTCGTCTTTCCGGCGCCGTTGGGCCCGATGATCGCGTGCGTCTTCCGGACGGCGAATTCGAGGCTGACTTCATCCACCGCGCGGACCCCGCCGAACCGCTTGGACACTTCGTAGAGGATGAGGTGGTTCACGACGGGGCCCGCCCTCGGGCCAGGAACAGACGGCGCCCGATGGCAGCCACCCCCCCGGGGAAGAACAGCACGACGGCGATCACCAGAAGGCCGAACGGGATCTCCCAGTAATCCACCTGCGACATGACCCAGTCCCTCACGAAGACCCAGCCCACACCGGCGAGGAACGGTCCGAGGATCGTTCCCAAACCGCCGATGAGGGCGACCAGAAGGAAGTCGCCCGACCGCGTCCATGCCATCGCCGCCGGCGAGATGAGCCCTGTGGTGAACACCAGAAGACCCCCGGCGAGGCCGCCCAGCCCCCCGGACATGGACAACGCAACGATCCGACGCGACCGCACGTTGATGCCGATGAGGCTTGCTCTTGTCGGGTTCTCACGCATCGCGACCAACGTGCGCCCGAAAGGGGAGCGACTAAGG
>WHSW01000356.1 GCA_009379895.1 Solirubrobacterales bacterium
GCAGCTGGCGCAGGACGGTGAAGCCGTCTCGCTGCGGCAGGCCGATGTCGAGCACGAGGAGGTCGAACTCGCCGCTGCGGGCAAAGGCGTGGGCCGACTCGCCGTCGGCGACCAGCTTGGTGGCGAACCCGTTCGCGCGCAGGCCCTTGTCCAGGAAGGCGGCGATCCCGGCGTCGTCCTCGGCGATCAGGATCCGGCCGCTCATCGGAGGCCCGTGGACGCGCGCGGCGGTTGGCACAGGGGCAGGTCGAGCGTGAACTTCGCACCCTGGCCAGGGGCGCCGTCGAGGCGCACTCGGCCGCCGTGGGCCTCGGCGATCGAGGCGACGATCGCCAGCCCGAGCCCGGCCCCCTCGCCGGAGGTGGCGCCGTCGGCGCGGGCGAAGCGCTCGAAGATGCGCTCGCGCACCTCGTCGTCGACACCCGGCCCATCGTCGCGAACCCAGAGCGCGACCCGTCCGTCGCGGACCGCCGAGCCGACCTCGATCAGGTCGCCCTCGCGGGTGTGGGCGACGGCGTTGTCGGTGAGCTGGGCGAGGGCCTGGGTGAGCCGCTCGCCGTCGGCCAGGATCGTCTCCTCGCTGAGCGCCGCGAGGCGCCAGCGACGGTCGCCGAGCACGCGCGCCTTGGCGAGCAGCTCGACGGTCAGCTCGGCGAGCTCCACCTCGCCCGGGTGCAGGAAGTCCGGCTCCTGGGCCTTGGCCAGCAGCACCAGGTCATCGACCATGCGCTTCATCCGGTCGAGCTCGCCGATCACCAGCCGCATGGTCGCCTCGCGATCTGCGGGCTCGTCGCCCATCACCTCGAGGTGGCCGCGGATCACGGTGATCGGGGTACGCAGCTCGTGCCCGGCGTCGTCGAGGAAACGACGCTGGGTGGCGAAGGCTCCCTCGAGGCGGTCGAGCATGCGGTTGAACGTGTGGGCGAGCTGGGCGACGTCGTCGTTGCCGCGCGCCTCGATGCGGCGCGTCAGGTCGCTCTCGCCGATCTGCTCGG
>WHSW01000357.1 GCA_009379895.1 Solirubrobacterales bacterium
AGATCCGTGAGCCCTGCAGCACGGCGTCCGGATTCACGGTGTTGACCCGGACCCCGAGCGCTCCGCCCTCCTCGGCGAGGCAGCGGGCGAGGTGCAGCTCGGCGGCCTTCGCCGACGAGTAGGCGGCGGCGTTGCGGCCGGCGACAAGCGGGTTCGCGAGGGGATCGAGCGGATGCTGGCCACGCCGACGGTGACCCGAGTCGAACGCCAAGCGGACGTCGGCGCGGCGCTCGAGTCGCTCGGCGTCCAGCCCGACGCCCGCTGGTCGCGGCCGGCCCAGGCCTACTCGCAGCACCGCGAGACGACCGAGTCCGACTACTACTACGTCTACAACCCGACGCCGCACCCGATCGCGTTCGAGCCGTCGTTCGGTGCCACCGGCAGGCCATACGAGATGGACCTGTGGACGGGCGCGATCTCGCCGCTCGCCGAGTACCGCGCGAGCGGCGGCCGGGTCACGGTCCCGCTCTCGCTCGCCCCCGGCGAGAACGTCGTCCTCGGCTTTCGCAAGGGCGAGCGAGGCGCGACCCCGCACGTCGTCGACACGAACGCGGAAAAGGTCGTCGAGCTGGGTGACGGCAGCTTCGAGGTCCGCGACACCCGCGCGGGCAGGCGCTCGTTGCGCTTCAGCGACGGCGGGGCGGCGCGCGTGCGCCTGCCCCGGCTGCCGGCCACCGTGAGGCCGAGCGACTGGGACCTGATCGTCGAGGAGGAGGGTCCGGAGGAGAGCCCGCCGACCCACGACCTCGACCTCACCGGGCTGCCCGACTGGCGCTCGATCGACGAGCTCGCGTACGCCTCCGGAGTCGGCACCTACACGACCACGGTCACCTTGCCGGCCGGCTGGACCGCCCCCGATCGCGGTACCTATCTCGACCCCGGCCGGGTGGCGGGCGGCTCGACCCAGGTCCACGTCAACGGCCGGCTCGCCTCGCCCTCGCCGGTCGCCGGCGAGCGGATCGACGTCAGCTCGCTGCTTCGC
>WHSW01000358.1 GCA_009379895.1 Solirubrobacterales bacterium
GGGCTCGGTCCGCACGACGAGCGCGTGGCGGCGCGAGACGGTCGGGTCGTCGAGGCGCAGGTCGGCCACCCGCGAGCGCCCGATCCGGGTCCAGCCGCGCTCGAGCTTGATCACCGTGAGCTCGCCGTCGCCGCCGTCGAAGGCCAGGTAGTGGCCCGGCTCCTCGAGCTCGGCGCGAGCCTCGATCAGCCACTCGGGCGCCTGCTCGGCCGTCTCCACCGAGGAGGGGTCGTGCCCGGCGGCCTCGAACAGCGAGGCGCGGCGAAAGCGCCTGCCTCCGCACCCCGGGCAGGCCGGCAGCGCCTCGGGCGCCTGCGGCGCGAACGCCCACCCGCAGGCCACGCACACGAGCGAGCCCGGCCGCACCTCGGTGATCCGGTCGCCGGACTCGAGGATCTCGGGTCCGGACGACGGGTCTTGCGGGAGAACGGTCATCGGTTACCCCCCTGGTTAACCCCTTGTGACAATGCTAACGGGCAACGGGCTCCGATTCAGCCCGGGGTTCGCAAATTGCGGCCTCGAAGGCTGCCTCGAGAGCCCCGCCGCACGTCCGGCGGGTCCAGCGACGGCCGCTTGCGCCGCGGTGCCGAGGAATAGAATCCTCGGCCCATGCGTCCGATCTCCGCGACGATCGCGATTGACGCGCCCCGCGAGCGCGTCTTCGAGTTGCTCGACGACCTCTCGCTGCGTCCCGCCTTCACCGATCACTTCCTCGGCGAGTTTCGCCTCGGCCGGGTCGATCCGGTGGGCCCGGGCGCCTCGGCTCGCTTCCGGCTCGGTGACTCGGGGATCTGGCTGGGGACGGTGATCGAGCGCGCCGAGCGCCCCCACCTGGTTCGCGAGCGCGGCCGCGGCGGCCGCGAGAACCGGGTCCCGGCCGAGACCGTCTGGGAGCTCGCGGCCGGCCCGTCGCCGGAGACCTGCGAGGTCACGCTCACCTTCTGGACCGAGCCCTCGAAGCCGATCGACCGGCTG
>WHSW01000359.1 GCA_009379895.1 Solirubrobacterales bacterium
ACGCGTGCCTGCTGTTCTATATCGGTTGCACCGCCGATGCGGAGGTTGCCGCCGAGATCTTCGCCGAAGACGATGCGCTGACGACGCATGCCACGCCAGTCAGGTTCGGGTCGCGGCTCGAGATTATGGGGGGATTCATGCGTGCGGTGGCTCCACCGGCCAGCGCGCTGCCGGTGCGCGCCCTCCAGATCGCACGCGGGCTTCCGAAGGCTGCCAGAGCGCTCAAGAGCCATGTCGTCGCTCAATGCGAGGTGGGGCAGATGCTTACCGATCGACTCGGCCTGCCTGCCTCCGTACAGACGCTGTTTGCCCACCTCTCCGAGCGCTGGGACGGCAAGGGCGAGCCCGGTCGTGCCAGGGGCGAGGAGATTCCGCTGCCCGTGCGGATCGTTCACGTGGCACGCGACGCGGCCTTCCAGCGCATGCTGGGCGGGGATGACTTTGCCGCCCGCGTCATTCGTGGGCGAGCGGGCGGCGCGCTCGATCCGGGGATCGCCGAGCTGTTCGCGGACGAGGCCGCGGAGATCCTTGCGCTCGATGCTGATGCATCGGCGTGGGAGGAAACGCTCGCCTGCGAGCCGATCCCGGGGTTGACACTGGGGGGCGAAGCGATCGAGAGAGCGCTGGCGGCGATGGGCGACTTCGCCGATCTCGCCTCCCGATACTTGGTTGGCCACTCGGCCGGAGTGGCGCAGCTGGCGACGGCGGCCGCCCAACGGTGCGGTTTCAAGACCGATGAGCTCGTGACGATTCGGCGAGGAGCGTTCGTACACGACGTGGGGCGGGTCGCGATCCCGGTCCGCATCTGGCAGAAGGCCGCGCCGCTGACGCCAGACGACTGGGAGCGAGTCAGGCTGCATGCGTATCACTCCGAGCGTGTCCTGACGCGCTCCCCGTTCCTTGCCGCGCTGGCTCCGGTCGCCACCGCCCACCATGAGCGACTCGATGGCTCGGGCTACCATCGAGGAGCACCC
>WHSW01000035.1:0-24481 GCA_009379895.1 Solirubrobacterales bacterium
ATCTCGGTGTTGGTCTGCAGGAAGGCGCCGTATGAGACGCGCAGCTCGAGCCCGCCGAGACGCTCGGCCAGGTACTCGGCGCCGAGCGCGCCGGTCGGCCCGTCCGTGCCCCCGCCCGGGCCCTCGATCACGGTGTGCAGATCGACCGGGGGGCGCGGGAGCTCGCCCGGCGAGGTGACCAGACGGGTCTGCAGCCGGCCGGTTCGGCGGCCCTCGCGGACGACCAGGTTGCGCAGGACTCCGGTCCGCGCCCCGCCGTCATAGGCGGGGATCGCCTCGCGCCGCGCCCAGTCACGAACGCCGTTGCGCGCCCCGTTGTTGGCCTCCGAGGCGAGCAGGCAGTCGTCGACGTCGACGATCTCCGACCAGCTCCCGCGGCGATGGAAGCCGAGGGCGAGCGGCTCGCCCGCGCGGGCCCCGAACGAGTACTCGAGCTTGTTGCGGTAACGCCACGGCTCGACCGCCGCCTCGATCGGCTGCAGCTCGAAGCCGTCGAGGCGGCCGAGGCGGCGCAGCGCGTCGTCGACCTGGCCGAACTTGTGGTCGAGCTGGCGCTCATAGGGCATTCCCTGCCAGGGCGCGCCGGGGCACGGCTCACCGTCGTGCAGGCAGCGGTCGGCGACCCGCTCGGGGCTCGGGCGCACCAGCTCGAGCACCTTCGCCTCGCCGTAGGAGCGCTTCGCGCGTCCCACCCGCGCGCGCACCCGGTCGCCCGGGAGCCCGCCCGAGACGAAGACGACGTAGCCGTTCGAGCGCGCGACGCCGCGCCCGCCCTGGGCGAGCGAATCGATCTCGAGCTCGAGCAGCTCCCCGCGGCGCGGGCGGGCGGGCGAATCCACCGCCCTATCGTTGCGCAGCTACTTCGAGAGCTGCTTGTCGACCGCCTCGAGGACCGTCTTGCGGGCCTTGCCGCGCTGCTCGTGGGTGCGCACCTTGCGGAGCTCGGCCGGGCTGAGGTCGGCGAGGCGCGACCTGACCTGCGAGGCGGTCAGCTGGTCGTAGGCGGTGATCGGCCCGGCGGCGGCAACCCCGGCGCGGCGGCGGATCCTGTCGGCCTCGGCGAGCGGGCGATCGGCCGCGTCGCGGGCCGCGCGCCCGACCCGGCCCGCCGCTCGCGTCGCCTGCCTGGCGGTCGTGGTCGTGCGCGTCTCGAGCTCGCCGCGCGCCTGCTCGAGCAGCCCCTCGAGGTCGCGCATCAGGTCGTCGGTCGCCTTGCGCCCGCGGGTGACCAGCTTGGTGACCATCTCGTTGGCATCGCCGCGGGTCATCCGGCCGCGCTTGACGGCGTCGTCGACGACCTCCTGGAGCCGGTCGCGCGGCAGGGTGACGCTGCTCTCCAGCGCGCTTCGGCTGCGCTCGAGCGCGTCGCGAAACGCCTGCACGCTCTTGTCGCTGCGCCCGGCCGCCGGGCTGCGGCGAGAGCCGGTGCCGCGCTGGGCCGCGGAACCGCGGCGGCTCGAGCCCGACGTCCGCTTCGCCTTGCTCGATGTCCGCTTCGCCGTGCTCGCCGTCCGCTTGGCGCTGCCCGCCGTGGCCCGACGCGCGCCCGCCGTCCGTTTGGCCGTGGACGAGCCGCGCTTGGCGGTGCTCGACGCGCGCTTGGCCGTGCTTGCCGCGCCCGTGCGCGAGCTCGACGTGCTCTTGCGCGCGCTCGCAGAGCCCTTTCTCGAGCTCGTCGAGCCGCCCCCGCCCGAGCTCGCCGCGCGCTTGCCCGAGCCGCCGTCACGGCCCGCGGATCTGGAGCCTCCCGACCTGGTCGCCATCCGATTCCTCCTCGCTCGAACTGCTGACCCCAGGGACTATCTCACCTGGGCGCCGGCGGGGGCGGCGGTCGCCCCGCGGGCGGGGCGAACCTTGCCTGCACCGGGGCGTGATCGGAGAGCCGGATCGCGAGCCCCTCCACCGTGACCTCGCGGCGGTCGGGTGCCCAGGAGGCGGGTGGCTCGAGTGGCTCGAGCCCGCGGGCGAGCAGGTGGTCGAGCGCCCCGGGCGCGGTCGGCGGGCGCAGGCCGAAGCGTCGCTCGAGCTCCTCGAAGACGTCGCTCTCGCGGGGGCGCAGGTTGAGATCGCCGCCCAGCACCAGCGCGCCGCCGCCCGCCCACGCGGTGGCGCGCTCGGCCGCGAGCAGGACCTCGCGCTCGGCCTCGGCGCTCCGGGCGGCGCCGGCGCTGGCGTGCAGGTTTGCGAGGCTGACCTCCGGCCCCCCGGCGCGCGGGCGGATCCGGGTGAAGGCCATCGCGCGGCGCTCGGGGCGCGGTCCCGGGGTGAGCTCGAGCTCGCGGCGCTCGAGCACGGCGGCGCGAGCCAGGGTGAGGTTGGAACCGCCCTCGTTGGAGGCGATCAGGTCCGGGTTGAGCCGGGCCGCCGCCGCCCGCAGGGGGGCGAGCGAGTTGCGCGACGTGAGCGCGCGGTGGGCATCGGCGCCGGTGGCCTCGGCGAGCGGCTCGCTCCAGCGGGGCGGGCACTCCTGGAGCAGCGCGACGTCCCAGTCGGCCCCGGACAGGACGGCGCCGAATGCCTCAAGCAGGTCGCGGTTGACCTGCAGGTGGGTGGCGTTTCGCTCGCTGGTGCCCAGCAGGCGCGAGCGCCAGGTGAGCAGGCCCGGATCGGGCGGGAAGTCGCGGCCGTGAAAGAGGTTCCAGGTCAGGGCGCGGAGCTCCATGCGCCCATAGAATGCCGCGCTTGAGCCAGGCGCCGAGACACCTGCTCACCGGCGGGGAGCTCCCGGCCCGAGCTCGAGGGGATGCTCGACCGCGCGCTCGAGCTCAAGGCCGGGCGCGACCGGGGCGTCGGCGGCGATTCGCTCGCCGGACGAACGGTGGCGCTCTACTTCGAGCGCCCGTCGACGCGCACCCGGGTCTCGTTCGGCGTCGGGGTCGCCGAGCTCGGCGCCCATCCCCTGGCCCTGCGCGCCGACGAGCTGCAGCTCGGCCGCGGCGAATCGGTCGGCGACACCGCGCGGATCCTGTCGCGCTACCTGCACGCGATCGTGATCCGCTCGGCCTCGCACGACACGGTCGAGGAGCTGGCGGCGGCGGCCGCGGTCCCGGTCGTCAACGGGCTGACCCCGCGGCATCACCCGTGCCAGGCGCTCGCGGACCTGCTGACCCTGCGCGAGCGGTTCGGCGAGCTCGAGGGGGTGCGCGTCGCGTACGTCGGCGACGGCAACAACGTCGCCCGCTCGCTCGCGATCCTGGGCCGCGTAGCGGGCGTCGAGGTGCGGGTCGCGACCCCGGAGGGCTATGAGCTCGAGCCGGGCGTCGCTGCGATCGACACCCACGACCCCGCCGAGGCCGCCGCCGGCGCCGACGCCCTCTACACCGACGTCTGGGTCAGCATGGGCGACGAGGCCGACGCCGAACGTCGGCGCGCCGACCTCGATCCGTACCGGCTCGACGAGGACCTCCTCGCGGCCGCCTCGGATCGCGCGATCGCGCTGCACTGCCTGCCCGCCCACCCGGGCGAGGAGATCACCGAGGGCGTGCTCTACGGCGACCGCTCCGCGGTCTGGGATCAGGCCGAGAACCGCCTGCACGCCCAGAAGGCGCTGCTCGAGCTGCTGGTCGGCTGAGCCGCGCGCCGCATCTCGCGCTCTCGCACCAGCGCGAGAAGCCAAATGCCAACCTGAGCGCGTGGTTCGCCGCCATCCGTTATGTGGGCTACTTCCGCCGATGTCGTGCGGCCCGCGAGTTCCGCGGCGGCCCGTCGAGCCATCGAGGTTCCTCGAAGCTGGCGTACTCCTGAATCGCTCCGTAGATGTGCTGGAGGATCCGCACGCTGCCGAATCGCAGGGCGCAGACGCCGTAGGGGAGCTTGTTGCGCTTCTTCCCGCTGCTCGAGGTCGGGTAGTGGTCCGTGACGTGGTTTCGGAAGCACGCGCGCGGCAGCGACAGGGCCTCGTTCCACCAGGATTCGATCTCGCGTAGGGAAAGGCCGTTGTTCAGGTACACGTTCAGTCGCAGGCGGACGCGGTCCTCGTCGACCTCGAAGTATTCGGTCAAGAACCTCCAGAAGAATGCGAGCATCGCGCGGTCGGAGTTCGCGAACGTCAGAACTCCGCTAGGACCGTCGCTTCTCACGGTTGAGCTCGATCCAGCGCTCGGCGAATCGAACCCGGGCCGCCCGGAGGTCTTGCGCTCGCTGCTCGGCGGTGATTTCGATGTCTCGGGTCCAGGCGTGCACACCGGCGGGAGAAACGCTCAGCCGAGCCGCGATTTGCTTGGTCGGCATTCCCAGACGGCGCCGCAGTCGTCGGGCTTCTCGGCGTTCAAGGGGCTTGGCCACGGGCACGAACAAATGTTCCCATCCGAGGTCTCGCCGAAGGCGCGTGGACCGTGTCAAGTCTCCGGCACACAGGTGCCTAGACTCAGGCTCAACCACGGCCCCGTGGTGTATTGGCCAGCACGCGACCCTTTCAAGGTTGAAGAGCGGGTTCGATCCCCGTCGGGGCTACTGGGTACCCAGCGACCAGGGTTCGATCCGCACGGTCTCATCCGGCCTTTCGAGGTCGTGGGGGCGATGCACAAGTCCCAGCGTGTACGGGTGGCGGCCCCGACTCGGTCAACTATCGTCCCTCGCCGATGCAGCCCGAAATCCACCTAGGCCCCGTAACCCTGCAGACCTTCGGGATCATGTTCGCGCTCGGGTTCGTCGCCGCGGGTGCGCTCTGCGGGCGGCGGCTGCAGGAGCTCGGCAAGCCGGTCGACTGGGCCTACGAGATGGTCTTCGCGGCGCTGGTCGGGGGCCTGGTCGGGGCCCGGCTCGACTTCGTGATCGAGAACTTCGACTCGGTCTCCGACGACCTGCTCAGCAACATCTTCTCGGGCGCGGGGCTGATCTGGTACGGCGGGGTGATCGGGGGCGCGCTCGGGATCCTGATCTGGGCGCGCTTTCGCCGCATGCTCGACCTGCGCCTGCTCGACATGTGCGCGCCGGCGCTGGCGATCGGCTACGCGGTCGGCCGGATCGGCTGCCAGCTCTCCGGTGACGGCGACTACGGCATCCCCTGGGACGGCCCCTGGGCGATGGCCTACCCCGAGGGAACCGTGCCCACCGACGTCGCGGTGCACCCGACCCCGATCTACGAGACGCTCGCCATGGGGCTGGTCACGTACGCGCTCTGGCGGCTTCGCTTCAGCTTCCGCCCGGGGCTACTGTTCGCCCTCTATCTCGTCCTCGCGGGCACCGAGCGCTTCCTGGTCGAGTTCGTGCGCCGAAACGACGACGTCGCGGTCGGGCTGACCCAGGCGCAGCTGTTGAGCATCGCGATGATCGTCGTCGGCGCGGCCTGGCTGGTGGTCAAGGCCCGCCGGGGCGAGCTGGTGGCCGCTCCAGGGGAGCCCGCCGCGTCTAGATCGCGTGCATGAGCCCGCCGTCGAGCGGGATCACGCTGCCGGTCACATAGCCCGCGCGCTCGGAGGCCAGAAAGGCGACCAGGTCGCCGTACTCCGCCGGCGTTCCCAGTCGCCCCGCGGGGATGCTCTCCTTGGCGCCCTCGGCGAGCTGCTCGAGCGACGCCCCCGTGAGCTGCGACAGGCGGTCCGTGGCGATCTTGCCGGTGGCGACCGTGTTCACGGTCACCCCGTCGCGCGCCACCTCGCGGGCGAGCGTCTTGAAGAAGCCGACGGTCGCCAGCCGGTGCGTGTTCGAGAGCGTCAGCTGCGGCTGCGGCTCGATCGTCGAGCTCGAGCCGACGTTGACGATCCGACCCCAGCCGCGCTCGCGCATCGCCGGCAGCGCGGCCTCGACCAGGACCCGTGGCGCCAGGACCAGCGACTCATACGCGCCGCGCCACGTCTCCAGGGGCGCGTCGAGTGCGCCGCCGGGGGGCGGGCCGCCCGTGTTGGTGACCAGGATCTCGATCGGCCCGAGGCGCTCGGCGACCTCGACCGGCAACCTCGCCAGGCGCTCGAGGTCGGCGGTGTCGGCCTCGAAGAGGGCCGGCTCGACGGGCAGGTCGGCCGCCGCCTCGCCGAGGTGCTCGAGCGAGCGGCTCGCCATCGCGACCCGCGCGCCCTCGCGCCCGAGCGCCGCGCCGATCCCGGCGCCGATCCCGCGGCTCGCGCCCAGCACCAGGGCGACCCGCCCCTCGATACCCAGGTCCATGCCCGCACGCTACTTGCTCGCGCGAGCGAGCATCCGGATTGCTCCGGCGGGCGCCCCCGGGATCGCCTGTGCGTGACCCAGCGTCGAGGTAGGGTCGGCGCGGATGCCCGACGACGACCTCCACGAGAGGATCATCGACGCCGCCAACGCCACCTACGGATCGCACGGTGGGCGCCGGGCGCTGCACGCGAAGGGAAGCTGGGCGCGCGGTACGTTCACCGCCGCGCCCGAGGCGGCCCGGCTGACCTGCGCCGCGCACCTGCGCGGCGAGCCGGTCGAGGCGCTGGTCCGCTTCTCGAACGCCAGCGGCGACCCCGAGGCGCACGACGCCGACCGCGACGGCCGCGGGATGGCGGTCAAGCTGCGCTTCGACGGCGGCGAGACAGACATCCTCGCCACCACCTCGCCCGCGTTCCTGACCCGCACGCCGGAGGAGTTTCTCGAGCTGATCAGCCTGCGCCGGCCCGACCCGGCCACCGGCCAGCCCGACCTCGAGAAGCTCGGCGCCTTCCTCGCCGGGCACCCGGAGTCGCAAACGGCCGTACAGGCGGTGATCATGAGCGAGCCGCTGGCGAGCTTCGCGACGGCGACCTACTTCTCACCGCACGCCTTCGCGCTCGTCGACGCCGAGGGCACGCGCACCTGGGTGCGCTACCGCTGGCACCCCGAGGCGGGCGAGCGGCGCAAGCCCGACGACGAGGCGCGCGACCGCGGGCGCGACTACCTGCACGACGACCTCGGCGATCGCCTGCTCGCCGGCACGATCGGCTTCGAGCTTCGCCTGCAGCTGGCGGGCGCCGACGATCCCCTCGACGACCCGACCGCGGTCTGGCCCGACGAGCGCGAGCTGCTGCGGGCGGGCCGGCTCGAGCTCACCGAGCTGATCGACGACCCCGAGCGCGACGGCCACATCGACGTCTTCGACCCGGCCCGGATCGTCGACGGGATCGAGCTCTCCGACGACCCGATCCTGCGCGCCCGCCCGCATGCCTACTCGGTCTCGGCCTACCGGCGCCTGGGCCGCGCGTAGAGATTCCGCGTGCTGGGGCGCACGCTGGGGCCGCCCGCCCGCCAGAATCAGCGGCATGGCCGCTCGCCTCATCGGGCTCGTCGCAGTCATCTGGTGCCTCGCGTCCGCCCCCGCCGGGGCGGCGGTGCTCTACGTCGGTGACAGCCTCGGGGTCGGCACGGCGCCCCCGCTGCGCGACCAGCTCGGCGGCGTGCGGCTCGACGTCGACGCGAAGGTCAGCCGCTCGAGCGGTGTCGGGCTTGACGTCCTGCGCTCGAGGATCGGCCCGCAGCACGAGATCGTCATCTTCGACCTCGGCACCAACGACGATCCGGCCTCCCCGGCGTCGCTGGCGGCGGACCTGGCCGCTGCGCGCGAGGCCACCGCCGGCCGTTGCCTGATCGTCGCGACGCTCAACCGCCCGCCGCTCAACGGGGTGAGCATCAACGGCCTGAACCGGGTGGTGGTCGAGTTCGCGGCGCGGACCCCGGGCGTCCAGGTGGTCGACTGGCACGCCGCCGCCGCTCAGCCCGACCTCTTCGTCGACGGGGTCCACGTCGGGCCCGACGCCTACGCGCTGCGGGCGAAGCTGTTCGCCGATGCGATCGCCGCCTGCGCCTCGTCGGGCTCGGCGGCGCCCGGATCCCCCGCGGCGCCCTCGGCCCCGGCCGCGGCCGACGAGCCGCTGCGTCCCCCGCAGGCGGTGGCCGGCCGGCCGGCGCAGCCCGACCCGGCGCTACGACCCCGGCCGCGCAAGCGCGATCCGCTGCGCGCGCCCGCGGTCCAGGTGGCGCGCGCGGTTGGCGTTGGCGCCGACTTCGGCTAGGCGCGCGCCGGCCGAGCTCGGGTCAACGCCGGCGCTTGCTCGCGACCGCGTTCTTGCGCTGCTTGGCGGGGGTCGGCGTCTCGGCGGTGCTGACCTGGCTGCGCACGGCCAGCCGGTGGTGCTCGCCGAAGTAGCGGCGCGCCTTGTGCGTCAGCTTCAGCTTCATGCCCCGCTTCTCGCCGCCGTCGAGGTGCTTGAAGCCGCCCTTGGCGACCTTGAACCGGCCGCGCGCGTGCTTGACGCCGCGGGCCTTGCCGGCGGTGCGCAGCTTGAGCTTGCCGTCGGTGCAGGCCTCGAAGTCCTTCGGACACCGGACGCGGACCTTGAGCTTGCGGCCCTTGACCTTGAGCTTGCCCTTGGTGAGCTTTGCCCGCGCGTCGGCGCGCGGCGCGACCGGCCCGGGCGCGGCGATCGGCGCCGGCACCTGGACCGCGCCACCGGGCTTGTCGGCCAGGGGCAAGACCAGCGAGAGGTTCGAGACGATGACCGGCTGCTGGTCGTTCGAGCGCCGCCCGTAGCCGCCGATCAGGCCGGGATTGGTGTCGGCCGGCAGCAGCTCGAGCTTCGGCACGTGGCCCTCGGCGAACTTCCAGCCGTTCGGGTGCAGCTGGAAGATCTGCTCGGTGGGGCCGCCGGTGGCCGGCCGCCAGAGCCCGCGCGCGACGAGCGTCTCTTGTCCGTCGGGTCCGACGTCGAGCAGCCGCGCCGCGACCTGCGAGGTGTCGCCCGGCAGGGTGAACTCGGCGGTCACGGTCGGCGAGCCGAGCAGCGTGTAGCCCCCCGGCGGCGCGGCGTCGAGCCGGTAGCTGGCGGTGCCGGGCTGATCGGCGCCGTCGGCCGTCGCGCAGGCCGAGCCGCCGACCGGGTTGAACTTGGCGGCGACCTCGGGGCTGCCGGCGTCGGGGGCGATCGTCTTCGTCTGGGGATCCGAGAAGCGGATCTCGCCGTGCGAGAGCGCGTCCCAGCTATCGGCCGCAAAGGGACCGCCGGAGGGCGCCGAGGAGGGGCAGGTCTCGGTCATCGCGGCGACGTCCTGGGCCGGCTCCGGGCCGACGCCCTTGACGTAGTGGTCGATCCAGGCGGTCTCGCGCCGCTCGAGGACGCTGATGACGTCCGCCTTGTTTTGGGCCCGCGGGTGTCCGAAGTCGCCGAAGAACAGCGAGATGTCGGCACCCGGGTACTCGGCCCGGGTGCGGTTGTAGAAGCGCAGCGCCTCGTCGGCGGGGAAGAGATCGTCGGTGAACCCGTTCGAGATCAGCAGCGGGGCGGGGGGTTGGCTGTGGTCGATGTAGTAGGAGGAGTGGTAGGTGGTGATCTCGTCGAGCATCGCCTGGGCTCGGGGATCGCCGTCGTAGGGCTCACCGGCGAGCAGCAGGTCGCGCCACCCGGTCAGGTCGGCGCCGGGCGTGCCCACCGGCGCGTAGAAGCCGGGCGCGCCCTGGCCGCTGAAATACAGCCCGTTGACGAGCGACTCCTTCATCACCCCAAACCGGCCGCGGTAGGGGTTGTTGACGCGAAAGTCGAGCGTGCTGCCGTTCGGCACCAGCGAGTAGGCGAGGTCGGTCCAGGGGACGTTGGGCGTCGCGGCGGCGATCTGCAGCTGCTGGCCGTCGGGGCTCGTCCACGGGACGAGGCTGCCGTCCGGCATCATCGTGCGGTCCCGCAGCGCCGCCAGGGCCATCGACATGCCGCCCCCGTAGGAGCCGCCGGTGGCGCCGATCCGTTGCGGGTCGATCAGACCCTCGTCGGCGAGCAGCCCGGCGAAGAGCTGGGCGTCGCGGACCTCATAGCGGGTGTCCATCAGGCGCACGAAGCCGTCGGCGCAGGCCCCGGGCGCGGCATCGCGCGAGGCCTCCGACCCGCACGACTCGTGAAACCCACGGTCGGTCATCGAGAAGGTCGCGTAGCCGCGGTCGAGCCAGCGGTCCATGGCGTCGAGGCCCATCTTGCTGCCGCCATAGCCGTGGAAGAGCATGACCAGCGGGTAATCGCCGTCCGGACCCGTCGCCGGCTCGGGCGGAAATGCCGCGTCGACGTCGATCGGCACACCATCGAAGGTGGGGACCGTGCTGCGCGGGTCGGCGCCGAAGTTGCTGCAGAAGCGCACCCCGTCGCCCTGCACCTCGCAGTCGACCTGACCGCCGAACACGTTCGGGATCGCCGCCTGCGCCGCCTGCGGCAGCGCCAGCGCGGCGACCGTCGCCGCGAGCACGATCAGCGCCCGTACGGCCGACGACCCCGTCGATCCCCGTCCCGCGGCCAGCATTCCCTGCATCAGCTCCTCCTCGTTCCCGCGACATCCCTGCAACGACTGGGCGCGGACAATAAACGACTCGCGACCTCGCCCACGAAGGGACGGAGCTATCCGGCTTCCGGTCGCGCTCCGTGGTGCGTGGTGCGAGCGCCTGGTCGTGGATGCGCCGATTCTCGGAGATCGTGCGGCGCATCGGCTCGAGCCACCGAATCAGGGCGGAGTCGCTGAGCTCGGAGCCGTAGCTGACGCGGGAGGCATGTGCAACCGCCCGGCCGCGGATCGTGGCCGTGCATAGACGGCACATGCCCGTGGCTGATTCGATGCGATTCGCGCGCGCTTGGCCAGCGCCCAGGAACCAGAATCGACCGGCGTGAGTGACTTCGAGCGGCTCGCGTACGAGACAGCCCTGCGCGGGCTCGACAACCAGGGGGCGCTACTCAGCGAGCTTCGTGCACGGACGGGAATCCTCTTGGCGGCCTCATCGCTTGCTTTCTCATTCTTGGGCAGCGGTGGGTTCGATCAGCTGGACGCGCTCGCGCTCGCGCTGGCGGCCGGCGGAGCCGTACTCGCGTTTGGGATCTCGATCGGCTCCAGCGTCTACATCCTGCTGCCGAAGCGCGACCTGTACTTCTCTCCGTCAGGTTCGGTCCTCTACGAGCAGCTGTACGAGTTTCGCGGTCACCTCGCCGAGGTCTATCGAAGGCTCGCCTACGAGCTCGATCGAGGTTGGGAAAGCAACGAGCGAGAGCTCAAGCGGCTCGTCGGCGCCTTCCGGGTTGTCGCGCTATCGCTCATAGTTGAGGTCGTGCTCTTGATCGCCCTCCTGAGCGGTACTCTCGTATGACGATGGTTGGCAAGACAGCATCCTCCGTGCCGGCGAAGCCCCCATCGCCCCCGAAGGTGCCTCCACCACCACCTCCCATTCCCGGGCTGTTACGGCCCGAGATCCGAGACGGAAAGACCGCTGCAAAGACGTAGGTCGACCCCCGTAGGTCGACTCTGTGAGCACATCGTCGGCCTCGGCGAGTTTGCTGTCGGAGAGTGCATGGTCGAGCCGCCGCATGACGACCAGCGGCGGGATCACCCGCGCGCCCGCGTAGCGACTTCGCCTAGCGCCGCACCTGCGAACCCCCGACGATCGCGTCCGCGCCGTCGGCGAAGCGCACCCAGGCCTTGTTGGTGCCGTCGTAGTCGGGCGCCCAGAGGACCAGGGTCGCCTCCTCGCGCTGCTCGGCGTCGGCGGGGCCGACCGTGCAGGTCTCAGCGCCCTCCTCGTCGAGCCCGCGCCAGATCCGCACGAACGGGTTCCGCTCCCACTCGGTGCCGATCGTCGACGGCTCGCGGTGCCCCGGATGGATCCGGGTCTCAGGCGCCAGCTTCATCAGCCTGTCCATGACCGAGGAGCGCAGGTCCTCGAAGCCGGTCGCGCCCGGCGCTCGGGTGCCGCCGACCGTGCCCCGAAAGAGCACGTCGGCGGTCACGCAGTCGCTGGCGTTGAAGTTGAGCGCCAGGTGGTCGGCGCAGTGGCCGGGGGTGTGCATGACCTCGATTCGCAGGTCGCCGGTCTCGATCACGTCGCCGTCGGCGATCGTCTCGTCGACCTTGTCGTCGATCAGCTCGTCGGTGAGCCGGTGGGCGAAGATCGGCACCCCGAAGCGGTCGGCGAGCTTGCGCGCGCCGACCACGTGGTCGTAGTGGTGATGGGTGAGCAGCAGATGGGTGATCTCGGTCCCCTCGCGCTCCGCGCGCTCGGCGAGCGGGTCGGTGACCGTGTTGGAGTCGACGAGCACGCCCTTGCCGCCGGGCTCGTCGACGATCAGGTACGCGTTGGAGAGCCAGTCCGACTGTTCGACGCGCTGCAGGATCAAGGTCGCTCCTCTCTAGTTGAACTCGATGACCGAGCGGATGCCGTCCTGGGCATCCATCAGCTCGAAGCCGCGGTTGACGTCGTCGAGCCCGATCCGGTGCGAGATGAACGGGTCGACGTCGATCTCGCCGCGCATGTAGAGGTCGACGAGCTTCGGCACGCCGTCGCGGCCCTTGACGCCGCCGAACGACGAGCCGGCGATCCGGCGCCCGGTGATCAGCAGGCGGGGGATCACGTCGAGCGTCTCCCCCTTGCCCGCCACGCCGGCCATCGTCGCCAGGCCCCACGCCATGCGCGCGGACTCGACCGCCTGGCGCATGACGGCGACATTGCCCGTCGCCTCGAAGGTGTAGTCGGCGCCGAAGCCGTCGGTCTCGGAGACGATCTTGCCGCCGTCGACCACGTCGTCCCCGCCGAGCATCGTCTCGGTCGCGCCCTGGCCGGTGGCCAGCCCGAGCCGGTCCTCGGACAAGTCGACGCAGATGATCCGCTCGGCGCCGCGCAGCCGGCAACCGGCGACGGCGCCGAGGCCGACCATGCCGGCGCCGAAGACGACGCAGGTCGAGCCCTCGCGCACCTGGGCCGTGTTGATCGCCGCCCCGAGCCCGGTCGAGAGCCCGCAGGCGAACAGGCAGGCGCGGTCGAGCGGCGCCTCTGGGTCGATCTTGGCGAGCGCGATCTCGGGCATCACCGTGTACTCGGCGAAGGTCGAGGTGCCCATGAAGTGGCGGATCTCCTCGCCGTCGCGGCGTAGGCGCGTGCTGCCGTCGGGCAGGTAGCCCTTGTTCTGCTGCTCGCGGATCGCCAGGCAGAGGTTGGTGCGCTCGTCGCGGCAGTGCACGCACTCGCCGCATTGGGGGGAGAACAGGGTGACCACGTGGTCGCCGGGCGCGAGCGAGCTGACGCCGGGCCCGACCGCCTCGACGACCCCGCCGCCCTCGTGGCCGAGCACGCTCGGCGCGTAGCCGGACGGATCGACCCCCGAGGCCGTGTAGAGGTCCGTGTGGCAGACGCCGCAGGCGACCAGCCGGACCAGTGCCTCGCCCTCCCTGGGGTCGGTCAGCTCGAGCTCCTCGACCACCAGCGGCTCGCCGAACTCCTCCAGGACCGCCGCTCGCATCCGCATCGATCTCTCTCCCTCGTCGACTGCGAAGCGATCGTATGCGCCCGAAGGGAACCCTGCCGCGCGGCGATCGGCCACAATGCGGCCGCGGGCGGTTAGCTCAGTTGGAAGAGCGCCTGGTTTACATCCAGGAGGGCGCCGGTTCGAGCCCGGCACCGCCCATCGGCGGCGCGCGTCGACGGCGGTTCGAGACGCCGCGGTGCGGGTACGCTGTCGCCGATGGCAAAGGTGCTCTTCATCCCCGTGAGCGTGATCGGCGGGCTGCTCGCCGGGCTGGTCGGCAAGAAGGTCTTCGAGCAGGTCTGGACGATGATCGATGACGAGGAGCCGCCCGAGCCCGAGCATCGGGAGACGAACTGGCCGAAGCTGCTGATCGCGATGGCGCTCGAGGGAGCGATCTTCCGCGCCATCAAGGCCGTCGCCGACCACGGCGCGCGGGTGGGCTTCTACCGGGCCACGGGCGCCTGGCCCGGCGAGGAACGGCCCGAGCCGCAGGAGCAGGCGCAGGCCTAGGACATCGGGGTCTCGGAGGCGATCGCCGAGGCCTCGAGGATGAGCTCGCAGACGCGCCGCGGGTCGTCCCAGGTCGGGGTGTGCCCGCACCCCTCGAGGACCACGTAGCGCGACCCCGGCGGCAGGCGCTCGGGCCGCGGCGGGGCGAGCAGCCGGTCCTCGCTGCCCCAGGCGATTGTGGTCGGCACGGTGACCCGCTCTGGATGCTCGAAGACAGCGGCGCGCATCTCGGCGTTCGCCGCGTCATAGCCGGGGGAGCGCACCCACTCCGAGACGAGGGTCCGCGCCTCGTCGGCGCTGAGCCGCTCGGGACGGGCCATGGTCGAGCGCAGCATCGCCGTCCGAGCGCGCCCGCTCGCAAGCGCGACCGAGACGAGGGGCCGCAGGCGGCGCGCGAGCCGGCGGATGTCCGTGCGGCGCGGTCCCAGGGGCCGGCGCCAGAGGCCGGCCGGTGAGATCGCGCACACCGAGGCCGCCTGGCCGGCCTTCGCCAGCTCGAGGGCGACCCACCCGCCGAGCGAGTTTCCGGCCACGTGGGGCCGCGTGATCTCGAATCGCTCGGCGCACAGGCGCGCGATCGCGGTCGCCAGGTTCGCCGCGGTCGGCCGTGTGCCGTCGGCCAGTGGGTCGGAACGGCCGAAGCCGGGCATGTCGAGCACGACAACCTCGCGTCGCTCGGCGAGCCGGCTGGCGACCGGGCTCCAGATCGAGCTCGTGCCGCCGAGCCCGTGGAGCAGAACCAGCGGCTCGCCGGAGCCGTGGCGCTCGACGTAGACGCTCATCGACCGGCGCCGGCGCTCAGGCGCCGATCACGGATCCGGGTTCGTCGACTGCCCGGGTCGCCGCCCGACGGGACCGCGCGGCGCCGGCCGGCTTGGCGAGCAGCGTCTGCACGTCGCCGATCCTTCCCTCGCGAAAGCCGGCCTCCGAGGAGGCGAGGTAGAAGTTCCACAGGCGCCGGAAGCGCTGGTCGTAGCCGAGCGGCTCGAGCCGCGGCCAGGCCCGCTCGAAGCGCTCGCGCCAGGCGGCGAGCGTGGGCGGGTAGTGCGCGGTGATGTCGTCCCACCAGGCGACCGGTGTCCCGCTGGCCGCCGCGAGCTCGGCGATCAGCCGCCGCGACGGCAGGCAGCCGCCGGGGAAGATGTTCTTGTTGGCGAAGGTCCGCGCCGCCTTCTCGGCCTCGTAAAGGCGGTCATCGATCACGATCGCCTGCATCAGCATCGCCCCGCCCGCTCGCAGCAGCTCGGCGCACTTCGCGAAGAAGGTCCGGAAGTACTGCCAGCCGACGGCCTCGATCATCTCGATCGAGACCAGCTTGTCGTAGCGGCCGCGCAGGTCGCGGTAATCGCGCAGCAGCACCTCGACCCGGTCGCCGAGCCCCGCCGCGCGCACCCGCTCGGTCGCGAACGCGTGCTGCTCGCGCGAGATCGTCGTCGTGGTCACCCGGGCGCCGTGCTCGCCCGCGGCGTGGATGGCGAGGCCGCCCCAGCCGGTGCCGATCTCGAGCAGGTGATCGTCGGGGCCGAGCTCGAGCCGCGAGCAGATCCGTTCGAGCTTTGCCAGCTGCGCCCGCTCGAGGCTCGCGCCGGGCTCGTCGAAATACGCGCACGAGTAGATCATGCGCGGATCGAGGAACGACTCGAACAGGGCGTTGCCGAGGTCGTAGTGGGCAGCGATGTGCCGGGCCGCCCCGGCCCTGGTGTTGCGCGGGACCAGCGGGATCGTCCGCTCCAGCGGGCCGATGACGGCATGGACCCGCCCCCGCCAGCGGTCGAGCGGCGCCAGGTTCCGGCACGCTATCCGGGTCAGCGCGAGCAGGTCGTCGGTCGTCCACAGCCCGTCGGCGTAGCCCTCGCCGAGCCCGGTGCTGCCCCGTAGCGCCCACGAGTAGGCGCGCGGATCGCCAACCCGCACCGTGGCGCGCAGGCCCGCGTCGGGCGGCCCGAAGCCAAAGCGGCGCCCGTCATCGTCGATCTCGATCCGGCCGCCCCGGATCCTCGAGAGCAGGCGGAAGAGCCCTCGGCGCGCGATCGCGACGGTCAATCGGAGCGCTCCGGGTCGGGCGACCAGGGCGCCCCCTCGAGCCTCGGCCGCGGCGGCCGCCGGTAGATCCTGTCGACGATCTGCGCCCTCATGGCCGATAGCGAATCAGCAATCGTCGCGCCGCGTCGTGTGCCGGCGCACGGTGGGCCGAGGACGGCTTGCGGGGGGAGGCGAACGCTACGCTCGCGCGCTGATGTGGGGATCGCCCTCGAAGTCGGCCCTCGCGCTGGCGATCCTCGGTCTGGTCGCCGCGAGCCCCGCGGCCGCGTCGGAGAACCCGGCGGCCCAGCCACCGTTCGGCGGCGAGCGGCCGCCGCCGCTGGTCGAGCCCGAGTCCCGGCGCACGCCGCCGGCGGGGTTCGAGGTCCCGGCCCGCGAGGCGATCGAGCGCGCCGGCGCGATCGAGGCCGTCCGTGCGCAGCTCCGCGAGGCGCGCGCCGCGAAGCCGACCGCGTTCGTCCGGGGCGAGCGGTGGCAGGTCAGCTACGTCGAGCCCGGCGGCCGCGAGGTCGCGCAGGTGATCCTCGACGGCGACACGGGCTCCGTCGAGGAGGCGTGGACCGGTCAGCAGGTGGGGACCCCGCTCGCCCGCGGCTACCAGGGCGCGGTCGCCCAGAAGGTCAACTCCCCCTACGTCTGGCTGCCCCTCTGCCTGCTCTTCGTGGCGCCGTTCTTCGACCCGCGCCGCCCGCTGCGGCTGCTTCATCTCGACCTCCTGGTGCTGCTTGGGCTCGGGATCTCGCTGTTCTTCTTCAACCGGGGCCAGATCACGACGTCGGTGGCGCTCACCTATCCCGTGCTCGGCTACTTCCTGATCCGGATGCTGGTCGCCGGGCTGTGGCCGCGCCGGCGCGCGGGGCCGCTGGTCCCGTTCGTCTCGGCCCGCACCCTGGCGCTCGGTGCGCTCGCCCTCGCGGTGGCGCGGATCGTGCTCAACCTGGTCGACTCGCAGGTCATCGACATCGGCGTGGCGGGGGTGATCGGCGCCGACCGGATCGGCGACGGCCGGCCGCTCTATGAGGGCGGCTTCTCACCCGGGATCGACCTGCGCGGCGATGTCTACGGGCCGCTCAACTACCTCGCCTACGTCCCGTTCGAGCAGCTGTTTCCCTGGCACGGCGCCTGGGACGAGGTCGGCGCGGCGCACGCGGCCGCGATCTGCTTCGACCTGCTCTGCGCGGGCGGCCTGGTGCTGCTCGGCCGGCGCCTGCGCGACGGCTCGGAGGGTCGGGCGCTGGGCTGGGCGCTCGGTTTTGCCTGGCTGGCCTGCCCGTGGACGCTCTATGTGATGAACGCCAACGCGAACGACTCGCTGATCGCGGCGCTCGGCGTCGGCGCGCTGCTCGCGCTGCGGGCCCCGCCCGCCCGGGGAGCGCTCATCGCCCTGGCCGCCGCGGCGAAGTTCGGACCGGCGGCGCTCGCGCCCCTGTTCGCGACCGCGGACGGCGAGCGACGGTGGCGCGGCGCGTTGCTGTTCGCGATCGCCTTCGCGGTGGTCGCGGGCGCGCTCCTGCTGCCCTTCGTGCCCGACGGCGGCCTGCGCGAGCTGTACGACCGCACGCTCGGCTACCAGGCGGCGCGCAGCTCCCCGTTCAGCGTCTGGGGCCAGGCGCCGTCGCTCGACTTCCTGCAGCCGGTGGTGCGGGTCGGCGCCGCCGCGCTGGCGCTCGGCGTGGCGCTCTACCCGCGCTTCAAGACCCCGATTCAGATCGCCGCCCTGGCCGCCGCGGTGACGATCGCGGTCCAGCTCACCGCCGCGCACTGGTTCTACTTCTACGTGGTCTGGTTCCTGCCGTTCGCGCTGGTCGCCGCGTTCGCCTCCGAGGGGGTGATCTCGCGCACGGCTATCAGGCGATCGTCGAGCGCAGCTCGCCGAGCTGGGGCGAGCTGACAACGAGCTCGTCACCGGGTCGCAGCCAGACGCGTGGCTCGCGCGCGCCGCCGACCCCGGACGGGGTGCCGGTGGCGACGATGTCGCCGGGCTCGAGCGTCATCAGGCTCGAGAGCTGGGCGACGAGCTCGGGGATCGCGAAGATGAGGTCGGCGGTCGTCGAGTCCTGCATGCGCTCGCCGTTGAGGTCGAGGGCGATCCCGATCGCGTCGGAGGGCCCGGCCTCGTCGGGGGTGACGATCGCCGGCCCGCACGGCCCCGAGCCGTCGAAGACCTTGCCGGGCATCCACTGCGGGGTCGCGAACTGCAGGTCGCGCGCCGAGAGGTCGTTGAACAGGGTGTAGCCGGCGAGGTGGTCGAGCGCCTCGTCCTCGGCGACGTCCTTGGCCGCCCGGCCGACGACGAAGGCGACCTCCGCCTCGTAGTCGACCTTGCGGCTCCCGGCCGGGAGCTCGACCGTGGCGCCGTCGGCTGCCAGAGCGTTGGCGAACTTGGCGAAGAAGGTCGGGCTCGCCGGCGGCTCCTGGCGCCCCTCCCTGGCGTGCTCGGCGTAGTTGAGGCCGATGCAGATCAGCTTCTCCGGGTCGGGGATCGGCGGACCGAGCCGCGCGCCGGCGCGCGGCGTCGCCGGGCCGTCGGCCTCGGCGAGCTCCGCCAGCCGGTCGGCGGCGAGCAGCTCTCGCAGGGTCGAGCCGCCCGAGCCGAGCGCGTCGTGGGCGTCGACCACGGACTCGCCCCGAACGACGCCGGCCCGCGCGCCCCGATCTGAGTCGTAGGTCACCAGTCGCACGGCGGCGCAGGCTACCCGGAGTGGCGGGTACGACGAGCGCCGCGCCGACCGGTCGCACGACCGCGCGGGCTATCCCTAGAATCAGCGCCGCCGGGGGCGTAGCTCAGTTGGTTAGAGCGCCGGCCTGTCACGCCGGAGGCCGCGGGTTCGAGTCCCGTCGCTCCCGTTCTCTTGATCCTCAGTCGCGGTGCGGGATCCCTGTGTTTCGCCGCCGCGGCGTTCGCTCGCGCCTGGCCGCTCCCCCGCCGCGTTAGTGCCCATTGGTGCCCATTCACGGTCGCCGAGCAGGCCTCCCATGCTCGTCTGCGGCCGCATTCCGGTGACGTCGGTGTAGACGCGAAGCGTCATCCGCGGATCGCGGTGTCCCATCTGCGCAGCGGTGATCGCCGGATGCTCGCCGAGCTCCGCCCGAAGCGCGGCGTAGGTCCGCCGCAGCGAGTGGAAGGTGATGCCATCAGGGAGCGGGGGCCGGCCCTCGCCGGCGAGCAGCTCGTTGGTCCGCTCGATCGCCGGATAGAGAACCTTCGTCCGCACGCTGTTGCGCTCCCGCGGCCGATCGCGGAAGCGGCCCGCGAACACGAAGTCATCGGGGTGGCTCCATCGGGCGGCGATCTTTTGCTCGCGAAGGAGCTGCGTGAGCTCCGGATCGAGTGAGACCCGCCTCACGCCCGCCGTGGTCTTCGAGGCCGCGACGCCGAGCGAGCCGTCCTGCAGGTCGAGGTCGCGCCAGCGCAGGTGGGTCAGCTCCGAGACGCGAAGTCCGCCGGCCATGATCGCCGTCACCAGGAGGGCGCGATTCGGCCCCGCCGCCCGCAGGAGAACCTGGACCTGCTCGCCGCTGAGACGCGCGCGGCGCGGCGCGGCCTCGTTCAGCTTCGAGACCTTCGTCTTCACCGGGTTGTGGTCGATCAGCTCGTAGCGAACGGCGACGTCGAGGATCTGGCCCAGCCGGGTCAGCGTCTTGTTGATCGTCCGATTCGAGAGGGGCCGGTCGACGAGCGCCAGCTCGCGCTCGCGGACCTTCAGCGCCTTGTAGCGATCGACCTCGTGCGCCGTGATCTGGGAGAGCTTGTGGTGCGCGAAGAACGGCAGCAGGTGGTGGGTGAGTGCCAGCTCGTAGTCCTCGACGGTTCGCGCCGCGAACTCGTGCCGGCGGGCCTCGAGCCACTCCGAGGCGAACTCGTGGAAGGTCGGCTCGGGCACTGGCTCATTCGAGAGACGTGTGGCCTCGAGCGGCTTCCACAACCCGCGACGGACGTCGGCGAGCACATTGGCCAACTCCTCCTCCGCCCGCGCACGCGTCCAGCCGTCCTCCGCGGTTCCGAGGGTCACGTACCGCCGCCCACCGTACGCCCGAAAGCGCAGCGCGAATGTGCGGCCACCGGCGCGCTCGAACTCCAGCACCTGTCCGCTCGGTGTTCGCGGCATTCGCTCTTCTCTGGCTGAGCCTACGTGAGCGGTCAATTCGCCCCCCGGCGCTTGATCGGCAGGAGATGGGCTTCTGAGCGCTGCACTCGCGATCGGCTGCGAGGCGGAGCTATCGGTGGCCGTCCCGCTTCCTCGACGCCGACCCGCACTCGCTCCATCGCAAGTTGAGCATCGAAGCGCAGCCGAGGTCGCGGGCCCGCCCTGAGCCGGACAGCGCCGAGCTCCCTCGCATGCGCGTAGATCCACGAGCGCCGAGTGCCGAGTCGCCGGGCGAGCTCGGCAGCGTCAACGAGATCCGATCTGCTCGCGGACATCACGCTGAGCCTGTCGCCGAGCAGCTCGACCACCCGTCGCGCGATCGCCTCGACGTCTGCCGCCGGGGTCCGATCGGCCCCTTCGACCGACTCGAAACGCTCTCTTCTGATCTCTTGGGTTTTGCCCATCTATAGGAGTAGTGGCATGAGCCCCGATCTAGTCCGCCACGACTTTCACGACCACCAGCCCGATCCCCTCGCTTACCCGCCTCCCCCGCCCGACATCAGCCGTCCCAACACCCCCAGTGACCTGCTCTCATCCACCCCTCGTTTCCTTCAACCAGTCCCCGACCAGTTACCCCATCAACCTCCACCTCGCAGCAGCCGACCACCGGATTTCACTCAATTTCTATTGTGGGAAAGACGGTGGTCGGCGGCTGCGAGGGGCCGTGCCTCCCCGCTTCACGCCTGGTCGGGGCGGACGGCCGGTCCATAGTGCGGTCCACGCGGCCCGGAGGGTCCTTCCAGGTCACGCGGCCTGAAATAAGCTTGGGAAGTCTTTTGCTCGTATTTCGTCAAACAGCCCCAAAATGAAATAAGCTCTTCCGTTGCCGCCCATATTGAGGGGCGCCGCAGTACAGGAGAGGCATTGATGGAGGCAAGTGCGCGCGCCGGCGCATTCGTGAATCAAAGCGACGGCTACGCAGCCTTCGTCCCTGCCGCGCTGCCGCCGGATCCGCCGGTCGAGGTCGACGCCGAGATGCTCGCGATCCTCTCCGAGGCCGACCTCGCCCTCGGCCGGCTCGACGGCGTGATCCAGACGGTGCCGAACCCCGACCTGTTCGTTGCCATGTACGTCCGCCGCGAGGCGGTGCTCAGCTCGCAGATCGAGGGCACCCAGAGCACCCTGGAGGATCTGCTCGCGGTCGAGCTCGAGCCGCAGGCGGCCGGCGTTCCGGACGACGTCGAGGAGGTCGTCAACTACGTGCGGGCGATGAACCGCGGGCTCGAGCGCCTGTCTTCGCTGCCCCTCTCGCAACGACTCATTCGCGAGATCCACGCCGAGCTGATGCGCAGCGGGCGCGGGTCGCACCGGATGCCGGGCGAGTTTCGACAGAACCAGAACTGGATCGGTCCCGAGGGCACCCCGATCGAACGGGCCACCTTCGTCCCTCCGCCCGTGCCCGAGATGCGCTCGGCCCTCGACGACTTCGAGCGCTTCCTCCACGACCAGGAGCTCCCAGTCTTGATCCACGTCGGCCTTGCCCACGCCCAGTTCGAGACGATCCACCCGTTCATGGACGGCAACGGCCGCGTTGGGCGGCTGCTGATCACGTTTCTGCTAGTCCACCGGGGCGCCCTGCAGCGCCCGCTGCTGTACCTGAGCCACTATCTGAAGCGAAACCGCGCCGAGTACTACGACCGGCTCTCGACGATCCGTCGTCGTGGCGACTGGGAGGGTTGGCTGCGGTTCTTCCTCCAGGGTGTGGCCGAGACCGCTACCGAGGCGACGGCGACCGCGCAAGCGATCCTCGACTTGCGGGAACGCGATCGCGAGCTGGCCCATGAGCGAGGGGGTCTGAACGGCGGCAGACTGCTCGACCTGCTGTTTGACCGCCCCCTGGTGAACGTGAACTTGGTCAAGGACTCCCTCGGCGTCGCCTATGTGACCGCCAACAACCTCGTCGCCCAGTTCGAGGAGGCCGGGATCGTGACCGAGATCACCGGCGGCCGGCGTCGGCGGGTGTTTCGCTACGACGGCTACCTGGACCTGTTGAGCGACGAGCCGCGAGACACCGCGGCACCGGCATCGCGATGAGCGATCTCACCGAGCTGCTCGCCGAGCGCCTCGGGTGCCGAGCCGCGACGTCCCTCCGATCGCGACCTGGACGTTTCGCGACGGCGTACTGAGCCTACGATCCAACCTTCTGGACGCTCGCGTTTCGCGCGCAGCGGAGGCCACCTATGGCTCCGCAGCGGCGTTTGCCTCTTCGACCGAGTCGTAGCACCTAACCGTCTGCAGACTGTCGACGCAGACGAGCCCGAGCCGGTCGGCCTTCGCGGGATCGATTGATTCGCCGCGATAGACGAACGAGCGCGCCGGCACGGCCGTCGGCGCAAACCCGGCAGGGTCGCCCTGCGCTACGGCCTCGTCATGCGAGAGCGGCTTGTCGGCGGGAGTCTCGCGGCTTCCGATCCGGGCGACCTCGGCGCCAGAGGCGTCAAAGCCGACCAGCTCGATCCGCCCCTCGTTGGGGGCGGTGAGTGAGAAGTAGCGACCGGGAAGACCGGGCTTGACGGTGGTGTCGGCGTCGTAGTGTTGGGAACCGTCGCCGAGGGCGCTCACGCGAGCGGTCGTCGGCGACCAGGCCGTAGATCACTCGCTCGACCGAACCCTCAGATAGACCGTCGGCAATGACGAGCCCGAATGGCTCGGCCGCGGTCGGAGCCGAGCCGCAACCGTACGCTGGTCGTGACCCGGCGAACTGAAGCTGAAGACAGATCGGCCCACCCGGGTGGGCACGACCATCGGTGTGGACGCGGATCACGTAGCCACCGCTCGCGTGGTCGCCCGTTGGAGTCGTGCCGCGATCGATGACGCCGCCTCCCCCGCCGAACACGCCGGACGCTGCGGCGGCGACCCCCGCCGTCACCAGCAGCCCGGCGAAGGCAAGCGGCATCCCGAAACGCTGGCGGATCGGCAGGCGCTTGACGCCGATTGAATCGGCGGCAGCGACCAGAAGGGCTTCGAGCTCGGGCAGGGTCGCCTCCCGGGTCTCGTGATCAGGGCTCATGTCGACTCCTCACTGAGTTCAACCCGCAGCGTCCGAAGGCCACGGGAGACGCGTTGGCGGATGACCGCCTCCGAGCATGTGAGATCGCGCGCTATTTTCGGCATAGGGGCGTTCTTCGACGACCCTCGACCGAACGGCCTCGTGCTGGTCCGCCGGCAGCTCAGCGAGCAGCCGTTGCAGCACCTGCGTGATGAGCTCCGCATCGACCAACGCTTCGACGCGCTCCAAGGCCTCGTCCGTGAGAACCAGCGGCTCCATTCGCAACCGGCTGCGGGCCCTGTCCTCGACCCGTCCCCGTCGCCTGCTCGAGGCGAGCTTGTGGTTGGCGATCCCGTACAGCCAGGCGACCGCCGGTGATTTGCCGGCGGTGAACCTGTGAGCGGATTCGAGAGCGGCGGCGAAGACCTCGGCCGTCAGATCCGCCGCGGTCTCGGGATTCTGTGTGCGCCGCATGAAGAAAAGGAGCATCGCGTCCTCATGGCGGCGATAGAAGGCTCCGAACGCCCGCGGGCCGTCACTGGCCCCCACGCAGGCCAGGAGCTGCTCGTCCGCGACTCGCGAAAACCTCTCCACGACTGATACCTCGCCCATCCGCGAATACTGTGACGCGCGTTCCGCAATTCGTCCGAAGCGGGAGCGATCAACCGATTGGCGGCGGCTCCCCGTACCTCCGCACCTGACGATTCAGCGAGCCCACATCGACAAGCCCGGTTAGAGGCCCGAACAGCGGCGCTCAGCTAGCGTCGGCGCGATGCGATGGCGGCGGGTGAGGCATAAGGCGCGCCGGGTCGTGGACCCGGTGGCGCAATTTCTTCAAACCGAGGCGGTCGGAGGCTTTGCGCTGGTGGCGGCGGCAGCGCTAGCCCTTGCCTGGGTCAACCTCGAAGGATCCCAGGGCTACGAATCGGTGTGGACGACCGAGCTGGACATCGGCTTGGGCGCCCTTTCGGTCACCGAGGATCTTCGCCATTGGATCAACGACGGCCTGATGGCGCTCTTCTTCTTCGTCATCTCGCTCGAGATCAAGCGCGAGGTCGTCACCGGGGATCTGCGCCGTCCGAAAGCCGCAGCCCTGCCGATCGTCGCCGCGGCCGGCGGCGTGGTGCTGCCGGCGGTGGTCTTCCTACTCGTCGTCGGCGGCGGAGAGGGAGCGCGCGGCTGGGGCATCCCGATGGCGACCGACGCCGCGTTTGCGATCGCTGCCCTGGCGATCCTCGGGGACCGAGTCGGCATCGGCGTAAAGCTGTTCTTGGTCACGATCGCCGTCGTCGACGACGTTGCCGCGATCTGCGTGATCGCGATCGCCTACACGGGCGACATCGCATTCGGCTGGCTCGGGGTCGCGATCGCCGGCCTCGGCGCGGTGGCGTTGATGCGAGTACTTGGCGTCGGCAGGGTCCTTGCCTACGTGCCGGTCGGGCTCGTCGCCTGGGTGGCGATGCTGGAGTCCGGCGTGCACGCGACGATCGCCGGAGTGGCGCTCGCCCTGCTCACCCCGGCTCGGCCGATCGAGGGCCGAAAGGTTCTCGAGGAGCTCGAGGATGGGCTTCATCCGCTGACCAGCTTCGTGATCTTGCCGCTCT
>WHSW01000035.1:24491-24725 GCA_009379895.1 Solirubrobacterales bacterium
CTTCGCCCTGGCCAACGCCGGTGTCGAGCTCGGAGGCTCGGCGCTCGACCAAACCGCTGGCCGCCGGGTCGCACTGGCGGCGGTCATGGGCCTTGTGATCGGAAAGTTCTGCGGCATCGCGGGAGCGACGCTGGCGGCGCTCAGACTGCGGATCGGGACGCTGCCCGAGGGCGTCGATCGACGCGGCGTCCTGGGAATCGCCGCCCTAGGCGGAATCGGGTTCACCGTATCGCT
>WHSW01000360.1:0-672 GCA_009379895.1 Solirubrobacterales bacterium
TGGGGCCGTCGAGTGAAGGCCGGTCTACGCGCGACGCGTCTCGGGTACAGTACCTACTTCCTCACCGTCGAACTGCTCTCTTCCTAGAGTCCTTTCAAGAACGGCGATCCCCAGCCAGAGGCTCCTCGACCCATTCGCCCTACAGGTTATGGATTTCTGCTTCATGCCGTTGACCTAACGCATGGGGCAGTCGCTAATTGAGTCATCGGAGCCCCTTGGAAGCGAGCTCGTCAAGCTGCCGCTCGATCTCGCCAGTGTTTCCCGGCTGGACGTAGAAAATACAGCGGTGAACGCCAGCTTCCTCGGCGCGCTCGATCAGCTCGGGATCCGGCTGCGCTCCTGAGAGGGTTACAGGAATCGGATCGCGCCCCGCCTCCTCGCCGAGCTCGTTGAGCTTTTCGATCCGCTCGGCGAGGCCGGCGAAGCGGTTCGGCATCCACTCGTCGCCGAAGGCGACCACTCGCTCTAGCACCCGCATTCCGGTACCACCCACAAGCACGGGAGGGTGCGGCTTCCGGATCGGCTTCGGCCAGCACCAGATCGGGTCGAAGTCCACGTGCTCCCCGTGGTACGAGGCCTCGTCCTGGGTCCAGATCGCCTTCATCGCTTCGATCCGCTCGCGCATGACCGAGAAGCGCTGGCGTGGATCGGTGGCGTGGTTCTGCATCTCCT
>WHSW01000360.1:682-966 GCA_009379895.1 Solirubrobacterales bacterium
TCCAGCCGCCACCGACGCCGAAGAGGAAGCGCCCGCCGGACAGGCGGTCAAGCGAGGCAACCTCTTTGGCTGTGATGATCGGGTCGCGCTCGATCACGAGGCAAATGCCGGTGGCGACGAGAAGCCTGTCGGTCGCCGCGGCAGCCGCCGCCAGCGCCACGAAGGGGTCGTAGGTGCGGCTGTATTCGCGCGGCAGCTTGCCGCCGCGCGGGTAGGGCGTTCGGCGGCTTGTCGGTATGTGGGTGTGTTCGGGTAAGAAAAGCGATTCGAAGCCGCGCTCTTCT
>WHSW01000361.1 GCA_009379895.1 Solirubrobacterales bacterium
GTATATCCGGTCGATGTCAGGGCATGCCGCCATCTGTTTCGCCAGACTGGCGTAGAAGGCGTCGTCGTGGACCTCGCTGATGGTGTACACCAGGGCTCCAATGATCTCATTGATACCGGCCTTGCGGATCATGCGAGCGGACTCCACGGCGGCGTCCATGTCGTGCATCGGGTCAAGGACCACGACCCGGTCGATGCCGTTCACCGCAAGCCGGTCGTAGACCAGTTGCATGAATTCCGGGTGGGCGGTCTCCCAGGAGATGAACCGGAAGCCCGTTCCGATGAACTGGAGGGCCGTGTCTGGCATTGCCTGCCGCGTCAGCCGGATTCGCTCCCAAGGGTCCTCCCGGTAGGTGCGGGCAGCGATTCCCATGTGAGTGCTCGACGTGTAGTCAAGGGCGCGGAAGCCCACCCGATCCATCACCGGCGCGATTTGCAGGATCTGCGATGTCCTGAGGCCGGTGGCGCCCCACAGGCTCTGGTTTCCGTCTCGCAGGGACACGTCGACCAGTTCGATGTTGGCCATGTCAGGCTCCTGACGTTGTCATCTCGGATGCGAGGCGCGACTCGAGGAACCGAGCGAAGAACAGCGTGTCGACGCCTCCCTCTGCGAGCTCCTGGTCGTCGAGCAGCATCTCGTGGACGTCGAGGGTGGTGGCGACACCCCGGATGCGGCACCGTCGGAGGGCCCTTCTCGTGCGCCGAAATGCATCGCGACGGTCGGTTCCGTGGACGATGAGCTTCGCGAGCAGCGAGTCGTAGTACGGCGGGACGACGGAGCCGGATTCTATATGGGTGTCGACACGGATGTCAGGTCCAACCGGGAAGACAGCCGACTCTATGGTTCCGGGGCTGGGTCGAAAGTCCAGATGCCAGTCTTCGGCGTTGATGCGACACTCCATAGCGTGGCCCTGGAATGCGATGTCCTCCTGCGCAAACCGCAGACTCCGCCCCTCGGCGACCGCG
>WHSW01000362.1:0-648 GCA_009379895.1 Solirubrobacterales bacterium
CAAGCAGCGTCCCAGCGAGGGTGGTGTCGCCGTGAAGGATGGCCTCGACGATCTGCTGCAGTGTGGCAAGTGCGATCTCGCGGGTCTGGCCGACCGGGCTGAACAGTTGCATGTTGCGGCGTTCAACGGCGCGGTTGAGCGCGCGCTGCAGGGTGTCCAGGTCGGTGACGTCGAGGTTGTCGACGTCGATGCCTTCCTCGGCCAGCAAAGGTGCGAGCTCGCGCAGCATTTCGTCCGCCAGTCCGGGCTTGTGCTGTATCTGCGGCCTGCCTGGTGGTGGTTCCGGGTTGCGCCGACGCATGTCCGCCATTCACCCATCCTCGCAGCGTCGCGTCCGGCCCCTCAGGGGGTTTGCTCAGATGGTGCCGCCGCGCTGGAATGCCTCGACCCGGTCCGCCGGGGTGGCCCAGCCGAGTGTCTTGCGCGGTCGCTCGTTGAGCTCGGCGGCCACCACGGCCAGGTCCTCGGGGGCGTGCACGCGCAGGTCGCTGCCCTTCGGGAAGTACTGGCGCAGCAGCCCGTTGGTGTTTTCATTCGACGGCCGCTGCCATGGGCTGGCCTTCTCGCAGAAGAACACCGGCATGCCCAGCGTGCGGGCGATCTCGGCGTGCAGTGCCATCTCCGAGCCCTGGTCCCAGGTCAGCGAAC
>WHSW01000362.1:656-959 GCA_009379895.1 Solirubrobacterales bacterium
CGGCTCGGGCAACTGGCCCAGCGCCTGCACCAGCGCGTCGCGGACCGCCTCGGCAGTGTGCCGAGCGGGCAAGTGCAGCAGGACGATGAACCGCGAGTTGCGTTCGACCAGGGTGCCGATCGCCGAGCGGTTGCCCGCGCCGGTGATCAGATCACCCTCCCAATGTCCCGGCACAGCCCGGTCGTTCGCCTCGGCTGGGCGTTGATCGATCATTGTCATGTCCACCAGCCGCCCGGGCCGGCGGGCGTCCGGACGGCGGTGCGGCTTACGGCGTCGCCGACCGGTGCGCAGCGCGTTGGGTAG
>WHSW01000363.1:0-716 GCA_009379895.1 Solirubrobacterales bacterium
GATCGCCGCCCGGCTCGGGCTCGAGGCCGGCCTCCCGCCGGGCGTGTTCAACGTGGTGCACGGCTACGGGCCCGACTCGGTCGGGCAGGCTCTCACCGAGCACGCCGACATCGACCGGATCACCTTCACGGGCGAGTCGAACACGGGCCGGGCACTCGCCCGGGCCGCGTCGGCGACCCTGACGCCGGTCAGCATGGAACTGGGTGGCAAGGGCGCCAACATCGTGTTCGTCGACGCGGACCTGGACCGTGCCGTGTCCTGGTCGATCCAGGCCAGCTTCCGCAACGCCGGCCAGGTCTGCCTCGCCGGAAGCCGGATCTTCGTGGCGCGTGAGATCTACGACGAGTTCCTCGGCCGCATCGCCGAGGCCGCCGAACGCATGCGCGTCGGAGATCCCGCCGACCCCGCCACCGAGCTGGGACCGCTCGCCTCGCAGGAGCACTTCACCAAGGTGAAGGGATACCTCGACCGGGTGGAGAGCGAGGGCGGCAAGGTCCGGGCCGGCGGCACGGTGGACGGCTGGGTGATCAGGCCGACCGTGCTGGTCGACCTGCCGCCGACCGCGCCGCACGCGCAGGAGGAGATCTTCGGGCCGGTCGCGACCGTCCACGCGTTCGACACCGAGGACGAGGTGGTCGCGCTCGCGAACGACACGCGGTACGGCCTCAACGCGTTGCTGTTCACCAGCGATCTCGACCGGGCACACCGGGTCGCCG
>WHSW01000363.1:726-954 GCA_009379895.1 Solirubrobacterales bacterium
GTTCGGAGCGAGGGACGGTAACGTAGTGTCTGGTGACACGATTATTGGAGGCGCAATGACTCTACCGCCGATAAGCATGCCCATCGTGGACCTCGATGCGATTGCGGGCGCTCTCGGTGAGCGTGGAGAACGGGTGCACGTCCTCTGGCAGGAAGGTGAGTCGCTCGCATTCGTCGCACGCGGGCGCGAATATCGCAGCGAATTCCACCTGAATCCCAGCGACGAAGT
>WHSW01000364.1 GCA_009379895.1 Solirubrobacterales bacterium
CACGTCCTCGTCGCCGATCCACACCCGCCCTACGGTCACGCGTTCAAGCCCGGCGATCACCCGCAGCAGCGTCGACTTGCCGGAACCCGACGGCCCGACCACCGCGACCAGCTCCCCGGACCGCACGGTGAGGTCGACGTCGACGATCTTGCCGAGCTCCTCGGGCGAGCGCGAGCCGCCGGCTCGGAGCAGCTCGAGGTACGAAGGAACGAACTCCTCGCCGCGCTCCTGGTAGCGGCGGTAGACCGACAGCGCGAGCAGGTGGCCGTACGCGTAGGCGTAGACGTAGCCCGGGGTGTCGACGAAGTGTGGGACGTAGGACCACCACGAGCCGTAGTCGTCGCCGGCCTCGACCGAGTCGCCGAGCAGGTCCTCCTGCGTCGCGAGCCACTCGGCCGCGAACTCGTCGACCGAGAGCTCGCCCGATTCCCGGCGCCGGGTGTGGACCCGGTCCTCGAACCGGTTCATCGCGATCTGCCGGAACACGGCGGCGACCGCGCCGTCGAGCGACTCGGCGAGCAGCGCGAGGCGGGCGGCGGCGTCCGGCGCCTCGGCGAGCAGCCGCTCGAGCACGATCGACTCGCCGAACATCGACGCGGTCTCGGCGAGCGTCAGCGGAGTCGAGAACTGGAACAGCCCCTGCTCTCGGGCGAGGTAGGCGTGCACCCCGTGCCCGAGCTCGTGCGCCATCGTCAGGACGTCGTTCGAGCGCGCGGTGTAGTTGAGCATCACGTACGGGTGCACGGTCGGGACGACGTAGGCGCAAAACGCCCCGCCGCGCTTGCCCGGCTCCGGCGGCGCGTCGACGTGATCCCCGGTGAAGAACCCTTCCGCCGCCGCGCCGAGCTCGGGCGAGAACCCGCGGTAGCAGTCGAGCACCAGCTCGCGCGCCTCCTCGTACGGGATCAGCGGCGCGTCGTCGGTGACCGGCGCCATCCGGTCGTAGT
>WHSW01000365.1 GCA_009379895.1 Solirubrobacterales bacterium
CTATCTGGGGTGGCGGCCGAGTGGGCCAGCCAACGCATGACTCCCGAACGGCTGACGCGAATCCACGACCTCAACACACGAGTCGAGACCGCCATCCGTGAGCGCTCCGAGGACCTTGTGCTGGCCAACTGGCTGTTTCATCGCGAGATCAACCTTGCCGCCCAGTCAGAACGGCTCTGGTCGCTTCTTCGCCACACCAGCCGGGTGGTGCCCGCACGGTTCCTCGAGCTCATTCCCGACCAGGCCAAGATCACCCCCCACGACCACCAGGCTCTCCTGAACGCGCTGGAAGCCGGAGACGGCAAACGCGCGCGCGAGTTGGCGGAGGAGCATGTGGCTCGCGCCGGCGAGCTGCTCGCGACGCGACTGGGTCAGGGCTCCTTCGGGCAGACAACGGGGGGGACCCCGGACCCGTCCGGCTCCGGTGACGGAACTAGACCGCTCTCCAACGTTGAAAGGAATGAATAGGCCTTGCTCCCGCTTGCCGATGTCCGCGTCGTAGATCTCACCCGCGCGCTGTCTGGACCGCTGTGCACCACCCTGCTGGCCGACCTCGGAGCCGACGTGATCAAGGTCGAATCGACCCCCCGAGGTGACGCGATCCGTCTGTGGGGGCCCTTCCACGACGACGTGAGCATCTATCACCTTGCGGTCAACCGCAACAAGCGCTCGATCGCGCTCGATCTTCACTCCGAAGACGGCCGAGCGCTGCTCCATCAGCTGGCCGGCACGGCCGACGTCCTCGTGGAGAACTTTCGTCCCGGCGTGCTGGACTCACTGGGACTCGCCGAACGCCAGCGAACCCGATCCCATCCCGACCTGATCGTGGCCAGTATCACCGGCTTCGGACCAACGGGGCCATGTCACACCGACGCCGGTTATGATCAGATCGCCCAGGGCATGGCCGGGCTGATGGCCGTAACCGGCGGACCGACCG
>WHSW01000366.1 GCA_009379895.1 Solirubrobacterales bacterium
CGTTGGCGCTCTCGGGGTGGTCGGGGGCGCCGCGGCCTCCGCCCGCGATCGTCGCCGACTGGACGCCGGCGGCCACCGAGTTGTCGGCGCTGCCGCCGATGACGTTCGGGGCTTGGGCTCCCGCGGAGTTGAGGACCGGCTCCAGCCGCAGGGCCGGGAAGTCGCCGACGACGAGCTCGAGCGGGTTGTTGGTCGGCGTGCCCAGCTTGCGAACGTCGCCGAGCTTCGCGGTGCCCACCGCGCCCTGGGCGATCAGCGGGTCCGGGTAGCTGCCGCTCAGATCTCCGCCGGCCGGACCCGTCGATGGCCCGGGCGGACCCTCGGGGCCTTCGGGCCCGGGCGGCCCCGCCGGGCCCTCGGCACCCTTCGGCCCGGCCGGCCCCTGCGGTCCCGGCTCTCCCGCGACTCCTTCGGCCAGCTTCGCCGCGGTCACCGCGCCGTCGCGGATCTTCGGCGTGCGCACCACGTTCTTGGCGACGTGCTTGGCCTTGACCTGCTTCTTCTTGATGTGCTTGGCGCGGACCGCGTTCTTCTCGATGTCCTTGGGCCCGATCTTCGAGGCCGCGTAGGCGCCGCCGCCGAGCGCAATGAAGATCGCGGCCGTCGCCATTACGTTCGCGTAGCCCATACACGCTTTGTGCTCGCCTCCGCCGCGCTTGCCGTCACGCCCGCCGACCCGGCCGGCCTGGACCCGCTTCATCTTGCTCCTCCTCGTCTTGGCTGGTAGAGACCCTCCGAGCGACCGGCCCTACGCGCAATCCGGTGTTCACCCCATACGGCGAGCCCGTCACGGCCCTCGTGCGCGTGAACGAGACCGCCCGCACCGTCGCCGCCCACGAGGGCGAGGCCATCAACGCGGCCGCCCTCGGCGCGATGTTCAAGCAGATCATCGCCAACAACCGCGCCGGAGGCTGGCGCAAGCTGAAGCGCGGAGCC
>WHSW01000367.1:0-229 GCA_009379895.1 Solirubrobacterales bacterium
GAGGATGTCGACCTTGCCGGTCCGGATCGCCTCCGTACCCTGCACCGGGTCGAGGATCGCGGCGCAGACCTCGCCGTCGTCGACGAGCTGGGGCATGACCTGATAGTCGGCGGTCACGAGCTCGAGGTCGTCCGACCCCTCGGCGATCTCGCGCCCATCGAGCTGATTGACGAGCGAGCTCCAGATCACCGTGTTCCCGGTCGTCGATTCGGCGGCGACCTTGCAGCCC
>WHSW01000367.1:239-932 GCA_009379895.1 Solirubrobacterales bacterium
AGTCCTCGTCGGCGGGAGCGATCATGACGTCCTTGTTGGCGTTGTACTTGCCGAAGGTGATGGTCTGGATCCCCGCCTGGTCGAGCAGCGGGGTCTCGTAGCTGCCGGTCGACAGGATGTCCGCGTTACCACCGGCGAACAGCCCGAACTCGTCGAAGGATTGGAAGGCGTTGACGTCGATGCCCGCCTCCATGCCCTTCTCCTCGAGGATGCCGCTGTCGACGAGGTAGTTCCAGATCGGGTCCGGGGCGAACGCGAAGCGGATCACGCTCTGCGCCTCGATGTCGCCGGTGCCACCACCGCCCTCGTCGTCGCCGTCGTCGTCCCCCCCGCAGGCTGCAAGCGCGACGACCCCGACCAGGGCCAGCGCGCCGAGAAGCATCCGGGACCATCGCCCCCTGAGCGTCCTTACCATGAGTCCTCTCCTCTCGCTCCTCCTGGTACCGGAGCCCGTGCCCGGGTACCGAGCGTGTGGTTTCTCGAATCGACCAGAATCGACTAACCGCGTGCCGCCGGCTTGAAAGCTTCGCTAAACGAGTGACGGCAGCGCCACTTTAGCCCTGGTGTTTGGCGAAGTCAAGCTCAATCCAAGGTGCGATCGGTCGAATCTCGCACCCGCCCACGGCCTCGGTTCGACCGTTCCAGTATCGAGTCGGGCCAGCGAATCCGCATTGGCGGTGCCGGGCACGCGGG
>WHSW01000368.1:0-361 GCA_009379895.1 Solirubrobacterales bacterium
CTCGGAGGCGTCCGGTTCGAGGCGTTGCACCAACGCGTGGGTGCGGAGCGTGACGTTGGGATATTTGAGTGCCGGGCGCACGCAGCGAACATGGGCGTCGGCCTTGCCGTCGGTCACGCAAGGGAAGCCGTCAAAGCGGTTGCAGCGCACACAGGGGCTGGCTTCGGGGTCCGATTCGTCGAGATCAATCCCGAGGGGAAGGTGGAAGGGGTGGCGGCCCGCGTTGACGAGATCGTCGTGAAGTTGCTGGATGCGCGGCTCGTGCGAGACCGCCGGGTAGGGGAACGGTCCTGAGCGCGGCGGCTCAGTCGGGTCCTCGTCGGCTTCGCCGTGGACGAGGTAGAGGCGCTCGGCCTCGGCG
>WHSW01000368.1:371-920 GCA_009379895.1 Solirubrobacterales bacterium
GGCGTAGTACGGCTCGAGGCCGTCGTATGAGATGGGCCAGGCGGGCGAGACGCCGCCGTAGTGGTCGACCGCTTGGAAGTCGCGCTCGCGAAGGCGGAAGAGGATCGCGCCGTAGACCTTGGTGTTGCCGCCGACGAAATACTCGGCGTGCGGGCGAAACGCGACGTCGTGCTTGTCGTACCAGCGTTCGGTGGTGACGTAGCGCTCGCGGCCGAAGACCTCCTTGGAGTCCCAATTCTCGGGCTCTCGAGGAAGGTAGCCGCCGCGCTCGAGCAGCAGGATCTTCTTGCCGCATGGGGCGAGGCGGTGCGCGAGCGTGCCGCCGCCCGCACCGGTCCCAATGATGATCACGTCGTAGTGATCCACGGTCCGTCCTCTCAGAGCAAGGCGATCGGCGAGGTCCACGCTCCGCTCGCGCCGCGCAGCTTCGGGTGCGTGAGGATCAGCGCGAACTCGCGGACACCGTCGCGCGCGAGCTTCGACGTGTCGAGGTTCTCGACGACGAAGACGCCGTGGCGGGCGTTGAGGACCTGCGGGACCTCGAACGGC
>WHSW01000369.1 GCA_009379895.1 Solirubrobacterales bacterium
AATAGGAAAGACGCCTTGATCATCATCTGGGTTGCACCGATCCTAGACGGGAGAGCTGTGGTCCCGAGAATCGCGTTTGTACTAGCCCAACGAGGCCTTACTTCCACTCGCCCGATCGGAGCTACAACGCGCTGTGCGGCGCCGCGGGGTTCGCGCCAATAGAGTTCGGCGGTCTCAACCGATCGACGCAACAAGCTCGCCGAGCTTCTCCGATGGTGTCCTCCAGCCTAGGGTCTTGCGAGGGCGCCCGTTGAGGCCATCGGCTGCCGCTTTGAGATCGGCGTCGCTGATTGTCGAGAGGTCGGTGCCCTTGGGGAAATACTGACGCAAGAGACCATTGGTGTTCTCGTTGGACCCCCGTTGCCACGGCGAATGCGGATCGCAGAAGTAGACCTCGACGCCTGTGTCGACCCGGAAACGGACGTGCTCCGCCATCTCCTTGCCCTGGTCCCAGGTGAGGGTGCGGCGCAACGATTCAGGCAACGTAACGATGGCCTCCGTCATGGCGATCCGGACCTGCTCAGCGGTGCGTCCCTGAGTCAGTGGGAACAGCATTACGAAGCGAGTCGAGCGCTCGACGAGGGTTCCGATCGCGCTCTTGCTGCCCTTGCCCAAGATGAGGTCACCCTCCCAATGACCAGGGACAGCACGGTCCTCGGCCTCGGGTGGACGTTCGCTGATCATGACCATGTCCCGGATCTGGCCCCTCTTCTCGAGCCGGGCTCGGGGCACGCGCCGAGTCCGCCCGGACCGCAGACACGCCGCCAGCTCCCGCCTGAGCTCACCCCGTCCCTGGACGTAGATGGTCTTGTAGATGGTCTCGTGTGAGATCCGCATGGTGTCATCGTCCCCGAACTCGTCGCGCAAACGAGACGCTATCTGCTCGGGTGACCACAGACGTTTCAGATCGGCTACGACC
>WHSW01000036.1 GCA_009379895.1 Solirubrobacterales bacterium
GGAACGACGCGCGCCGCAACCCCCAGGCACGGTAGGTGGCGCGGCCGCGGTCCACGAGCACTGGCCACGGGCAGTCGACGCCCGCGAGCAGCATTGCTCCCACCGCAGCGGGGCTGTCGAAGGTCACGAACACGGCCAGCGCTTCGTGGGCGCGCAGGCGCTCGCTTGCTCTCACCACCTTCACGAGGTGATGTCGGCAGATCAGTCACCCCGCGTGGCGCAGGAACGACACCAGCACCGGCTGGCCGGCATGCGCGTCGAGGTGAAACTGGGCCCCATCACGTGCCGGGAGGCTGAGTGCCGGGGCGGGCTCGCCGGGCGCGGGCGGGGCGTCCGGCGCCGGGTCGGCCGCGCCGTCGAGGTCGCGGTAGAAGCAGGTCCGCTCGCCGGTGTGACAGGCGGGGCCGGCGGGCTCGACCAAAGCCAGCAGGGCGTCGCCGTCGCAGTCGTAGCGCAGCTGGCGCAGGCGCAGGACGTTGCCCGAGGTCTCGCCCTTGCGCCACAGCTCGCCGCGCGAGCGGCTGAAGAAGTGGACCTCCTGCGTCTCGCGGGTCAACCGCAGCGCCTCCGCGTTCATGTAGGCCAGGGTCAGCACCTCGCCGGTGCGCCAGTCCTGCGCCAGACAGGGAACGAGGCCGCGCTCGTCGAACCTGATCGGCGGCGAAATGCCCTGCATCGCGCGCAGTCTACGGGCGCGGGTTGGGACCGCCATCACGGGTCCGTGGGCAGCGCGTCGCCGACCGGCGGCGCTCCGCCGACCGCGGGTGACACAATCGCGGCCGATGGTGCTCGACTCCCTCGGCGACGTCCTCGTCCAGGTCGCCCAGGCGGGGTCGTTCCCCACCGTCGACCAGTCCTACCTGCTCGAGGCGCGCCAGATGCAGGCGCTCTCGTTCGCGGTCCACATCCCGCTCGTCTGCTTCGGGCTGGCCTTCCCGGCGATCGTCCTGTTCGCCGAGGGGCTGTACCTGCGCACCCGCAACCCCGTCTACCACGCGATCGCCAAGCGCTGGTCGAAGGTGATGGTGATCCTGTTCGCGGTCGGCGTCGTCACCGGGACGATCCTCTCGTTCGAGCTCGGGCTGCTATGGCCCGAGTTCATGGCCAACTTCGGCGAGGTCTTCGGCGTCGCCTTCGCCTTCGAGGCGGTCTCGTTCTTCATCGAGGCGATCTTCATCGCGATCTACGTCTACGGCTGGGATCGGCTCTCGCCGCGCGCGCACTTCCTCACCGGGATCCCGATCGCGGTCACCGGCTTCCTCGGCTCGATGTTCGTGATCTCGGTCAACGGCTGGATGAACCACCCGGTCGGGTTCAACATGCAGGGCAATGAGGTGACCGACGTGCGCCCGTTCGCCGCGCTCTTCAACAGCAACCTCTGGCACGAGCTGATCCACATGTACCTCGCGGCGTTCATCGTCTGCGGCTTCGTCGTCGCGGGCGTCTACGCGGTCGCCTGGCTGCGCGGCCGGCGCGACCACTACCACCGGGCCGCGCTCATCGTGCCGCTCACGATCGCCTGCCTGGCCGCCCCGGTGCAGCTCCTGGTCGGGGACTGGGCGGCGCGGACGGTGACCGAGAACCAGCCCACCAAGCTGGCCGCCTTCGAGGGCCTCCAGGAGACGACCAAGGGCGCGCCGTTCACGCTCGGCGGCATCTACTTCGACGGCGAGACCCACGGCGGGATCACGATCCCCGACATGCTCTCGCTGCTCGCCTACCACGACCCGAACGCGACCGTGCAGGGCCTCGACGCCGTGGCGGCCGACGACCGGCCGCCCGTCGCCGTGGTCCGCAACGCGTTCACGGTCATGATCTTCATCGGCAGCGGCCTCGCCCTGCTCTCGGTGATCTACCTGCTGACCTGGTGGCGCCGCGGCCGGCTGCCGCGCTCGAAGTGGTTCTACCGGCTCGTGGTGATCGCCGGGCCGGGGTCGTTGTGCGCGTTGATCGCTGGCTGGGTGACGACCGAGGTCGGTCGCCAGCCCTGGGTCGTGTACGGGATCATGCGCACCGAGGAGGCGGTGACCGGCGCCACCGAGGTCCCGGTCGGCTACGCGACCCTGGCCACGGTCTATCTGGTACTCGCCGTGGTCGTCTTCTGGCTCCTGCGCCGGCTCGCCCGCCACCCGCGCGGGCACGAGCTGCCCGGCGAGCCGGCCGACAGGGGGCTCGAATGAGCCTCGCGGACGCGGTCGCGGCGGTGTTGATCGCGGGCGTCACCGCCTATGCGGTGCTCGGCGGGGCCGACTTCGGCGCCGGGTTCTGGGACCTGACGGCGGGCGGCGCTCGGCGTGGGGCCCGCCTGCGCGGCCTGATCAAGCGCTCGATGCACCCGGTCTGGGAGGCGAATCACGTCTGGTTGATCTTCCTCCTGGTGGTCTTCTGGACCGGCTTTCCGACCGCGTTCGGAGCGGTGATGTCGACGCTGTATGTGCCCCTGTTCTTCGCCGTGGTCGGAATCGTCCTGCGCGGCACCGCGTTCGCGGTCCGCGGCGAGGCGTCGACGATCGGTGAGGCGCGCGTGTTCGGGGCCGCGTTCGCGCTCTCCTCGGTTCTGGTTCCGTTCTGCTTCGGGGTCACGATCGGTGCGATCGTCACCGGCCATGTCGAGGTGCCCGCCGACGGTGCCGACGCGATCGCGAGCTGGGCCCACCCGGTGCCGATCTACATCGGGGTGCTCGCGGTCGTCACCGGTGCCTATCTGGCCGCGGTCTTCCTCGCCGCCGATGCGGTGCGCGCCGGCCTGCCCGACCTCGTCGACGCCTTCCGCACGCGCGCTCTGGTGGCGGCCGCGGTCGCGGGGGCGATGGCGATCGGCGGCATCTTCGTCGTTCGCGACAACGTGCCGGCGCTCTATGACGGGCTCACCTCGGGTGCCGGGCTCGCGGTGGTGATCGGCTCGGTCGTGGCGGGGGCGATCACGCTCGCGCTCGTCTGGGGCCGGCACTTCGGCCTGGCGCGCTGGACCTCGACGCTCGCCGTCGGCGCGATCATCGTCGGGCTCGCGATCGCCCAGGCGCCCGACTTCCTGCCCGGCGAGCTCACCCTCGAGCAGGCCGCGGCCGGCGACCCGACGCTGATCGCGCTGCTCGTCTTCGCGGTGGTCGCGGTGCTGGTCCTGGTCCCGTCGCTGGCGCTGCTCTACCGGCTCACCCTGCGCGGCGACCTCGACAGCGAGTTCCACCCGATCGTCGCCGCCGACCGCGAGGAGCAGCGGTGAGGCGCTGGGGCCGGGTACGAGCGCCGGCGAAGGGGCGCTGGGGGCGATCGAAAGTGGCGGCGAAATCCCCCGCAGGGTCCACGCTGATCCCGGCGCTCGTCACCCTCGCGGTCGCGGGCGCGGTCCTGTTCCTCTCCGAGGTGATCTGGCTGCAGCTCCCCGCGGCGCTCTTCCTGCTCGCGGGGGTCGCGCTCGGGGTCCTCGCGATCGCGACGCCGGAGTTCCTGGAGGCCGATGCCGACGAGGACGAGGCTTCGGGGTAGGCGCCGACTACTCGATCCCGAGCCGGTCGAGCAGGCCCTCGTCGCGGCGCCAGCGCTCGCGGACGCGGACCTGGAGGTCGAGGAAGACGCGGGCGCCGAGCTCGCGCTCGAGCTCCTTGCGCGCCGCGGTGCCGATCTCGCGCACCATCCGGCCGCCGCGGCCGATCAGGATCGCCTTCTGCGAGTCCGTCTCGACCCAGATCTGGGCGCGGACCTCGATCAGGCCGTCGTCGCGCGGCTCCATCTCCTCGACCGCGACCTCGACCGCGTGCGGAAGCTCCTCGCGAGTGCGGCGCAGGACCTGCTCGCGGATCAGCTCGGCGAGGTGGACGTCGCTGGGTTGGTCGGTGTGCTCGGAGGGCGGGTAGAGGAACGGGCCCTCGGGCAGCAGCTCGGCGAGGCGCTCGATCAGCGGCTCGACCCCGGTGCCCCGCTTGGCCGAGAGCGGGAAGACTTCGTCGACGACGTCGAACTCGGCCGCCTCGGCGAGCACCCGCGCGGTCTGCGGCACGTTCAGGCGATCGATCTTGTTGACCGCGCAGATCACCGGCATCTCGGCGCCCGCGGCGAGCAGGTGGCGGGCGATGAACCGGTCGCCGGGCCCGATCCCCTGCTCGGCGTTGACGACGAACAGGACCGCGTCGGAGTCGGCGAGCTCGAGCTCGACCCGGCGCTGCATGCGCTCGGTGAGCACGTCGCGAGGGCGCTGGACTCCCGGCAGGTCGATGAGCACCATCTGCCAGCCGGCGCCGAGGTCGGTGGCGACCCCGCGGCTCGCGCGCCGGGTGGTCTGCGGGCGATCGGAGATGATCGCCACCTTGCGCCCGGCGATCGCGTTGACGAGCGTCGACTTGCCGACGTTGGGGCGCCCGGCGAGGCCGATGAAGCCGGCCCGCGAGGGCCCGCCGGCGCCCGATGGCTGAAGGATTTGATCGTCCACGAGTACCTGACCGCTCAGCCGTCGACGGGCTCGGCGTTCCGCGACTCCAGGGACGCGATGATCTCAGCCTGAAGCGCGAGCATCTGGCCCTGATCGGACTCGTGGTCGTGGCCGCAGAGGTGCAGCACCCCGTGCACGGTGGCCTCGACCACGTCGGCCGCGTGCTCGGGGCAGATCACCACGTCGCCCAGCTCGCGCGGGCCCGCCGCCGGGCCCCGGCCGTCGACCGGGAACGAGAGCACGTCGGTGGGCGCGTCGCGCCCGCGGTGCTCGCGGTTGAGCTCGCGCATCCGGCGCTCATCGATCAGCTCGACCGAGAGGTGCCCGTCGCCGACGCCGGCCGCCGCGAGCGTCGCGCGGACGGCGTCGCGCAGCTCGGCGGGGACGTCCTCGAGATCCGTCAAGTCAACTGCCGGCCGTCCGCTCGCCATCGCGTCCGCGCGCGGCCGGGTCCCGGGTGCTCGGCTGCGAATAGCTGTCATACGCCGCCACGATTCGCTGCACGAGCTGGTGGCGCACCACGTCCTCGCCGCCGAAGCGGATGAACGAGATGTCCTCGACCGCGGAGAGGATCTCGCCGACCACGATCAGCCCCGAGCGCTGCTCGCGCGGCAGGTCGATCTGGGTGATGTCGCCGGTGACGACCATCCGCGAGCCGAACCCGAGCCTGGTCAGGAACATCTTCATCTGCTCGGGGCTGGTGTTCTGGGCCTCGTCGAGGATCACGAAGGAGTCATTAAGAGTTCTACCCCGCATGAAGGCCAGGGGGGCGACCTCGATGATCCCGCGGTCGAAGTAGGTCGCGACGCGCTCGGGGTCGTACATGTCGTAGAGGGCGTCGAAGAGCGGGCGCAGGTAGGGGTCGACCTTGGCCTGGATGTCGCCGGGCAGGAAGCCGAGCCGCTCCCCGGCCTCGACCGCGGGCCGGGTGAGGATGATCCGGCTCACGTCGCGCGCGTCGAGCGCGGCGACCGCCATCGCCACCGCGAGGAAGGTCTTGCCCGTGCCGGCGGGGCCGATCCCGAAGGTGACCGTGTGGCGGCGAATCGAGTCGACGTAGCGCTTCTGGTTGACCGTCTTCGGCGCCACCTTGATGCTGCGGTGACGCCAGACCTCGTCCTCGAGGATCTCCTCGGGCCGCTCGGAGGCCTCGATCGCCCCGCTGACCGTGTCGAGAGTCGCCGGCGCCAGGTCGTGGCCGCGCTCGACCAGCCCGACGAGCTCGTCGACCATGGTCGCCGCACGGCGCACGTCGGCGTCGTCGCCGTCGAGGGTGAGCACGTTGCCGCGCAGGAAGACGTCGCAGCCGAGCCGGCCCTCGAGCTCGCGCAGGACCGTGTCCTCGGAGCCCGCGAGCTCGGCGGCGACGGTGTTGTCGAGGGTGAGCTGGCGGCGCGCCACGTGTCGCTTCAACCGCCGCCGGCGAGCCGCTCGCGGACCGCCGCGCTGACCCGCTTGCCGTCGGCTCGGCCGGCGACCCTCGGCATCGCCGCGCCCATCGCCTTGCCCATCTCGGTGGGGCCCGACGCGCCGGACTCGGCGATCGCCGCGTCGACGATGCCCGCCAGCTCGGAGTCGGTCATCTCGGCCGGCAGGTAGCGCTCGATCTCGCGTGCCTCGGCCTCCTCGGCCTCGGCGCGATCGCCACTGCCGCCCTCGCGGTAGGCGTCCGCCGCCTCGAGCCGGCGCTTGCGCTCGCGGCGCAGCACCGCGAGCTCGTCGTCACCACCCTGCTTGCGGTCCTTCTGCAGCGCGTCGGCCACCATGCGCAGGGCCGCGACCCGGTCGCGCTCGCCGGCCTTCATCGCGCTGCGGGTGTCGGTCTGGACCCGCTCGAGGATCGTCTCGCTCATCGCGAACAAGGGTAGCCGCGGGGAGCCCGACCGCGCCCGTCCCGGCTCACAGGTCGACCAGCTCCACGTCGCCGAGCGGAAGCTGCAGGAAGCGCGTGCCGAGCTCGCGAAAGGCGTCGGGGTCCCCGGTGCAGACGAAGCGGTACTCGCCCTCGCCGCGATTGCTCGAGGCGATCCGGCGCGCCTCGAGGATCCGCTCGGCGGCCGCCGCGAGCGCGTGGCCGGCGGTCACCAGGCGCACCTCGCGGCCCAGGAAGCGCTGCAGCATCGGGCGCACGAGCGGATAGTGGGTGCAGCCGAGGATCACCGTGTCGACCCGCGCCCGGCGCAGGGGCGCGCAGTAGGAGCGCACCTGCTCGACGACGGCCTCCGAGAACGGGAAGCCGCGCTGGATGATCGCCGCGAGGTCGGGGGCAGCGACCTGGGTCACGGTCAGCTCGCGCCGCTGGCGCCCGAGGGCGCGCAGGTAGGAGCCGCCCGCGACGGTCGCCGGGGTCGCGAGCACCCCGACCCTCCCCGAGTCGGTGATCGCGGCCGCGATCTCGGCCTCGGGCTCGATCACGGCGACCACCTCGACGCCGTGGGCGGCGGCCAGCTCCCGGGCCGACTCGAGGCCCGCCGACGCCGCGGAGTTGCAGGCGATCACGAGCAGCTTGGTCCCGCGCTCGAGCAGGAAGCGGGTGTTGCGCAGCACGCAGGCGCGCAGCTCGGCGTCGGTCTTCGCCCCGTAGGGGAAGCGTGCGTCGTCGCCGAGGTAGACGTAGTCCTCCTCGGGCAGCGAGACGAGGCATTCGTGCAGCACCGTCAGCCCCCCGACCCCGGAGTCGAAGACGGCGATCGGCAGCGAGTCGTTCGGGTCTCGATCGGTCACGCCGGCAGATGATCGCGGCTGCGACACTGCGGGGGTGGCCGACTGCGATCGATGCGCCGACGATTGCTCTCGCTGCGGCGAGTCGAGGCTCTCGCTGTGGTCGGAGGACTCCCTTCTGTCGATCGCGTCGAAGAGGTCGGTGCTCTCGATCGGCTCCGTCGGCTCGGCGCTCTCGGTCGGCTCGGTCGGCTCGATCGCCTCGGCCTTCTCGGTCGGCTCTTCGGCCTCGATCGGCTCGGCCCTGTCGACCGTTTCGCGCAGCTCGGTGATGTCGGCCGCCCAACACGGCGCGGTGCTGGGCGAGAAAAATCCGCGCGCGGGCCTGCTCGCGGCCGCCGCGCTCGCGGCCGCAGCGCTCGCGGTGGCCCTCAGGGTGTAGCCCGCCCGCGCTCGGCGCTCAGCCGCCCAACTGCCAGAACGGGCCCCGCAGACCGGCCCGCTCGAGCATCTCCTGCCGCTGCTCGAGCGACCGGGGCCTCCAGTCGGGATCGAGCCGGTCCCCGTACCAGGGGAGCGCCAGCTGCCAGAGCCGCTCCAACTCGACCCTCGCGCCCGGGGGCTCGCCGGTGTCCGCGAGCCAGCACTCGAGGTGAGCGGTCGAACAGAAGGAGCGGATCGCGGTACAGGTGGCGACCACGTCGTCCCACCATTCGGCCGCCGGGCGCGGGACGCGGACCACCACCCGATCGGCGTCGGGGGGGTCCTGCGGCCCGGCGCCATAGCTCAGCTCGCGGCCGCAGTGTGGACAGATCGTGAGAATCGACAGCCGCTCGCCGAGCGCGGCGACGATCCCGAAGCTGTCCCACGCGCAACCTCCCCACCAGAGTCGGTCGCCGCCGCGGACGACGAAGCCCATCGGCCAGGCGGAGAACGGATGGGCCATCCGAATCCCGTCGCCGGCGGAGGTGAGCACGAGCGCGTGGGCATCGTCGAGCTCGGCCAGGGCCGCGAGCACCCGGTCGCGGTCGAGCTCGGCCATCACCTCGAGCTCGGCAACCGAGGGCGGGCGGCCCTCGCGGGCGAAGGTGGCGAAGACCTCCCCGCGAACGCGACGCGCCTCGGGCGATGCCCAGCCTGCGTCCGGGCTCACCTCAGATCAGGCGCCTCAACGGCGGCGCACCTCGGCTTCGCTTCGCTCCGCCTCAGAGGAACGGCTTCGCGGTCATCACGTAGATCGTCACGATCACGATCAGGCCGGCGATCGGGCCGACTCGCGCCCCGGCCATCGACGCGCGCTGGAAGCGTTTGCCGAAGGTCACCGGCCCGTCGCCCGCGGCCTCGATGTCGTGCTTGGCGGCCTCCAGGGCGCGGCGATCGTTGGGCACGAAGAAGCCGTGCACGAGCCCGAGCAGGACGATGATCGCGATGATGCCCCACCCGACGAAGAAGTCGGCGAAGTCCCAGCGGTCGGCGGCCAGGTAGATGCCGGTCACGAGGATCAGCAGGCCACCGATCGTGACCATGGTGCGGTTGATCATCGTCTGCGCCTCGAGCACGGCGGGGATGCTGCGCGGGTGCTTGCGGGCGGCCAGCGCGATGTAGGCGCCGTAGCCAAAGGTGACCCCGAAGGCGACCACGACGGCGCTGATGTGCAGCCAGACGACGACGTCGTAGAAGGTGACGGCGAGGGTTGTCATGGCCGCACCCTACCCACGATCGGCGCCCGAAACACGCCGCCGGCAGAGCAGCGCGGTCCAGTCGCCGCTCGAGCGCTCGGCCGCGGCCCGCAGGCCGGCCCCGGACAGTGCCGCGCGGACCGAGCCGGCCTCCCCGGCCAGCAGCCCCGAGCAGACGAGGACGCGAGGCGGCTCGGCGAGGCGGGCGGCGACGGCGGCGAGCAGCGGGGCGGTCAGGTTGGCGACCACGGTCGGCGCCGCGGGCGCAGGGCGCTCGCGCAGATTGATTCGCTCGAGACGCAGGTCGACCCCGTTTCGCACCGCGTTCTGAGCGGCCGCGTCGAGCGCCGCCCGCTCGCTGTCACAGCCGAGCACCGGAGCCCAACCGAGTCTCGCCGCGGCGATCGCCAGCACGCCGGACCCGGTCCCGAGATCGACCAGGGCCCCGCCCGCCTCGCCGGCGTCGGCGAGCTCGAGCAGCAGCTCGAGGCACATCCGGGTCGTCGCGTGGGCGCCGGTGCCGAACGCTTGGCCAGGATCGACGAGGACACAAATGCCCGGCACGTCCTCAGCTTCGCTTCCGGGCGTGCCGGGGTCGGTGGCGGGATGCGCTTCGCTTCCGGACGTGCCGGGGTCGGTGGCGGTATGCGCTTCGGTTCCGGGCGTGCCGGGGTCGGTGGCGCGCTGCGCTTCGCGTCCGGGCGTGCCGGGCTGCGTCTCCCACGACGGGCGCACGATGAGGCGGCCGCCGGCGATCGAGATCGGGCGGTGGAAGTCGCGCCAGCGGTCGGCCCAGTCGTCGGGGATCTCGGTCGAGCTGACCTCGATCAGGCCCTCCCCCGCCGCGGCCTCGAGGTCGGGCAGGGCCGGCAGCTCGCCGGGCGGCCCGTAGACCGCGTACTCGACCCAGCCGTCGCCATGATCCTCCTCGACGCCGCCCGGGACGAGCTCGAGCAGCTCGGCGAGGACGCGCTCGGCGAGCGGCGCCGGGCAGCGGACCGCGAGCCGGATCAACCGCGGGCTCGGCCGTCGAGCGACTCGTGCAGCCTGCGGGCCAGGTCGCGCTGTTCGCGGCTCAGGCGCTCGGGGACGACGACGTCGACGAGCACGTGCTGATCGCCGCGCTTGCCGCCGCGCAGGCCCGGCAGCCCCTCCCCGCGCAGGGTCACCCGGTGTCCGCGCTGGGCCCCCGCGGGGACCTTGATCTTGCGCTCGCCGTCGAGGGTCGGAGCGCTGACCTCGCCGCCGACCATCGCCAGCGTCGCCGGCACCCCGACGACCGCGACGAGGTCGCGGCCCTCGCGCTCGAAGCGCTCGTCGGGACTCACCCGCACGAGCACGTAGAGGTCGCCCGTCGCACCACCCGGCTCGCCCGCGTGCCCGGCACCGCCAATGCGGATTCGCTGGCCCGACTCGATCCCGGCCGGGACGTCGACGTCCCAGGTGCGCTCGCGCAGCTCGCGCCCGACGCCCTCGCACCGCTCGCAGGGCCGCTCGGCGAGCTTGCCGGCGCCGGCGCAGGTCGGGCAGGCCCCGGTCTGCACGAGCTGGCCGAAGGCGGTCCGGCGCACCTGCTGCACCCGCCCGGCGCCGCCGCAGGTCTCGCAGGTGCGGATCGGCGTCCCCGGCTCGGCCCCGTTGCCGCGGCAGTGCTCGCAGACCGAGACCGCCTCGACGGAGATCTCGCGCTGGGCTCCGGTCAGCACCTCGGCGAGGCCGACCTCGACCTCGACCTCGATGTCGCCCCCGGGCGCCGGCCCGGAGCGCGCGCCGCCGAAGAGATCGCCGAACAGCGAATCGCCGCCGCCGAAGAACGAGGAGAGGATGTCCTCCATGCTGCCGCCCGTGTGCGGCGACCACCCACCGGTGCGCAGGCCCTCGTGGCCGAACGCGTCATAGGTTCGCCGGCGCTCGGGATCGGAGAGCACCTCGTAGGCCTCGGCGGCCGACTTGAACTTCTCCTCGGCCTCGGGATCGTGGCGGTTGACGTCCGGGTGCAGGTCGCGGGCGAGGCGCCGAAACGCGCGCTTGATCTCACGCTCGCTCGACCCCCGGTCGACGCCGAGCACCTCGTAGTAGTCGCGTCGCACGGCGCTATCCATAGACCGACTCGAAGAAGTGCGAGAGCTCGGTGGCGGCGTTGCGAACCGAGGAGATCGCGGTCGCGTAGTCCATCCGCGTCGGGCCGACCACGCCGACCGTGCCGAGGTTGCGGTAGCCGAGCCCGTAGTTGGCGCCGATCATGCTCACCGAGCGCAGCTCCGGGGCCGGGTTCTCGTCGCCGATCCACATGAACACCGACCGCTCGTCGAGGGTCGAGCGCAGCACCTCGAGCACGTTCGCCCGCCGCTCGAGCGCCCGCATCAGGGCATCGGCGCGGGGCAGGTCCGGGGCGTGCTCGGCCGAGAGCAGGCGCGCGGCGCCCTCGACGTAGAGGTCCGAGGCGGCCTGCTCCTCGAGCACCGAGAAGGCGTCGCGCAGCTCGTCGATGAAGTCCCGCTCGGCGGGGCCGAGCTCGGGGTCGGTGAGCCGATCACCCGTCATCCGCGCCCCGAGCGCCAGGCCCCGCAGGCGCTCGTTGAGAAAGCTCGACGCCCACTCGACCAGGCCCGGATCGACCGCCCGGGAGAAGTTGAAGACCCGCTTGGTCACCGCGCCGTTGGAGGCGATCACGATCACCATCACCACGCGAGGCTGCAGCCGCAGCGCCTCGACGCGCTGGATGTGAGCGCTCGAGGGGGGCGGCCCCGTGGCGACGGCCAGCAGATCGGTCATCCGCGAGAGCGCCGCGGCGGTCTCGCGCAGGGCGTCCTCGATCTCGCGACGCATGCGCGTCAGGTCGAGCGACCCGTGCGCCGGCCCGGGGCGCCCCGACGCGGCGCCCGAGGCGAGCAGCGCGTCGGCGTAGAAGCGATAGCCGGAGTCGGTCGGGACCCGGCCGGCCGAGGTGTGCGGGTGGGTCAGGTATCCCTCGTGCTCGAGCGTGGCCAGCTCGGCACGGACGGTGGACCGCCCCGCCGCGACGTCGGGCAGCTCGGCGATCGCCGCGGAGCCGATCGGCTTGCCGGCCTCCAGGTAGGAGTCGACCACGAGCTTGAGGATCAGTTGCTGGCGCTTGCTCAACACCCCCCTGATTCTAGGAACGCCGGGCGAGGTAACCGCCGGGCCTGCGTTCCTGCGTGTCTGGAGCGCCGCTTGCGGGCGGCTCAGAGCTCGAGCTCGGCCTCGGCGTTGCGGATGATCTGGTTGCCCGACTGCTCGGCGACCACGTCGACGGTCAGCCGGTCCCCCTCGGCCGCACGGACCGTGCCCGAGACCGTGATCTCCTCCTCGGGCACCCCCATGCCTCGAAACTGGACCCGCAGGCGTCGCAGGGCCCGCGGGTCGCCGTCGGCGACGGCGGCGCAGGCCCGAGCGACCAGCGCCATCGAGTAGAGGCCGTGCAGGATGTTGCCCGGCAGCCCGACCGCCTTCGCGAACTCGGCGTCGATGTGGATCGGGTTGAAGTCGCCGGAAGCGCCCGCGTAGCGATGCGGCAGGTAGCGGTCCGGGGTCACCGCGAGCTCGGGCAGCGAGTCGCCCACCGAGGGCCGTTCGCGATCGGCCATCTCACACCCCCCTGACGATGTTGGTCCAGGTGCCGCGCACGACCTCGTCGCCGTCCTGATTGGCAGAGGCGGACTCGAACACGTAGAAGCCCTTGCCGTCGCGCTCGTAGATCTCGCTCACCCGAGCCGTCGTCGTGATCAGATCCCCCGCGCAGACGGGCTCGCCCCAGACGAACTCCTGGCCGCCGTGGACCATGGTCGCGAGGTTGATCCCGACCTCGGGGTCGAGCACCGCCGGCGCGATCGCCGCGGCGCTGTAGACGACGCAGAACATGGGCGGGGCGACCACGTTGCGGTAACCGGCCGCCTGCGCCGCGGCGCGCTCGTGATGGGCCGGGTTGGCGGCGCCGATCGCGTTCGCGTACTCACGGATCTTCTCCCGGCCGACCTCGTAGGAGGCCGGCGGGTATTCCTTGCCGATCGCGTCCTCGTTGACGGGCATCGCGGCGCGAGTCTATTGGCCACTCAATAGGATCGGTTCGCCTCGGTCGGGGGACCCGCTCGCACGTGGGGCCGGTGGCACCCTCACACGATGAGCTTTCTCGAGTACCTCGACAGCCGCTCCGACATCGTCGTCCAGCTCACGGTCGAGCACGCGGAGGTGGTTGCGCTCTCGATCCTGATCGCGACCGTGATCGGCGTCGCGCTCGGCGTCGCCACCTATGAGCGTGACCGGGCGTCGCGGCTCACGCTGGCGATCTGCGCGATCTTCCTCACCATCCCGTCGCTCGCGCTGTTCGCGCTGCTGATCCCGCAGCTGGGCATCGGCTATCTGCCAACGGTCGTCGGGCTCGTCCTCTACGCGCTGCTGCCAATCGTGCGCAACACGATCACCGGCCTGCGCCAGGTCGACGCGGCCGTCGTCGAGTCGGCGCGCGGGATGGGGATGGGCCGCTGGCGGCGGCTGCGGCGGATCGAGCTGCCCCTGGCCTGGCCCGTGATCCTGACCGGGATCCGGGTCTCGACCCTGATCACGCTCGGGATCGCGGCGATCGCCGCGGTCATCAACGGCCCCGGGCTGGGAGAGCTGATCTTCAGCGGCCTGAGCCGGATCGGCGCGGTCAACGACGTCAACGAGATCCTCACCGGGGTGCTTGGGGTGATGGTCCTGGCGCTGCTCTTCGACCTCGCCTTCTTCGTCCTGCGCCGGGTGACGACCTCGCCCGGGGTGCGCGCATGAGCGCCCCGACGCCCACCGGCGGCTCCGAAGCCGAGCCGATGATCCGCCTCGAAGGCCTCCAGAAGCGGTTTCCCGGCCAGGCCGAGCCCGCCGTCGACGACCTCTCGCTCGACGTGCCCGAGGGCGAGATCGCCGTCCTCGTCGGGCCCTCGGGGTGCGGGAAGACGACGACGCTGAAGCTGATCAACCGCCTGATCGAGCCGACCGCGGGCCGGATCGTAATCGCGGGCGAGGACGTCACCCACGCCGACCCCGATTCCCTGCGCCGGCGGATCGGCTACGTGATCCAGCAGGTCGGCCTCTTCCCCCATATGACGATCGCCGAGAACATCGCCACCGTGCCCCAGATGCTCGGCTGGAAGGGGATCGACGCCCGCGTCGACGAGCTGCTCGAGCTCGTCGGCATGGAGCCCGCGACCTACCGCGGGCGCTACCCGCGCGAGCTCTCCGGCGGGCAGAGCCAGCGCGTCGGTGTCGCCAGGGCGCTGGCCGCCGACCCGCCCGTGCTGCTCATGGACGAGCCGTTCGGGGCGATCGACCCGATCACCCGCGAGCGGCTCCAGGACGAGTTCCTGCGTCTGCAGGGCGAGGTCCGCAAGACGATCGTCTTCGTCACCCACGACATCGACGAGGCGATCAAGATGGGCGACCGGATCGCCCTGCTGCGGATCGGCGGGCGGCTCGCTCAGTACGACCGGCCGCAGCGGCTGTTGATCGACCCCGCGGACGCCTTCGTCGCCGAGTTCATCGGCGGCGGGGCTCGGGTCAAGGGCCTGCGCCTGGTCACCGTCGACGACGTCGAGCTCACCGAATGGCCGACGGCGCGCCCCGGCGACGAGGCCGCGCGGGTGCTGGCATTGCTGCGCGAGAGCGATCGCGGCCACGCCCTGCTCCTCGACCCCGAGGGTCGCCCCCGGAGCTGGCTCAGCCGCGAGGAGCTGGGGCGCAACGGCCGCCCGCTGGAGGGCCTCGGCGAGACGGTCGGGACCACGGTCGAGGTCGACGACACCCTGCACCAGGCGCTCGACGCGCTGCTCGCCTCGGGCGCCGGCGCCGCCGCGGTGGTCGACCCGAGCGGCCGCTACCGAGGCGTCGTCGACCTGGCGACGCTGGCGGCCGCGGTCGCGGCGATGGCGGTCAACGGTCACCGCCCCGCCGGCGCGGAGGCCGAGGCGGCCAACTCCGAGCGCGATCCGGCGGCCGGCTCGTGAGCGAGCCGTTCGTCGACACCGCCAACCCGACGGCGCACCGCTCGGTCGGCCAGCCGGTGGGCCAATCGGTGCTCTCGGGCACCTGGCGGGTGCTGTTCACGCCGCTCGTCCTGGCCGCCGTCTGCGGCGCGCTCGCGGTCTATCTGAACGCCCAGGACCTCGATCGCCAGGAGGCGCCGCTGCTGACCATGGACGTGATCGTGCGGGCGACCTGGGTGATGATCCAGCTGGTCGCGATCTCGACCGCGATCGTGATCGCGATCGCGGTCCCGCTCGGCATCCTGCTCACCCGCTCGTTCGCCCGGTGGGTGGCGCCGCCGATCCTCGCGGTCGCCAACATCGGCCAGGCGGTGCCGTCGATCGGGGTCCTGGCCCTGTTCGCCGTCGCCTTCGGCATCGGCCGCGAGGGCGTCCTCTTCGCGCTCGTCGTCTACTGCCTGCTCTCGGTGCTTCGCAACACGATGGTCGGCCTGCAGCAGGTCGACCCGACGCTGATCGAGGCGGCACGCGGGATGGGGATGTCGAAGCTGCGCGTGCTGCGCAAGGTCGAGCTGCCGCTGGCGGTGCCGGTGATGCTGGCCGGGATCCGCACCGCGCTGATCATCAACGTCGGCACCGCGATCCTGGCCACGTTCACGCTCGGCGGCGCGCCCGACGGCAGCAACGGGCTCGGCTACCTGATCGACGTCGGCATCCGCCTCGACCGCCTCGACACGCTCGTGCTCGCCGGGGGTGTGCTGACCGCGGTGCTGGCGCTGCTCGTCGACTGGGCGGCGGGGCTGGTCGAAGAGCGCCTGCGACCGCGGGGCCTGGAGACCTGAGCCCGCGGATCGTCGCGGCCGACGCTTCAACCATGAAGGCAACCACCAAGAGAGAGGACCCACCATCCGACTGAAGACAACGACACTGACGATCGCGCTGGTCGCGCTCGCCCTCGGCCTCGCCGCCTGCGGGGGGGACGACGACGGCGGTGACGGCGACGGCGACGGCTCGGGGCTCGGCCCGGAGGTCGAGGGGGTCGACCTCGCCGGCGCCAGCTTCACGGTCGGCTCGAAGGAGTTCACCGAGCAGCTCATCCTTGGCCAGATGACCCTGCAGCTGCTCGAGGCGGCGGGCGCGCAGGCCGATGACCAGACCGGGCTCGAGGGCAGCGTCGCCGCGCGCCGGGCCCTGACCTCCGGCGACATCGACATGTACTGGGAGTACACCGGCACCGCCTGGCTCAGCTACCTGCAGAACGACGAGGCGATCACCGACCCCGAGCGCCAGTACGAGGCGGTCAAGAAGGCCGACCTGGCGAAGGAGGACATCGAGTGGCTCGAGCCGGCGCCGTTCGACAACACCTACGCGATCGCCGTCCGCGAGGACGCCGGCGAGCCGCTCGACGGCGTCGAGACGATCTCCGACCTGGCCGATCTCGCGCAGTCGGATCCCGACGCGCTCACGTTCTGCGTCGGGCCGGAGTTCGCCCAGCGCGCGGACGGCCTGCCCGGGCTGCTCGACGCCTACGGCTTCGAGGTCCCGAGCGACAACATCTCGACCGTCGGCGACGCGATCGTCTACAAGGAGGTCGGCAGCGGCGAGCAGTGCAACTTCGGCTCCGTGTTCGCCACCGACGGCAAGATCGGCGCCAACAGCCTGCGCGTGCTCGAGGACGACCAGCGGTTCTTCGCCGTCTACAACCCGGCGCTCAACGTCCGCGCCGAGGTGCTCGAGCAGAACCCGCAGCTCGCCGAGCTGTTCAACCCGCTCGCCGCCTCGCTGGAGACGGAGAAGATGCAGGAGATGAACACCGCGGTCGACGCCGAGGGGGAGCTGCCCGAGGACGTCGCCCGCCAGTACCTGGAGGAGAACGGCTTCCTGGCCGGCTGAGCCGGCTCCGCGGCGGCGCCGGCCCCGGACGGGCGCCGGGCGCCGCGCCGCCGCGGTGGAGCCGATGGAGATAGGTTTCGCGCATGATCACCACGACGATGAACGACCTGCCCGGCTACGAGATCGAGGAGGTGCTCGGCGAGGTCTTCGGCCTCACCGTGCGCTCGCGAAACATCGGCTCGCAGATCGGCGCCGGGCTCAAGTCGCTGCGCGGCGGCGAGCTCAAGGGGATGACGAAGATGCTCGCCGAGGGGCGCGCCCACGCCCAGGAGCGGCTCGAGGAGGAGGCCGAGTCCAAGGGCGCCAACGCGATCATCGCCTTTCGCTTCGACACCTCCGAGCTCGGCAGCACCTGGACCGAGATCTGCGCCTACGGCACCGCCGTGCGCGCCCGCAAGCGATAGCGCCGATCCGAGGACGACCCGCGGCGGGTTTGCGGAGCGACCTCAGCTCCGCGTCGCGGCGGCCAGCGCCGCCTCGCGGTCGGGGTAGAGGTGGAAGCGAACGGCCAGCCCGTCCCTGACCTCAAGCACGCCGTAGACCGTCATCTCGACCGGCGCGCCACTGGCGGCGCCGACCGCGCGCTGGTCGATCTCGGCGATCAGGTGCCGATCGTCGAGTACCTCGACGGCGGCGATCTGCATCTCGATCTCGCGCCAGGCCTCGCCCCAGGCCGTGATCATCTCGAGATAGCCGTCGTGGCCGTACCAGACCCCGGTGTTGACCAGGCCCGGACCGACCCGGCATTCGACCCGCTCGTCGAAGAGCGCCGTGACCGCCGGGTGGTCGCCGCGATTGAAGGCGTCGATGCCCTCCCGCAGGAGCTCGGCGTTTTGCCGCCGCTGCGAGCCGGGAGCCGCGTCGCGCCGCCCTTGAGGCGCCTGCTCACTCATCGACCTGCAGCACCGAGAGGAAGGCCTCCTGGGGGACCTCCACCGAGCCGACCTGCTTCATCCGCTTCTTGCCCTTCTTCTGCTTTTCGAGCAGCTTGCGCTTGCGGGTCACGTCGCCGCCGTAGAGCTTCGCGGTGACGTCCTTGCGCAGGGCCTTGACCGTCTCGCGCGACAGCACCCGTGAGCCGATCGCCGCCTGCACCGGGACGTCGAAGAGCTGGCGCGGGATCGTCTTTCGCAGCCGCTCGACCAGCGCCCGGCCGGCGCCGTAGGCGGCGTCGCGGTGGACGACCACCGAGAGCGCGTCGACCCGATCGCCGGCCAGCAGGACGTCGAGCTTGACCAGGTCCGAGGCTCGGTTGTCGAGCGGCTCGTAGTCGAGCGACGCATAGCCCGCGGTCCGCGACTTGAGCTGATCGAAGAAGTCGAGCACGATCTCAGCCAGCGGCAGGTCGTAGCGCAGCTGCACGCGCTCGGGCGAGAGGTAGTGCATGTCGACGTGCGCGCCCCGACGACCCTGGCAGAGCTCCATCACCTGTCCGATGTAGTTCGAGGGACAGATCACCGAGGCCCGGATGTAGGGCTCGCGGATCTCGTCGATCACGCCGGGGTCGGGCATCTCGACCGGCGAGTGGACGTCGACGACCTCACCGGTGGTCAGGACGACGTCATAGCGGACGTTCGGCGTCGTCGCCAGCAGCTCGAGGTCGTACTCGCGCTCGAGCCGCTCGCGGACGATGTCCATGTGCAGCAGGCCGAGGAAGCCGCAGCGAAAGCCGAAGCCCAGGGCCTGCGACGTCTCGGGCTCATAGGAGAGGGCCGCGTCGTTGAGCGCCAGGCGCTCGAGCGCGTCGCGCAGGTCCTCGTAGCGATCGGTGTCGATCGGAAACAGCCCGCAGAAGACCATCGGCCGGACCTCGCGATAGCCGGGCAGCGCCTCGGAGGCCGGCCGGTGCGCGGCGGTGAGGGTGTCGCCGACCCGAAGCTTGGAGACGTCCTTGAGCCCGGTGATCGCGTAGCCGACCTCGCCGGCGGCCATCGTCGCCGTCGGCGTCATCGCGGGGGCGAAGGAGCCGAGGTCGTCGATCTCGGCCTCGGTCCCGGCCTGCATCGCCACGATCGCCTCGCCCTTGCGGAACTCGCCGTCGACCATCCGCAGGTAGGCGACCACCCCGCGGTACTGGTCGAACTCGGAGTCGAAGATCAGCGCCCGCGCCGCGGCGGCGGGGTCGCCGCCCGGGGGCGGGATCCGCTCGACGATCGACTCCAGGACCTCGCGCACACCCTGCCCCGTCTTCGCCGAGATCCGGAGCACGTCGTCGGGCGCGCAGCCGATCAGATCGCAGACCTCGGCCACGACGCGCTCGGGCTCGGCGGAGGGCAGGTCGACCTTGTTGAGCACCGGGACCAGCTCGAGGCCCGCCTCGATCGCGGCATAGGTGTTGGCCACCGTCTGCGCCTCCACTCCCTGCGCGGCGTCGACGACCAGCAGCGCCCCCTCGCAGGCGGCGAGGCTGCGCGAGACCTCGTAGGAGAAGTCGACGTGACCCGGTGTGTCGATCAGCTGCAGGGCGTAGGTCTCGCCGTCCGCGGCCCGGTAGCCGACGCGCACGGCCTGGGCCTTGATCGTGATCCCGCGCTCGCGCTCGAGCTCCATCGAGTCGAGCACCTGGGGCACATGCTTGCGCGGGTCGACCGCGCCGGTGAGCTCGAGGATCCGATCGGCGAGCGTCGACTTGCCGTGGTCGATGTGGGCGATGATCGAGAAGTTGCGGATGCGGTTCATGGCGTGGTCCTCGCGGTCGCTGAGTATGGCGATGGGGTCGACCGATGTCCGCCTTGCGCCGTGTCGTGGCCGCGAGCGTGACCGGGGCCGTCGCCGCGCTCGTCGTCGCCGCGGCGGTTGGAGCGCCCCGGGCCGGGCCTCCGCGAGATGCGACGGCAGGCGGGGCGCCCGAGGCGAGGCCGAGAGCGCCCGCCGCCGGACGCTACAGCGGCGCGGCCAGCCCGGTCCAGTCGCGCAGGAGCGGCAACGGGTCGAGCGCCGGGCCGTAGGGGTCACGGCCCTCGTGGACCTCGAAGTGAAGGTGCGGGCCCCAGCACGAGCCGGTGCAGCCGAGGGCGCCGAGGCGCGCGCCCGCGGCGACCTTCTCGCCCGCGCGGACCTCGGCGGGTCGCAGCATGTGGAAGTAGACGTAGGTGCGCTCGCGCTGCCGGTCGTAGACGGCGGCGTAGTTGCCGCGCCCGGCGTCGGCGCCGGCCTCGACCACGACCGCGTCGCTGACCGCGACCAGGTCCGTGCCCGCCGGGGCGAACATGTCCTGACCCTCGTGCACGTGGCCGCTGCGAGCCGCCCCGAAGCGGTTCTCGGCGGTCCCGTAGTCGAACCGGCCCACGACCGGGTCGAACGGCCCGCCGACGGCCGAGAAGTCCGAGGCCTGGCGGCGCTCGTCGTCGGCGAGCACGCCGAGCCGCTCCGCGCTCGCCACGCTCGCGGCGGCCGAGCAACCGAGTACGGCGATGGCCGTGCCGGCGGCCGCGGCGAAGATTCGAGCTGTGCGGGGCATGGGGCGTCTCATGTCTCGGGTCGCTACTCGCAAGCGAACCCCTCTCCTGCGGCGCGGTCACGCATGCGTGACGCACGTCACTCATCGTTCGCTCACCAATTACTCACACGAGTCTATGCGCCGGGGGCGGCGGATGGGGCGGGCGGGCCCGCGCGCCGGGGAGGCGGAACGGGGGGGCCCCGGGCGGGCGGCCTACGCGCCGGGCAGGCGGAGCAGGCGCCGGATCTGTGCCGCCTCGGGGATCCGCAGCATGCTGACGGCGACGGCGTAGACGAGCCCGCCCCCCGCCAGCGCCGCTCCCAGGGAGACGATCTGGCCACCGAGACCGCGCCCGAGCAGCTCGTCGAGCTCGAGCCAGATCACATAGCTCGCCCCCGCCAGCGCCGCCGAGGCGATCGACACCCGGACCGTAGTCCAGGCCAGCCGGCCGAGCTCCAGCCGGCCGAGCATCCGCCGCAGCACCGCGGCCTGCGCGGCGACGCTCGCCGCGGTCGCGATCGCCGTGGCGGCGACGATCCCGCCGACCCCGAAGGGCCCGTAGAGCGCGAGCGCGGCGAGCGCCGTGATCGCCAGGTTGCCGGCCGAGATCGCGGTCGGGACCCACGGTCGCTGGAGGCTGAAGAAGGTCCTGGTCAGGAGCAGGAAGAGGCCGTTGAACGGCAGCGAGAACGCGAACCAGAAGAGCGCCGTGGCGACCAGGTCGGTCTGCGCGGCGTCGAACTCCCCGCGCTGATAGACGAGGCGGATCATCGGCTCGCTGAGGACCAGCATCGCCGCCGCCGCCGGGATCAGCAGGAGGGTGATCTGGCGCATCCCGTTGGCCATCGTCGCGCGCAGGTCGTCGTAGTCGCGGCGCGCCGCGAACCGCGCCAGGGTCGGGAAGAGGACGGTCGATACGGCGACCGAGAAGATCCCCTGGGGGAGCATGTAGATCCGAAACGCCTTGTCGATCCCGGCGGGCGCCTGGTCGGAGACCAGGGTCCCGAAGAACGAGTTGACGGCGAGGTTGAAGTTGATCAGCCCGAGGCTGATCGTCACCGGCAGCATGAGCAGCAGGACGCGCCGCACGTCGGGGTCGCCGAGCGCCGCGCGGATCCGGGTGCCGAACGGGCCCAGCAGCGCGCGCCTGATCCCGAACGGCGTGTTGCGCAGGTCGATGGTCACCATCGCGAGCTGGACCGCCGTCCCGACCAGGACGCCGATCGCGTACGCGTAGATCTGGTCGTCCTCCGGGAACGCCGGCGCGAGCCCGACGAGGACGGCGATGATCGCGACGTTCCAGAAGAACGGCGCGATCGCGAAGATGCCGAAGCGGTCGTAGCTGTTGAGGACTCCGACGACGAGCCCGGAGATGCCGAGCATGATCAGGATCGGGAACAGCAGGCGCGAGAGGGCGATCGTCAGGTCGAGCACCTCGCCCTCGAACCCCGGGGCGAAGATCGGCATCACGATCGGGGCGATGAGGATGAACAGCGCCGTGATCGCCCCCAGCACCAGGGTGACCAGGAAGATCAGCGTTGACGCGAGGTGAAAGGCCTGCCGGCGGTGGCCGCGCTCGAGCTCCTGCGTGAACACCGGCACGAAGGCGGCCTGGATCGCCGCGTCGGCGAACAGGCTGCGGACCAGGTTCGGGACCATGAAGGCGATCGTGAACGCCGACATCGCGCCGGAGATGCCGAAGTAGCTCGCGGCCACGATCTCGCGCACCAGGCCGACGATCCGCGAGAGCCCGGTGGCGAAGGCAAAGAACGCCGTCGAGCGGGCCAGACGGCCCGAGCGCTGCGGCCCCAGCTCGTCGGCGGCGACGACCGGCTCGTCGGTCGTGCTCATCGCGCCGGCCTCGGCGCGCCGCTGATCCCGTTCCTCACCGCGCCGCTATAGTCGGCCGTCGCCCAGATGGCAAACATCGCATCACAACGCAAGCGCAACGCCCGCTCACTCCGCGAGCACGACGAGAACCGCCGGCTCACGAGCGCGGTCAAGACGTACTTCAAACGGCTCGAGGAGGCGGTTGCCTCCGGCGACCCCGAGGCCGCGGACGTCGCGCTTCGCGAGCTCAGCTCGCGGACCGACCGGGCCGTCCGCAGGGGCGCCCTGCACCCGAACACCGGCGCCCGCAAGAAGGCGCGCGCCGCACGCCTCCGCGCGAGCATCTGAGCGGCTCACCCCCCTGCGGCGCGGCGGACGGCGAGCGTCAGGGCCAGCCGGTCGGGGTAGTCCGAACCGCCGCGCGTCCACCACTCGAGGTCGGCGATCGCGCAGGTCGCCGCGCGCAGCTGCGCGCGCGAGCGGCCACGCACCCGCCGGACGAGCAGCTTGGCGGCGTAGGGATGCATCGGCAGGGCCGATTCGACGTCCTTGGGCGGGCGCCCCGCCTCGAGCTGCTCGAGCGCCCCGTTCGCCTCGCGAAGCCGCTTCGCCGCCTGGTAGATCATCGGGGTGACCGCCTCGCCCTGCTCGGAGAGGCGCTCGGCGGCCTCGACCGCGGCCGCCGGGTCGCGATCGACGATCGCGTCCGAGAGGGCCCACGCGACCTCCTCGGAGGTGTCGGCGACCATCGCCTCGAGGTCCGCGCGCGTGACCGCCGCCCCTGGCTCGGCCCAGACGGCGAGTCGGTCGAGCTCGGACGCGAGTCGGGTGGTCGACTCGCCGAGGCGGTCGGCGAGCAGCTGCGCGGCCTCGCTCTCGAGCTCGAACCCGCGCCGCCGCGCCGCGTCGGCGAGCCAGCGCGGCAGCTCGCGCGCCTTGGGTGCCGCGTAGCTGACCACCTCCCCGCCGGCGGCCGAGACCGCGTCGGCGAGCTTCTTCGGGACGCGATGCCTGGGCGGCTGCTCGCGGGCGACGAGGACGACCGTGACGTCGGGCGGCAGGTTGCCGACCGCCTGCGCCACCGCCGTCGCCTGCTTCGCCGACCAGCGCTCGACGCCGTCGGCAACCAGATAGCGATGCTGCGCGGTCAGCGAGAGTGCGGGGATCGCTGCGAGGAGCCCCTCGGCGTCGGGGCCGGCGCTCGACCCGGGCGCGGGCGCGAACGACTCCAGCGCCGCCGGGCCGCCCTCGGCCCGGGCCCGGGAGCGCAGCCGCTCCAACGCCGCGTCGAGCTTCGCCTCGTCGGTGCCCGCGATCAGGTACGCGGGCCCGATCTGCGAGCTGTGGCGCTTGTCCGAGGCCAAGGCGGAACGAGTCTAGTCGCCGCGACGGCGACCTCCGGGCGGCGCGCGGCGACGCTCGGCGGCCAGCGATGAGGGGTCAGATGCTGCCGATCAGGATGCTGAGTGCGCCGAGCACGATCGCCGCCCCGGTGACCTGCAGCACCGTCTGCCCGCGGCGTCCGGTGGCGGCGAAGTAGAGGGCGATCAGGGCGGCGATCCCGGCCAGGACGCCGCTCGGCCAGCCGAGGATCAGGCTCGCCGTCTTCTGGCCGGAGGAGCCGTCGAAGCATTCGTTCTTGCCGCTCTCGATGATGCCCTGCGGGTCGTCGCAGGTTGCCGTCTCGCCGATGTCGGCCATCGCGATCACCAGCACCGCGCAGGCGAAGGCGAGCGCCAGGGCGAGCACGACGGCCAGCGCCCGCCAGCCACCACCGGCTCGATCCTCCGTATCGCCGGCTCCCGGGGGCGGCGGCGACTGCGGTGGGTCGGGTGGTGGGGTCGGCGCGCCGCTTGCTTCCATGGTCCTCGGCTCCTCCTGGCGGGGCGTGGCTTCGCTCCCGCGGGGCGCTCCCCCCGGGACGGCGGCACCCTACCGCACGCTCCAGGCGTCCCGGCCGACATCGACCTCGACCTCGCCGTCGCGATCGGTGCGCATGACCGCGGTGCCGGCGGCCTCGAGCTCGGCGAGCGTGGTAGGCGTCGGATGGCCGTAGGGGTTGTCGGCGCCGACCGAGATCACCGCCAGGCGCGGGTCCGCCTCCTCGAGCAACCCTTCGAGGCCGGTGTCCGCGCTGCCGTGGTGGGCGACCTTGAGCACGTCGACCGCGCCGGGCGCGATCGGCGCCGCCTCGGCCTCGGCGTCGCCGCTGAGCAGCGCCTCGAAGCCCCGCCAGCGGGCGAGCAGGACGAGCGAGAGCAGGTTGGCGTCGGCGCGGGCCGAGTCGGGAGCGGCGAGTCGCTCGGGCGGCGGCCAGAGCACCTCGAGCCGCAGGGCGCCCGATCGCAGCAGCGCCCCCTCGGCGACCCGGGTCAGGCGCGAGCCGGCGGCGCGGGCCGCCGCCAGCGTCGAGCGCCGCGCCCTCGCGAACACCAGGCGATCGACGGCCACGCGCGCGAGCACCGACGCTGCGCCACCGTCGTGGTCGGACTCGGGGTGGGTGATGACTAGCGCCGCGAGACGATCGATGCCGCGGTCGTCGAGGGCCTCGGCGACGTTCGCCTCAGGCGGGCCCGCGTCGACGAGCACCGGGCCGCCGCCGGCGGGCTCG
>WHSW01000370.1 GCA_009379895.1 Solirubrobacterales bacterium
CCACCTCGAGGCGCGATCGGCTCGCGCTTGCCTCGCAGCGCGCCGCCCGCCGGCGCCGGCTCCGCCCCGCGCTCGCCGCGCACCCGCCCCGCCGAGCGGGCGCGCATCCGGATCGTTGGCATGCTCATCTCAGACCTCCTCTCGGGGGCTCGCTCGCGCGCGGTCCCCGGTCGCTCGCCGACCGCTGCCGCGCTCGCCCGACCCCGAACTCCGAGGCCCGTCCCTCGCGTCATCGGCCCATCACCCCGCCGAGTGAAAGTCGCCATCACACGCCCCGAACACGCCGGCGCCGCGCCCCTCTGCGCGCTCGCGGGCGCGCTCGTAGGCGTCGGTCCGCCGCGCCGGACCCGACGGCCCATAGACGTAGACGTCGGCCCACCCGCGGCGCACCTGCACGGCGCCGGCGTCGGTGCCCGAGCGCTCGAGCTCGACGTAGCGCAGAAGGCGCCCGTAGCGGTCGCGGCGATCCTGGCTCGGGTCGGCGACCAGCCGCACCCTCGCGCCCTCGCCAAGCAGACGTTCCAGCGACTCCGACGCCCGCGGCGCCCCGCATTCGACCGGCGTCCCGGGCCGCACGGACTCCGGCGAGTCGACGCCGATCAGGCGCACGGTGCGCTGCGAGCCGCCCACCGAGACCACCACGGTGTCCCCGTCGGCGACGTGCGCGACGCGAGCCGCGCGCTCGCGCGCTTCGCCGGACTCGCGCTCTGGCGTCGAGCATCCAGTCGCGGCCGCGACGACCGAGACCAGCACCGCGCCCACCAGCCTCAGCATCGCCGTCCGCCCCCTCTTGGCTCGAGCCCGAGGGCCCCGAGCGCTTGGGCCCTGGCCGCGCGGAACCCCTCGCCGCGCAGCTCATATCCCGTCGGCCCACCCTCTGAGGCCGAGGCCAGGTCCACCGCCGAACCCGACGCG
>WHSW01000371.1 GCA_009379895.1 Solirubrobacterales bacterium
CAGCGACCAGCGCAGCCGGTCCAGCTGGAGGGCGGCCAGCTCGTCCCTCGACGCGGTCTCGATCGGCTCCAGATCCACGGGTTCCGGACGCAGATGCAGCACCATCGCCTCCTCGCGTCTGCCCGGTCGCGGCTTCGTAGAGGACTTTCTACGCCGCTTCGAACATGGCCGCTATCCCCTGCCCGACGCCGATGCACATCGTGCACAGCGCTCGGCGTTCGCCGCGGTCGACGAGCTCGGTGGCCGCGGTCAGCGCCAGCCGCGCACCGCTCATGCCGAGCGGGTGGCCGAGCGCGATCGCGCCACCGTTCGGGTTCACCTGCGCGGCGTCGTCGGGCAGGCCGAGCTCGCGCAGGCAGGCCAGTGCCTGCGCGGCGAACGCCTCGTTGAGCTCGACGACCGCGAAGTCGCCGATGGCCCGGCCGGTGCGCGTGAGCAGTGCGCGGGTGGCCGGCACCGGCCCCATCCCCATGATCCGCGGTGGCACGCCGGCCACCGCGGACGCGGTGACGCGGGCCAGCGGCGCGAGGTCGTAGCGCTGTACCGCGTCGGCGGATGCGACCAGCACGGCGGCGGCGCCGTCGTTGACGCCGGAGGCGTTGCCCGCGGTGACGCTGCCGCCGGTGCGGAACGGGGTCGGCAGCGACGCCAGCTTCGTCAGCGTCGTCTCCCGCGGGTGCTCGTCGTGCTCGACCACGACCGGGTCGCCCTTCCGCTGCGGTATCGACACCGATGCTATTTCCCTGGCCAGCCGGCCGCTGGCGACCGCCTTCGCCGTCCGCTCCTGCGACCTGAGCGCGAACGCGTCCTGGTCGGCGCGGGCCACGCCGTACTCCGCGGCGACGTTCTCCGCGGTCTCCGGCATCGAGTCCACCCCGTACTGGTCGCGCATCAGCGGGTTCACGAACCGCCAG
>WHSW01000372.1 GCA_009379895.1 Solirubrobacterales bacterium
CCACGACAGCGCGGCGTTTCTGATCGAGCGCGCGATGTTCCGCGGGGGCAGCGTCGACAAGGATGGCGTCAGCATCCTGCTCGGCGAGGTCGAACTGCACGTGAGCCCGGCCCCGCGATGAGGTGGTCGGGGACGGACCGCCGCGACGCTTGAAGAGGTCCGTATCGCGGCCCGGAGGTGACGAGGCCGAGGCCGCTCGGCGAGGTACATCTGAGGTACATCGGCGGCGCCCTCGGCGTACCAGGGCGTCGGGCCTCAATCGCTGAATCTCGGTTGGACAAGCGGATCGCGGCACACGATGAAGCTCAGCGCGCGGCTCGAACATGCTTGCCATGCAGAAGGTCGTGGGTTCGAATCCCATCAGCCGCTCTTTTCTGGACCTCCGCCAGATCGCGACACCCGTGGCTTCGACCCGGGTTGCAGGCTCGAGCCGACGGTGACTGGTAGTTCATCGGTAGCCGCGTCGGTCAGAGAGCGCGCGGACTCGTTGCGGGCTAGGCGCGACCCGCTATCGGCGCCCGCCGAACTCCCACTCGTGGACCTCGACGTTCGCGTACAGCCCGGCTCGGACGAAGGGCGTGGACGAGAGCATCACCTCGACGGTGGCGCGGTCGGGCAGCTCGATGAGCGTGGCGTCGCCAACCCATTCGCGACCGTCATCGGAGAGGAGCGGTCCACGCGCGATCAGGCGCTCGAGATAGCCGCCGTCGATGAAGGACCGGCGTTGAGCGGCTCGGAGCGCGGAGTCGACAGCGTTCGTGTCCGGGTGGCCGTGGCCGATGACGAGGAAGCGTCGATTGGCAACCGCGTCGCCCTCGAACTCCCACATCGTTCGTCCGAGGGTGTTGCGCCAGCGGCGCACCATGACCTCGGAGTAGACCCCGGCGACGCAGCAGGGTTCC
>WHSW01000373.1 GCA_009379895.1 Solirubrobacterales bacterium
CGACGATCGTCACCGGTACGAAAAGGACGCACGGCACAGCCGCCGATGACGTGATCGTCGGCACCGGGCAGGCCGAGACGATCGACGGCAGGGGCGGCGACGACGCGATTTGCGCTATGGCCGGCAACGACAGCATGCGCGGCGGCGCCGGACGCGACACGCTCAACGGAGCGGGCGGAGACGACCGGCTGCAGGGCGGTGGAGGCAGCGACCGGCTGACGGCCGGCGGCGGCCGCGACCGCCTTCGCGGTGGCGGCCGAGGCGACACGCTCGAGGGTGGCGCGGGCAGCGACCGGCTGCAGGGCGGCGGCGGGCGCGATCGGCTTCGCGGCGGCCCCGGCAGGGACGTCGAGCGCCAGTAGCCCTGGCGGCCCGCGCCGCGCGCGGTCAGGAAATCGGCGAGCCCGACCACGAACTCGTCGTCGAGTGGCTCCCGGGTGAGGAGCAGGCGCAGGTCGATCCCGCCCACCAGGCCCTCGACGATCGGCTTCGGATCGGTACCCAATGACCGTCGCCTTGGTGGAGGCGCCCACCTGGCGACGTCGGATGCCAGGAAAGTGGCCGGCTCCTCAGGAACGGAAGCGGCAGCCTTGTCGCCGCCGAGAAGACGCCCCAGTCGGAGGAACAACAGCAAGCCGAACGCGCCTGCCGGAATCGAACCGGCGTCAAACGGCTTTGCAGGCTGTCAGCTACCCGCGGTTTATCGCTTGAATAAGCGGATTCTTGGGTCCGCGCGCCACCCGGCGCACCAGTGGCAACAATCGAGCGGGGTGAAATCGTCGCCCCGAAGCATGCTCGGCAACGTCGAGTGAGCCGGCCTGTCGCTCCGCGCTCCTCCTCGTCGCGGAGGCTGTCGCACAAACCCCCTGCTGAGTGTCGTTTCCCGTCCGGCCTCCC
>WHSW01000374.1:0-264 GCA_009379895.1 Solirubrobacterales bacterium
CCGCGTCGTCGAGTGGCGCGGACGTCGGGAGCACCGCCGCGATCCCGGCCTTCTCCAGGACCGGGATGTCGTCGGGCGGGATGGTGCCGCCGATGACCACCGGGATGTCCGCACCGCCGGCCTCGCGCAGCGCGGCGAGCACCTTGCGCGCCAGCGGCAGATGGGACCCGCTGAGCACCGACAGGCCGACGACGTTGACGTCCTCCTGCACGGCCGCGGTCGCGATGCGCGCGAGGGTGTTGCGCAGGCCGAGGTAGATGACCT
>WHSW01000374.1:274-872 GCA_009379895.1 Solirubrobacterales bacterium
GGGCCCGCGCCACGATCTTCGCGCCGCGGTCGTGGCCGTCGAGGCCGGGCTTGGCGATGAGGACCCGAGTCCGCTCCATGTCAGATCACCAACGGCTGGTCGAAGTCGCCGAACACCCCGCGCAGCGTGTGGGTGATCTCCCCCACCGTGCAGTAGGCCTGCACGCAGTCGATGAGCGGGGGGATGAGGTTCGCCTCTCCCCGCGCCGCCGCCTGCAGCGCGTCCAGCGTCCCGGTGACCGCGTCGTCGTCACGCTCAGCGCGGACCTGGTCCAGGCGCTCGCGCTGCCGGGTGAGGTCCTTGTCGGAGGTCTGGTAGTACTCGACGTCGTGCGCCTCGCCGGGGCGCTGGAACACGTTCACGCCCACGATCGGCCGGTCCCCCGACTCGATCAGCCGCTGCTGCCGGTAGGCCTCGGCGCTGATCTCCGACTGCACCCAGCCGCTCTCGATGCACGCCACCATGCCGCCGCACTCGTCGATCTCCGCGATCAGGCGCTCAGCCTCCTGCTCGTAGCGGTCGGTGAGGTCCTCGACGTACCAGGAGCCCCCCAGCGGGTCCGCCACGGCGGGCACACCCGTCTCGTACGCCAGCACCT
>WHSW01000375.1 GCA_009379895.1 Solirubrobacterales bacterium
AATCCCCGAGCGCACCTCGACCGCGTCGCGCTCGATCTTCATCCGCCCGCCGCGGCCGTGGCCGAGCTGGCGGCGCGCCATCTCGCGGTCGATCCGCTCGCGGTCGAGCTCGAGCCCGGCGGGCAGCCCCTCGACGACCGCGACCAGCCCGGGCCCATGCGACTCGCCGGCGGTGGTGAAGCTGAGGTCGGCCATCGTCCGCTTAAGTTAGCCGCGCGCTGTGGCCCGCGGCCGCGAGGGAGATCCCGCGGGCGGCGCGGTTCAGCCGCCGCCGGCGAGGACCTCGTCCAGGTACCAGTCGAGGACTCGGTCGCCGAACCAGAGCGCGATCACGCCGCCGAGGGCGAGGAAGGGGCCGAACGGGATCGCCCGCTTGCGCGCCGCGGCGCCGTGCCGGACGATGAGCGCGGCCCCGAACGCCGCGCCACAGGCGAAGCCGACCAGCAGCGCGGTGGCCACGGCCGGGCCGAGGTAGACGCCCATCATCACGGCGAGCTTCACGTCCCCCATCCCCATGCCGCCGGTGTGGGCGAGCGCGACCGCGAGCAGCCCGGTGCCGGCGACCGCCGCCGCGACCAGGGTTCCCGCCAGCGTGCCGGGATGGGTGGCGGCGACGATCGCGATCCCGGCGAAGGCGCCGGGGAGCACGATCGCGTTCGGGATCACCCGCCGCTCGAGGTCTATGAGTGTGATCGCCGCCAGCGCCACGCAGAGCACGAGCCCGAGGGCGAGCCTGCCGCCGTCCGCGAAGCCGAGGATCAGGCAGGTCGTACCCCAGAGGCCGGCGAGCGCCGCCGCGGCGAGCGGGCGGCGGAGCGAGGGGGCGACGGCGATCGCTGCCATGCATGGTTCGACCCCGCGGCGT
>WHSW01000376.1 GCA_009379895.1 Solirubrobacterales bacterium
GCTCGCCGCCGCCAAGGACCTCGTCTTCACCGGCCGCGCCGTCGACGCCGACGAGGCGCTGCGGCTCGGCCTCGTGAACCGCATCTCCGAGACGGGCCGGCAGCTCGAGACGGCACTCGATCTCGCGCGCGAGATCGCCGCCCACAACCCCGTCACGGTCTCGCGCGCGAAGCGGTCGATGAACGCCGCCGTCGACCTCGAGCTCCGCGGCGCGCTCGACCACTCGCTGGCGCTCCAGCGCGAGGTGCGCGGGCAGCTCGGCGACGAGCAGTCCGGGCGCGCGGTGTTCCTGGCGCGCGGGGGAGCGGCGGACCGGGGCTAGCGGCATGGTCTATCGCTACTGGCTCGCGTTCGGCGACGTCGACTACGCCAGGCGGATGTCCAGCGCGGACCACTACCGCTGGGCGTCCCGCGCATGGGGGATGTGGCAGCTCGAGGCCGGGCTGCCGCTGCGGCGGATGTTCGAGGAGCTCGGTGTCGGCCTGCGAACGACCGAGACCCGCTGCCATCACCTCGCGCCGATCGGCTACGGGGAGGAGTTCACGGTCGAGCTCGCGCGAGCTCGTATCCGACTTCGAGTTCGTCCGCGTGGTGGACGGCGAGCTGGCGGCGTACGGTTACTTCGTGCGCTTCGTGGACCTCGCGTCGCTGCGGCCGTCCCACGAGCTGCCGCCCGAGGTGCCGCGGGTCTTCGGCGCGATTGCCGCGCGGACGGGCCTGCGCCCGTACGAGGAGCGGCGCGCCGAGCTCGAGCGCCGCGGTCGCGCAGCGCGTGCAGGCGGCCGGCATCATCGTCGCCTTGTTCGTGGCGGCGGCGACGCTGCGCCCGCAGCTGACCGGCATCGGGCCACTGCTTCCGGGCAT
>WHSW01000377.1 GCA_009379895.1 Solirubrobacterales bacterium
CGTGCAGGAGTTCCTCGCCCAGCTCATCGACCGGCTCAAGTCCGAGCACGACGAGCTGTTCGGCCGAATCAACGAGGGCCGGCTCTCCGACGATGACGAGGAGGCCCTGGGCGCGGCGATCGCCGAGATGATCGACGACTTCGGGCCCGACTTCGACGAGGAGGGCCATCCGCTCGAGGAGGGCTAATCGGATCGAATCCGCTCGGACGTCGAGCGCGAGCGGCCCGGTCGCACCGCCGAGGAGGCCGACAAGGAGGTCGACGCCGAGCGCGAGGGCGAGGCGGCCGAGCGCACGGTCGAGAAGGCCGAGCGCGAGACCGAGGAGGTCTCGGCCTGAAACCACTCCGGCGGAATGCTCCCAGCGAGCCGCAGGCGAGCGGTGATCCGAGCTTGCTCGGATTCGTCCGCTTCCGCCGGGCTAGGGCCTAGATCACCATGGCTACTCAGAAAGAGGTCAAGAATCGCATCGCGTCGATCAAGAACATCCACAAGATCACGCGGGCGATGGAGATGGTCGCCGCCGCCCGGCTGCGGCGCTCCGAGCAGCGGATCGCCGCCCTGCGCCCCTACGCGCAGGCGATCCGCAAGATGACCCAGCGCGTCTCGGAGGCCTCGATCACGGTTCCGCGCGTCGCCCTGCTCGAGGAGCGCGACCAGGTCCGCAGCGTGGCGATCGTCCTGATCACCGGCGACCGCGGCCTGGCGGGCTCGTTCAACACCAACATCATCCGCGAAGGCGTGCGGCTGAAGGGCGAGTTCCGCGGCGACGGCGCCGAGGTCTCGTTCGCCGTCGTTGGCCGGCGCGGCAACTCGACCCTGACCTTCCGCGGCGAGGACATCGCCAACTCCTACGTCGGCTT
>WHSW01000378.1 GCA_009379895.1 Solirubrobacterales bacterium
CGAGAGCCCCGCCGAGGGCCACGAGCACCAAACGGCGCCGGAGCAGGCTGGGGCTTCGCCACCCACGGCCCACACCACCCATTCGCACCCCCGACCCGAGGCCCGCTGCGTCTACGCGAATCCTGACGCACGGCGTGTCAAGGCCGCGTTAGCGTCTCCTTGAGGGCACGTTGCGGGTGACCGGCCGCGCCACGGAGCCATCGGTCGATCCGCCGGGCAGGCCGCTCGCCGTACCAATGCCAGGCCCGCAGGGGGTCAACAGGCGGTCAACACAAGCCCCTACACTGGACCGCACACGCCGAAGCGACCAGAGCCCGAGAACCCGCATGGCTAGGGGGTTTCCCAGACTCAGCCGCACCCGGCGGAACTCACCCGGACGCAATCATAATCCGCGTGTCGGGGGTTCGAGTCCCTCCTCCGCTACTGGAAAAGCCCCGCTCAAGCGGGGTTTTTCTCGTCAAAGGCACGGCCATCGGGGCCAGGGTGTCACGGAAAGTGTCACGGCAACCGAGCAGGGTCGCGCGCAGGCCAGCAAGGGGCGCAGCGGCTGGGGCAGCCAGCTCGACTCCCATGGGCCGCGCCGGCTACGTTGGGCTCGTCGCCCCTGGGTGCCCCGGGGGTCACCCAGGGGTGCGGTCTGGGCTAGTGGTCGAACTCGCCCCGGCGCGCGCCACCGATGAACGCGCGCCACTCCTCGCGGGTGAAGATCAGGGCGGCGCCGGCCGGGTCCTTGGAGTCGCGCACGGCGATATGGCCCTCGACGTGCGCGACCTCCACGCACTTGTCGCTCTCGGTGCTCAGGCTCGACTTGAACCAGCGGGCGGCGGTCAGGTCGGGACGGGGCTTGGTCATGCCTGGGG
>WHSW01000379.1 GCA_009379895.1 Solirubrobacterales bacterium
TGACTGCTGAGGAGACTCAACTGGCACACCCCCGCCCGCCCTGTTGCATCCCGGACAACAATCACCCGATTGCCATCCCCTCGCATCCCTGACCACCCGAACGAACCGAAGGTGAGGGCGGGTGGTCAGGGATCCAGGAGCAAAGCGACGCAGCCGCGAGGGGATGGCGATCCCGCCAGGGAATGCGGCATCCGCGCCATCCGTGGGCGGGCGGAGGTGAGCACGAGTTGATGCGAGCGGAGACCAGAATTTGCTCACGCCCGAACGGGCGGAGGCCGTCGGTGAGAGGCATAGCTCCCAGGCAGCGCGAGGCGGTGCACCCGGTGTATGCGCCCCCGTGCCCCCGGTCGATGTGACTGGGATGTGACCTCGAGGTCGCGGAGACGGTCTGAGAGCGCCCGCGAGGCAATGAACCCTGCCCCCTGACCTTCGGTCGCGGAACTGACTGATTTCCAGCGTATTCCTGCGGTCAGGTGCGAGGACCTGAAGCGGGCCCGACAGGATTCGAACCTGTGACCTTCGGTTTCGTAGACCGACGCTCTATCCGGCTGAGCTACGGGCCCGGGCGAGAGGAGGGTAGCTGCCCGCCGGCGGTTCCCCGCTCCCTGCCTCGATGGTAGATCAAGCCGGCGGCGGCGGGATCGAGGACGGCCGCGCGCGACCGAGCGGGCACCGGAGTACGGAGTTGTTAGCCTGGGCGCCGTGAAGCGCAGGGCGGCTCTGATGGCGGGCGCGTTGGTCGCGGTCGGCGGCCTGGTGGTCCTCCCCGGCGCGCAGGGGGCCGACAAGGCACCCGCCAAGAAGGCCAGCGTGAAGGTCGTCGACTACGAGTTCAAGTCCAGCCGCGTCAAGAT
>WHSW01000037.1 GCA_009379895.1 Solirubrobacterales bacterium
GGCCGCTGCGGGCGGATCACCTTGCGGAAGTTGATGATCTCCTGCTTGACGTTGGAGATGTCGCGCACGACCTCCTCCGAGCGACCCTTGAAGATCTCGTTCTCGACCGCGTCGAGCTTGTTGCCGATCTTGCGCAGCATCGGAAAGCAGTAGTCGAAGCCGTCGTCGACGATCCGGTAGAGCAGGTACCCCGACCCGCGCTTGAAGAGCTGCTCGCGCAGCTCCTCCTTCTGCCGGCAGCGCTCGAACATGTAGGAGATCGGCTGCAGGGGAGTGTTCGGGAGCGTGACCAGGAAGTCGGGGCCGACGAAGATGTCGAGCTCGCCGGCGTTCAGCCGTCCCACCTGGCGATCGAAGACCGGAAAGTGAAGGACGATGAACAGGTAGTTGGGGTACTCGTCGATCTTCGGCCGCTGGTTGCGCGAGAGCACGTCCTCGAGGTCGAGGGCGTGGAAGTCGAACTGCTCCTCCAGCCACGCGCACTCGAGCGGGGTGGGGCGCTCGATGTTGACCCAGCGCAGGCCGAAGCCCTGGATCGACTCGACCTCGGGCTTGCGTTCGCCCGGCTCAGCGGGCGCGACGAGCTCGGCGCCTTGATGGCGGCGCAGCCTGGGCTTGGGAAGGCTCGGCATCGGTGCACGTCTCGCTCGGTGGCTTGCTCATGCGCTCTGCGACAAGCCTACGCCACGCCCGGGTCGCCGGCCGCAAGGCCGCTGGCAGCGCCCGACGCGCTGGTATAGTCGCCGCACATACCGCTGCATCCAGAGGGGTGGAGGGACTGGCCCTACGAAGCCCCGGCAACCACCGAAGGTCGCAAGACCCGAGATAGGTGCCAATTCCAGCAGGCGAAGAGCCTGGGAGATGTGAGTGGAGCCCGGTTCGGGACCTCTGCTCGCAACAAGCAGAGGTCTTTCTCGTAGGCAAGGCGAAGAACCGGAAGGAGCACCCGAATGGCACCCACGGCCCTCAATTGCAAGGAGTGCGGCGCGCGCTATGAGCTCGAGGCGCGCTACGTCTGCGAGCAGTGCTTCGGCCCGCTCGAGGTCGCCTACGACCACGCGGGACTCGATCCCGCCGCCGCGAGGCGAAAGATCCAGGCCGGCCCGGCGGGCATCTGGCGCTACGCCGACTTCCTGCCTTTCGCCGAGCGCCCGCGCGACGCGCTGCAGCCCGGCCTGACGCCGCTCGTGCGCGCCGACCGGCTCGCCGAGCGTCTCGGCCTGCGCGAGGTCTGGATCAAGAACGACGCTGCCAACCCGACCCACTCGTTCAAGGACCGCGTCGTCGCGATCGCCCTGGCGAAGGCGATCGAGCTCGGCTACGAGACGGTCGCCTGCGCCTCGACCGGCAACCTCGCCAACGCGGTCGCCGCGCACGCAGCCGCCGCGGGGCTCGACTCCTACGTCTTCGTACCCGCGAACCTCGAGGAGCAGAAGCTGCTCGCGACCGGGGTCTACGGGACCCGGCTGGTCGGCGTGGAGGGCAACTACGACGACGTCAACCGGCTCTGCACGCAACTCTGCGAGACCCGTCCCTGGGCTTTCGTGAATGTCAACCTGCGCCCCTACTACTCGCAGGGCTCGAAGACGCTCGCCTACGAGATCGTCGAGCAGCTCGGCTGGGACCTGCCCGATCGCATCGTCTGCCCGATCGCCTCGGGCTCGCTGTTCACGAAGATCGGCCGCGGCCTGGACGAGTGGCTCGAGCTCGGCCTCGTCGCGGGCGAGCTGCCCGCCTTCAACGGTGCCCAGGCGCTGGGCTGCAGCCCGGTGGCGGAGGCCTACGCGGCGGGCCGCGACGTCTGCAAGCCGCAGCGCCCCGAGACGATCGCCAAGAGCCTGGCGATCGGCGATCCGGCCGACGGCCCGTACGCGCTCGAGCTCGCCCGCGGCACCGGCGGCTCGATCGAGGCCGTCACCGACAACGAGATCCGCGCCGGGATCCGCCTGCTCGCCGAGACGACCGGGATCTTCACCGAGACCGCGGGCGGGGTGACCGCGGCGGTGCTGGCGAAGCTCGCGCGGGCCGGCGCGATCGACCCGGACGAGCGCGTCGTCTGCGTGATCACCGGCGAGGGGTTGAAGACGCTCGACGCGGTCCGCGGGACGTTCGAGGTGGCGGAGATCGAGCCGCGCTTCGACGACTTCGAGGCGCCATCGGCGGGCCGACCCCGGCCGTGGGCGCGCCCGCCTGAGCGTCCCGTGACGCTCGCTGGCCCGCCGAGGGTTAGATTTCCCCGATCATGGCGGTGACGGTCAAGATCCCGGCCCAGCTTCGCGTGGCCACCGGCGGCGAGGAGGAGCTCGAGGTCGACGGCGCGACGGTGGGCGAGGCGCTCGACGCCGTGTTCGCCGCCCACGGCGAGCTGCGCGACCGGATCACCGAGGACGGGACCCTGCGGCGGTTCGTCAATGTCTACGTCTCGGGCGAGGACATCCGCTTTCGCGACGGCCTCGACACCGAGCTCTCCGACGGCGACGAGGTGACGATCCTGCCCGCCGTGGCCGGTGGCCGTTAGCCCGCGGGCGGCGGCGGCCAGTCCCGACACCGCCTCCGGGGTCCCGGTCGCGATCCTCTGCGGGGGGCGCGGGACGAGGCTTCAGGAGCAGACCCACGCGATCCCCAAGGCCCTGGTCGAGATCGGCGGCAAGCCGATCCTCTGGCACGTGATCCGCATCTACGCGGCCCAGGGCCATCGCCGCTTCCTGCTGCTCACCGGCCACCTCGGCGACCAGATCGAGCGCTTCGTGGCCGCCGAGCCGTGGCTCGAGCCGATCGAGGTCGAATGCCTCGACACCGGCCTGGACACCAACACCGGCGGCCGCCTCGCGCGCGCGGCCGACCGCCTCGCCGGCGGTCGCTTCTGCCTCACCTACGCCGACGGCGTCGCCGACATCGACCTCGCCGCCCAGGCCACCTTCCACGAGCGCGCCGGCGCGGGGGCGACGATGACCGTCGTGCGCCCGCACAGTCAGTGGGGGATCGCGCTGATCGACGGTGACGAGCGGATCACCGGCTTCCGCGAGAAGCCCCGGATCGAGGAGTGGGTCAACGGCGGCTTCTTCGTCTGCGAGCCGAGCTTCCTCGAGCTCGTGCCGCCCGAGAGCGTGCTCGAGCGCGAGCCGCTCCAGCGCGCCGCGGCCCTCGGGCGGCTGGCCGCCTTTCGCCATCACGGGTTCTGGGACTGCATGGACACCTACAAGGACGCCGTCACGCTCAACGACCTCTGGGCCTCGGGTCGGGCGCCATGGCGGGTCTGGGAGCACCAGGCGGTCGCCGGCGGGGTGAGCGCTGCGACCGCGGATCCGACGGTGAGCGCTTGAGCGTCGCGCTGGTCACCGGCGCCCGTGGCTTCGCGGGCGCCTGGCTCGCCAGGGCGCTGCTCGAGCGCGGCGACGAGGTCGTCTCGCTCGACCGCGGTCGCCCCGAGCGCCCGCGGTCGACGCTCTCACTGCTGGGGGTCGAATCGGAGGTTGCCGACGTCGTCGGCGACCTTCGCGACGGCGAGCTGCTGCGCCTGATCCTGCGCGAGCACCGGGTCACCGACGTCTACCACCTGGCCGCCGAGGCGATCGTCGGCACCGTGCGGCGCTCGCCGGTGCGCGCATTCGAGACCAACGTCCGTGGGACCTGGACGCTGCTCGACGCCTGCCTCGCCGAGCGAGTCGAGCGGGTCGTCGTCGCCTCGTCCGACAAGGCCTACGGCGCCCAGACGACGGTCCCCTACCGCGAGGACTTCGCGCTCGCGGCGACGGCGCCCTACGAGGCCTCGAAGGCGGCAGCGGACGTCATCGCCCGCAGCTACTGGCCGAGCTACGGCCTGCCCGTGGCGGTGACGCGGTTCGCCAACATCTACGGCGGCGGCGACCTCAACTTCTCGCGCCTGGTGCCGGAGGCGATCTGCGCGGCGCTCGACGGCCGGGCGCCCGTGCTGCGCTCCGACGGCTCACCGGAGCGCGACTTCCTCTACGTCACCGACGCCGCCGACGCCTACATCACGATCGCGGCCGGGCTCGACCGCGACGAGCTCCGCGGCGAGGCCTTCAACGCCGGCGGGGGCAGGCCGCACCGGGTCGGCGAGGTGGTCGCGACGATCGCCAGGCTGGCCGGCACGGGGGTCGCGCCCGACGTGCGCGGCGACGGCAACCCCGAGGGCGAGATCGACCGCCAGTTCGTCGACCCGACCAAGCTGCGCGAGGCATGCGGCTGGAGCCCCTCGGTCGAGCTCGACGACGGCCTCGCGCGGGCGATCGAGTGGTACCGCGCGCATCCCGAGGCCCGTCCACCGGTCGGCTGAGCGCCGTCCGGGCGCGCGGCCGGCGGCGTCCCGACTCGAGCTGGTCGCCCGCCTGCAACGCGGATAAGGCCTGTAGCGCGCGCAGGAGGGCGAGCCGAGGCGCCGTATCGGCCGGGCAGGGGGCAAAGCCGAAGAGGAGGACCACAGGTGGCCAGGAACGGGCGTCGGACGCGGTTGGGCGGGCTCGAGTCGACGGCGATCGCGCTGCTCGCCGCGGCGGCCGGCGCGCTGGCGGCACCGGCATCGGCATCGGCATCGGCGCCGCACGTCGTCCTGGCGGGCGAGAGCCTGTGGTCGATCTCGGCGGCCAACAACCTGACCACCCGCACGGTGGCGGCCTTCAACGGGATCTCCGAGGACTCGACGATCCTCGTCGGCCAGACGATCCAGGTGCCGACCGTCGCGGAGGGCGCCGCCGCGCTCGCCAACGCGGGGATCGTGCCGGGCTCGCCCGCCACCTCGACGGCGAGTGCGGCGACGGGCACGACGGCGCCGGCCGCCGCTCCCTCGACGTACGGGCTCGACCCGGCCGCCGCCAGCTCCTGGGAGGCGATGCGCCAGGCCGCGCTCGCGCAGTTCGGCATCGACCTGTATCCCGCCGGCCCGCTCTCGGCGTATCGCACCTACGAGCAGCAGGCTTACCTCTACGACCTCTACCTCTCGGGCCAGGGGGCGCCCGCGAACCCGCCGGGCAGCTCCACGCACGAGCTCGGGGTCGCCGTCGACGTCGCCGACCCCGCGATGCGCAACGTGATCGATCAGATCGGGTCGGCGTACGGCTGGGCGGGGACGATCCCGTCCGAGTGGTGGCACGTCGCCTACCTGGGCGGCTGAGCCCCGCCCTTCGCTAGCGGCAGCGGCGCAGGGCCGTGACGGTGGCGGCGCGGCCGGCGTCGAAGCGCAGCTCGAGCACCCTGCCGGCGTCGGGGTAGTCCCAGGCGCCGCGGCCGAGGCGCTCTCCGTCGAGGAGCACGGCACAGGGGCGAAACGGCCGCCGCAGCGCGCCCAGGGCGGCCTGAACGCGCCATGCGCGCGGGCGTCGATCGGCGATCCGAAGCTCCCAGCCGTGGTCGAGCTCGTGCGAGCGCAGCCGGCCGTGGGCCTCGAAGGCGGCCTCGCTCGCCCCGCGTGGGAAGGCGATCAGCTCCATCCGGCCGGCACGATCGTCGCGGGTCACCACGTCCGCGGTGGCGGGCTCGTGCGCCGAGAGGGTGTCGACGTCGGCCGGCAGGAGCGCCAGCAGCGTCCCGGCCCGGGCGAGCAGCGGCAGCTGATCGAGCGGCGCCGGGAGGGTGACCTCGCGGCGGCCGGGGAGCGTCGCGGCGCGCTCAACGCGCAGCGACCCGTCGGCCTCGCGGTAGTCGACCGAGCGCCAGAGGTCGACCCACCGACCGGGGGGCAGATAGACCTTGCGGGTCGACGCGCCCGGCTCGAGCACCGGCGCGGCGAGCAGGTCGGGCCCGAACATGAACTCGTCCTCGCGCGAGATCGCGATGCGGTCGCGGGGGTAGACGAGCGCGAGGTGGCGCATGAGCGGCATCCCGCTGCGTCGGTACTCGCGCGCCGCGGCGCTGATGTAGGGGAAGAGCTGGGTGCGCAGCTTGGCGTAGCGGCGCCAGTTGGCCAGCTGATCGGGGTCGGAGACCTGCGGTCGGTCCTTGTCGGGGACGGCGATCCCCTCGGCCTGGGTCCGCATCACGCCCGAGACGGCGCCGAGCTGCACCCAGCGGGTGAGCAGCTCGGGGCTCAGCGAGCTCTCGAACAGCGCGAAGAACCCGCCGATGTCCGAGCCCCATACGCCGACGCCCGAGAGTCCCGCCGAGAGCCCGTTGGCGAGCGCCGAGCGCAGGCCGTCGAAGCCCCAGCCCGTGGTCGGATCGCCGCCCCAGACGATCTCCGCGCAGCGGGCGGCGCCCGTGTAGCCCGAGCGGACGAAGCGCAGCAGGCGCTCGCCGCGGGCGCGCTCGGCGGCTCGCGCCGCGCAGTGGTAGAGGACGGGGTAACGGTTGTGCATCGCCGCGCCCGGCTCGCCGCTCGCCGAGCGCCCGTCGAGCGGCGTGTACTCGCCGAAGTCCTCCATCCAGCCGTCGTAGCCGTCGTCGATCGCCTCGCCCAGCAGCCGTCCGAAGATCTCCCCGGCGGCCTCGGCGCTGAAGTCGAGCTGCGAGACCGTGTAGCGCAGGTAGCGGTAGACGTACGGGGACCCCGCGCGGTCGGTGGTCAGGGCGCCGGTGGCAGCCGCCTCGCCGTAGACCGGCGCGTAGTCGGTGCAGATCATCGGGTTGAAGTAGGTCGTCACATCCAGTCCCAGGGCGTGGATCGCGGCGGTACGGGCCCGCTGCTCGGCGCCTCGCCCGCGCTGGTCGCCGCACGGCAGGTAGTGCAGGTAGGTCTGGGCCACCGAGAGGGGAGCGTCGGCCTGTCGCAGGGCGGAGAGCAGCTCGAGCTCGTCGCCGCCGGTGGGCTGATGCCAGGGGCCGAACGCCGATGCGGGCGGCGCGGGCTGGCGTCCGATCGCGCGGGTCAGGCGGTGCAGGGCGTCGGCGGGCGTCGGGCCGGCGAAGAAGCGAAGGGCCAGGTGGGTGCTGGGCGGGGCGATGCCCGCGGCGTCGACGCCCTCGGGGGCGCCGGCGACCTCCAGGCTCCAGGCGTCGGGACGCTCGCTGCGCAGCCGAAAGTAGGCGGGCAGCCAGACGTCGACGAGGACGCCGTAGCCGGCGGTGGAAAGCAGCCACGGGATCGGAAAGTAGGTCGCGTCCTCGCGATCGCGGATCCCCCAGGGAGGGATGAAGCTCCCGGTGACCAGCGGGTACTCGCCGGCCTGAAACGGGCCCTCCCCGACATAGCTTTCGACCACCCGCCCGCTCTGATCGACGGCGTTCGAGCGCTCGCCGAAGCCGACGTAGCGCTCGCCGCGACGGGCGGCGAAGCCGATCCCGATCGCCTCGACGCCGGCCTGCGGCCCGACGACGCGGGCTTCGAGCAGGATCACGCCCCGGCGCCCTCGCCGGATCGCGACCTCGAGCTCGCGCGAGGGATCGGTGGTCGCGAGCCTGGCGCGCAGGCGGTCCCTTCTCCAGCTGCGCGCCAGCACGGTCGTCGCGTGCTGCCAGGCGCCGCCGACGCGGAACCCGAGCCGCCCCGAGGGCCCTGCCGCGGGCGTCGACTCGCGCAGCTCACGGAGCACCGGGCCGTCGGCGCCGCGCAGCGCGAGCGCCCCGGTGCGCGAGTCGAGCGTGGCCCGCAGGGCGCCGGCGTCCACGGAGCGGCTCTCGGCCGCGAGGGCCTGCGATGTCGCGCAGAGCGCGGTCACGGCGGCGATCGTGAGCGCCGCGGCCCGGCGACGGAGTCCCCGCATTCGCCCACCGTAACCGGCGAGGCCGGCGCGAGACGTGTTCCTAAGAAGTCGCTAAAACCTCGCCCCGGGTGGCAGGTCGGGCGCGATCCGGGAGCAAACTAGGTCTGACTCGTCAAAGGAGGACCAAGCAGAAGGGAACCCCGATGCCAGGCACGACCCACGATCCCGTCCATCGCGCCAGCTACTCGTTCGAGCCCCAGGGCGAGAACCTGATCGTCGAGACCTGGATCGAGCCCGGCGGCGGTCTGCCCGCGCACATGCATCCGCGCCAGGAGGAGCGCTGGTCGGTCGTCGATGGCGAGATTCGCTTCCAGCTCGGCGACACGAAGCGCGTCATCACCCCCGCGGACGGCGTCCTGGTCGTCCCGCCCAACACCAAGCACGCCCTCGCGTCCGTCGGCGACGGCACCACGCACCTGCGCTGCGAGGTCGTCCCCGCCCGCGACCTGCAGGCGTTCCTCACCGACAGCGCCGCGGCCGCGCGCGAGGGGCTGTTCATGAAGGGCGGCATCCCGCGCAGCCTGCGCGGCGCGCGCTGGGCCGCGAGCTTCCTCGAGCGCCACCGCGAGGACGTGGTGATCTCGTTTCCGCCGCCCTTCGTGCAGCGGGCGATGATCGCCCTCTTCGGGCGCTCGGACGGCTGACGGCCGCTCGGCGAGGCCCGGATGAGGCAGCGGTAAGCGCTTGACGCGCCCGGCAGGATTCGAACCTGCGGCCTCCCGCTCCGGAGGCGGGCGCTCTATCCACTGAGCTACGGGCGCTCTCGGCCAGTCTAATCGGCCCTCGCTAGCATCGATCCCGGGTCGATCGCCGCATGGGAGGGCGGATCGCCCGCCGACCCGATGAGCATCTCCCGCCCCATAGCCCTCGCTCTGCTGGTCGTCGTCCTGCTCCTCGCGGGCGCCGCGCTCTTGCTGCGCTCCGACCGTCCGGCGAGCTCGTCGCAGCGCGATCGCCCCGACATCGTCGTGATCCAGACCGACGATCAGAGCCTCGCCTCGCTGGGCGGCGCGACGATGCCCAACGTCATCGAGTTGGCCAAGAATGGAACGACCTTCACCGAGGCGATCGCGACCACATCCCTGTGTTGTCCGTCGCGGGCGTCGCTGCTCACCGGCCAGTACGCGCACAACCACGGCGTCCTCAACAACCGGCCCGGCTACGCGAAGCTGCGCGGCCCCGAGAACGTGCTGCCCGCCTGGCTGCAGCGAGCCGGGTACCGGACCGTGCACCTGGGCAAGTTCCTGAACGGCTATGAGGACGTCGGCGAAGCGCGCCGAAGCGCGGCCCCCGGCTGGGACGACTGGCTGCTGGCGCTCGCGCCGCGCGCCTACAACGGCTACAAGCTCGCCGACGTCGAGGGCCACGAGCAGCGCAAGGGCGGGCGCCCGCGCGACTACGCGACCAAGGTCTTCAACCGCCGGGCCGAGCAGGTGATCCGCCGCCACGCCGCCGAACCGGCGCCGCTGTACCTGCAGGTCGACCATTACGCGCCGCACAACGGCAGCGGCGATCCGCGCTCCGGCTGCACCGGGAACAGCGCCGTGCCGGCCCGCCGCGACGCGTACGCCTTCAACCACCGTCCGCTTCCCCACCCGAGGTCCTTCGACGAGGACGACGTCTCCGACAAGCCCCCGTTCATGTCGACCGTGTCGCGGATCGATCCCGCCGAGCGCCATCAGCTGCGGCGCGACTACCGCTGCGACCTGGCTTCCCTGCGCTCGGTCGACCGCGGGGTCGGCGGCATCGTCGACGCGGTCCGCGACACCGGGCGGCTCGACCGCACCGTGTTCGTCTTCATCTCCGACAACGGCTACAGCTACGGCGAGCACCGCCTCGTCGAGGGCAAGGGGCTGGCCTACGAGGAGTCGATCCGGGTGCCGATGGTGATCGCCGCGCCGCCGGGGCTGCTCGAGGCAGACTCCCCCCGGCGCAACGACGACCCGGTCGCCAACATCGATCTCGCGCCGACGATCCTCGACCTGGCGGGCGCCGCGCCCTGCCTGGACGCCGAGCGGTGCCGCATGCTCGACGGGCGCTCGCTGGTCCCGCTGCTGCGCGGCGAGCGACCGGCCTGGTCGCGCGACCGCGCCCTGGCGGTCGAGTTCACCGCCGGCGGGCGGATCAACGCGGTCCCCAAGGCGGGCCAGAGCTGCGAGTACCACGGCGTCCGCACCACCTCGGAGATGCTCGTCGTCCACACCCGGGCGCCGCGCCGCGGGGAGACCCGGTGCCGGCGCGAGCCCCAGATCGAGCAGTACGACCTCGAGCGCGACCCGCGCCAGCTCGAGAACCTCGCCGACCGCTCGGGAGATCGGGTCCGCGAGCGGCGCTCCGAGTTGCTCGAGCGCGCCCGGGCGCTGGCGACCTGCGCCGGCACCTCGTCCGCGGCCGAGGACCCGTGCGAGTGATGAGCGCCGCGACGCCGACCGAGATCGACAACCCGATCTTCGCCCGCGCCTTTGCGCGCTTCTGCGGCAGGGACCGGGGGCGCGGGGAGGACGAGCTGCGCCGCGAGCTGCTCGCTGGCCTCGCGGGTCGGGTGGTCGAGGTCGGCCCCGGCAACGGGATCAACTTCGAGCACTACCCGGCGAGCGTCTCGGAGCTGGTCGCGGTCGAGCCCGAGCCCTACCTGCGCGCTGCCGCGCGGCGGCGCTCGGCCGAGGTGGCGGTCGAGGTGGAGGTGATCGACGGCGTGGCCGCCGACCTGCCGCTCGAGTCGGGGTCCGTCGACGCGGTGGTGGTCGCCGGCGTGCTCTGCTCGGTCGCCTCCCAGGCCGTCGCCCTGGCCGAGTTCGCGCGCGTCCTGCGCCACGGGGGCGAGCTTCGCTTCTACGAGCACGTGCGCTCGCGGCGCGCCGGCTTCGCCCGCTACCAGCGGGCGGTCGATCCGGCCTGGTCGCGGCTGATGGGTGGCTGTCATCCCGACCGCGACACGCTGGCGGCGATCGAGGCCGCCGGCCTGGAGGTCGAGCGCTGCCGGGGCTTCGGCTTCCCCGCCAACGCGCGCGCGTATCCGGTCACGCCGCGGGTGCTGGGAAGCGCGCGCAGGCGGTGACCGCGCCGCGCGGGCCGGCCGGCCGGTTTCGCCCAACGGGGTGCGAGCGGGGGCGCCCCAGGTTAGGCTCCCGTCATCGGTGCACTGCGGACCCATGCGATGGTCCTCGCGCTCGCGCTTACGCTGGCGCTGCCCCTGGCGGTCGCCGCCCCCGGCGGCCAGGACGGTCGCTACGAGGGCGAGGGAGTTGGGACCGGCGGCGGCGCCAATGCGGTGACGATCAAGTTCAGGGTCGCCGACGACGGTCGGAAGATCAAGGACTGGCGGGTGCTCATGTTCGTCATCTGCATCAACCCGATTCTCCCGGTCCAGTACACGAAGCAGCCGATGCCGACGATGAAGGTGGATGACGACGGACGATTCCGCAAGGTGCACCGCTTCGACGAGGACGGCGTGCGGGCGCGGATCGAGGTCAGCGGCAGGCTCGTCGGCAAGCGGGTCAAGGGCGGCCGGCTGCGCTACAGGGTCGGCGCCTGCGAGCGTGCCGACGAAGGAGAGCCCGTGCGCTGGAAGGCGAAGCGCGTGACGCGGAACCGCTGACCCGTCCGGTCCTGCGCGCCCGCTCGGCCGGGCCCGAGCGGCGTGACCGCGCCCCCGCGCGCGGATACGCTGCCCGCGTGGACATGGACCTGGTCTTCCTCGGCACCGGCGGCTCGGTGCCCACGGCGCGGCGCTCGACCGCCTGCCTGCTCGCGCGCGTCGGCGGCGATCGGCTGATGTTCGACTGCGGCGAGGGCTCGCAGCGCCAGATGCAGCGCTCGACCGGGCTGGTCCAGGTCGACGAGGTCTACGTCACCCATCTGCACGCCGACCACTACCTCGGCGTCCCCGGCCTGCTCAAGACCTGGGACCTGCACGATCGCGAGCGCCCGCTGCGGGTGATCGGGCCGCCCGGGCTGTTCGAGCTGTTCAAGGCGCTCGGGCGGATCTTCGGTCGCCTGGGCTACGAGGTCGAGCTGATCGAGGTCGAGCCCGGCGAGGCGGTGCGCCACGACGAGTACGAGGTCCGCCCGTTCGCCGTCGAGCACGGGATCACAGCCTACGGCTACGCGCTGGTCGAGGACGAGCGCCCCGGCCACCTCGACGCCGCCGCGGCCGAGCGACTGGGCGTCGCGCCCGGGCCCGACCTCGGCCGCCTGCAGCGCGGGGAGGAGGTCGACGGCTCGAGTGGGCCGGTGCGGCCCGACGACGTCATGGGCCCGGCACGCCCGGGGCGCAAGCTCGTGATCAGCGGCGACACCGCGCCGTCGGAGATGACCCGGATCGCGGCGCACGAGGCCCAGCTGTTGGTCCACGACGCGAGCTTCGCCGCCGAGGAGGCCGAGCGCGCGGCGCAGACCGGGCACTCGACCGCCCGCGACGCGGCCCGGCTCGCCGCCGACGCGGAGGTCGAGATGCTCGCCCTCGTGCACGCCTCCTCGCGCTATGACGTGCGCGCACTGCTCGCCGAGGCGCGCGAGGAGTTCGGCGGGGCGTTCGCCCCGCGCGACTTCGACCTGGTCGAGATCCCGTTCCCCGAGCGCGGCGAGCCGCGGCTGCGCGAGAACGGCGCCCGCGACGCCGGCGGCGGCGCCCCGGCCGAGGTTCGGGCGGGCGCCGGGTGATCGACGAGCGCCTGGCCACCCACCTGCACGTCGCGTCGCTGCGCCACCGCGACCTGCACCCCGAGCACGAGGCCCATGTCCTCTTTCAGGCCTCGACGATCTCGGCGCTGCTCGAAGGGGCCTATGACGGCGACGTCACCTTCGAGGAGCTCGCCGAGCACGGAGATCAAGGGCTCGGCACCCTGAACGCGCTCGACGGCGAGATGATCGCGCTCGACGGGGAGTTCTACCGGGCCGACGTCGACGGGCTCGTCGAGCTGGTGTCGCCCTCGGAGCGCACACCGTTCGCCGCCCTGGCCTGGTTCGAGCCCTCGATCGAGCGACACCTCGACGGGCCGCTCGAGCACGACCGGTTCCTGCGCGAGCTCGACGCCGTGGCCGCCGACCCGGATTCGACCTGCGCGCTGCGGGTCGACGGCGAGTTCGAGCGCGTGCGCGCGCGCTCGGTGCCGCGCCAGCTGCCGCCGTACCGGCCGCTCGACGAGGTGGTCGCCGACCAGCGCGTGTTCGAGCTCGGCGACGTCGAGGGGAGCATGGTCGGGTTTCGCTTCCCCGCCTACGCGGACGGGGTCGAGGTCGGCGGCTATCACCTGCACTTCATCTCGGCCGACCGCACCCGCGGCGGGCACGTGCTCGAATGCCGGGTCACGCGGGCCACGGCGCGCTTCGACCTGGCGGGCGAGCTGCACGTCGAGCTGCCGCCGGGGATCGAGCTCGACTCCCCGCAGCTCGACGAGGCGACGAGCCGGGCGATCGAGCGCGCCGAGCGGCAGGGATAGGGACCGCGACGGACGCCGGCTCGGGTCAGCCGAGCGGCGCGACGTGGTCGGCGATCGCGTAGGCGAGCGCCGGGGCCTGGTCCTCCTGGAGGAAGTGCTTGGCGGGCAGCCGGACCGCGTCGTCGAGCCCGAGCACGCGCTGGGCGACGCGCATCTCGTCGAGCCCGAAGACCGGGTCGTGCTCGCCCCAGACGATCCGCGCCGAGTACGGCCGCTCGGCGAGCCCGCGCGCGAGCCGGCTCTGGGTCTCGGCGTCGAGCTCGAAGCCGCGCATGATCTGCAGGAACGCGCGACCGCCGTCGAGGCGGCGAAGCAGCGCGTGATGGGCGTAGATCTCGGCGGTGCTCGTCGCCGCACGATCGGCGAGCCCGACGCTGCGAAAGAGCGCCGCGAAGGCGGGGCGGGGCGTGGCGCGCAGCCAGGCCTCGCCGGCGCCACGGGTCGCGAACGGGCGCATCATCCACGGCCGCCGGAAGGCCGCCGGGTCGAGCATCGTGTTGAGCACGGTCAGCGACAGCACCCGCCCGGGGTCCGCGATCGCCCACTGACAGCCGATCGGGCCGGCGATGTCGTGGACGACGAGGTGCAGGCGCTCGAGCCCGAGCGCGTCCACCGCCTCGCCGAGCCAGCGCGCGAGCCCGCTCCACGAGTAGTCGAAGTCCTCGGGGCGGTCGGCGAGGCCCAGGCCGGGGAGGTCGAGCGCGAGCGCTCGCATCCCCTGGTCGGCGAGCGGCGGCAGCACCTTGCGATAGAGGAAGGAGCTGGTCGGGACGCCGTGCAGGAGCACGACGTCGGGGCCACTGCCCTGCTCGCGGACGAAGCTGTGCAGGCCGCCGGCCTCGAAGCGGCGACCGGCGGCGCTGTGCACGTCGATCAGCTGGGCGACCTCGTCGCTCACGAGCCAGATCATGTCATTGCCCGAGGCGGCCTCCCGGGGGAGTCGGCGGCGGGCGCGGCCCGGATTCGTCCGGGCGCGTCGGGAGGCCCGCGCGCCTCGCCGAGCGCGCCGCGGCCGCTGCTAGGCTGGTCGCGTCGGTTCCTTTAACCCGGTCCAGCGAGGCCAGGAAGGGCGTATGACACCCGAGCCCGAGAGGGTCGTCCTCGGCCGCGATGATCTCCGCCGCACGCTGGTGCGGATCGCGCACGAGATCGTCGAGAAGAATCCCGACGCCGAGGCGGCGATCGCGTCCGAGCCACAACCCGTGGCCGCCCCCGCGCCGGCGATGGCCCTGGTCGGGATCCACACGCGAGGCGCCGTGATCGCCCGCCGCCTGCACGCCCTGGTCGGCGAGCTGACCGGCTCCGAGGTCCCGCTCGGCGACCTCGACATCTCCTTCTATCGCGACGACCTGCCGGGGCGCGACCCCGCCGCGCAGCCCGTGGTCCACTCCTCGCACCTCGACTTCGACCTCGACGGTCGCACCGTGGTGCTCGTCGACGACGTCCTGTTCACCGGCCGCACGGCGCGGGCGGCGATCGACGCGCTCTTCGACTACGGGCGACCGGAGCGGGTGCAGCTCGCGGTGCTCGCCGACCGGGGCCACCGCCAGCTTCCGATCCGCCCCGACTACGTCGGCAAGAACCTGCCCACGGCGCGCGACGAGCGGGTCTTCGTGAGGCTCGAGGAGATCGATGAGGTCGACGAGGTGGCGATCGAACGAACGACCGCGGTCGGCGCGGCCGCGACGAAGGAGGACGGATGAGGCACCTGCTCGCGATCGAGGACCTCGAGCGAGCCGACGTCGATCGGATCATGGCCCGCGCGCGCAGCTTCGCGGAGGTCGGCCGGCGCGACATCAAGAAGGTGCCGACCCTGCGCGGGCGCACGATCGTCAGCCTCTTCTACGAGTCGAGCACGCGCACGAGCTCCTCCTTCGAGCTCGCCGCCAAGCGCCTGTCCGCTGACGTCGTCGCGGTCAAGTCGGCCGGCTCGGCGGTCGACAAGGGCGAGTCGCTGCGCGACACGATCGCCACCCTGTCGGCCTACGCGCCGGCGGCGATCGTGATCCGCCACCCCTACGCCGGGGCGGCCAACCTGGTCACCGGCTGGACCTCGGCGGCGGTCATAAACGCGGGCGACGGCAAGCACGAGCACCCGAGCCAGGCGCTGCTCGACGCCTACACGCTGCTCGACCGCCTCGGCGCCGTCGACGGCAGGCGCCGCGAGGATCTCGACGGCAAGCGGATCTGGATCGTCGGCGACGTCCTGCACAGCCGGGTCGCGCGCTCGTGCGCGCTCTGCTTTCGGATGATGGGGGCCGAGGTCACCGTCTGCGGCCCGCCGAGCCTGATCCCCCGCGGGATCACCGAGGCGCTGGGAGTCGAGGTCGCACACGACCTGGACGCGCTCGGCGAGGCGGACGTCGTCTACGCGCTGCGGATGCAGCGCGAGCGCATGAGCGAGTCCTTCGTGCCCTCGGTGCGCGAGTACGTGGCCCACTACCAGATCGACTCGCGCCGGCTCGGCGCGCGCCAGCTGCTCATGCACCCGGGGCCGGTCAACCGCGGGGTCGAGCTCTCGCCCGAGGTGGTCGACGGCCCCGCCTCGCTGATCACCGCCCAGGTCGAGAGCGGCCTGGTGGTCCGCATGGCGATCCTCTACGAGCTGCTCGCCGGCGGCGAGCCGCGCGGCGCGGGCGCCGCGGACCGCGATGCCGAGCTGCCCGCGCCGACCCCGATCGGCGAGCCCGCGTGAGCGCCGCGACGCGCCCGATCTCCTCGCTCGATTGGCGTGGGGGCGAGGCGGGGCCCGAACGCGACCTGGTCCTGCGCGGTGCGCGGGTGCTCGATCCCCGGGCCGGCGTCGACGGGGCTCACGACGTCGTCGTCCGCGACGGCCAGGTCGCCGAGCTCGCCGGCGCCGGGGCGGCCGAGGTGCCCGGTGCCGAGGTCGTCGAGGCCGAGGGCCTGAGCGTGTTCGCGGCCTTCTTCGACCCCCACGTCCACCTGCGCACCCCCGGGCGCGAGGACGAAGAGGACCTCGAGACCGGCTCGCGGGCCGCCGCGGCGGGCGGCTTCTGCGGGGCGCTGGCGATGGCGAACACCGAGCCGCCCACCGACTCCGCCCCCGACGTCGCCGCGCTGCGCGAGCGCGCCCGCGCGCAGGCGACGGTCCCGCTCGGCTTCCTCGCCTGCGTGACCCGGACGATGTCGGGTGAGGAGCTGACCGAGATGTCGGAGATCGCCGACGCCGGGGCGGTCGGCTTCTCCGACGACGGGGTGCCGATCCGAAGCGCCCGGGTGATGCGCCGCGCGCTTCAGTACCAGCGCCTCGTCGACCTGCCGATCGCCCTGCACGAGGAGGACCCCGAGCTCTCGGGCCGCGGCTCGATGCACGAGGGGGCCGTCTCGGCGGCGCTCGGGATCGAGGGCATCCCCTCGATCTCGGAGTCGACCATGATCGCCCGCGACGCCCAGATCGCCGCCTTCGAGCGCGCTCGGGTTCACGTCCAGCATCTCTCGGCCGCCGAATCCGTGGCGGTGGTCGAGGCGGCGAAGGCGGCCGGGGTGGCGGTCAGCTGCGAGGCGAGCCCACACCACCTGACGCTCACCGACGAGCGCGTGCGCGGCCTCGACGCGAGCTTCAAGATGAACCCGCCGCTGCGCACCGAGGACGACCGCCGCGCGCTGATCGACGGCCTGCGCGCGGGGACCATCGACTGCATCGCCACCGACCACGCGCCGCACTCCAGCGACGAGAAGGAGGTGCCCTTCGAGCAGGCGGCGATGGGCACGATCGGGCTCGAGACCGCGTTCGCGGCGATCTTCACCGAGCTCGTGCTGCCCGGCGTGCTCGACCTCGCCACCGTCGTCGAGCGGCTCAGCGGCGGCGCGGAGCCGTTCGGCTTTCGCGCGCCGCGGGTCGCCCCCGGCGCGGAGGCGAACCTGGTCCTGGTCGACACGGAGGCCGAGTGGGAGGTGGGCGCCGAGGGCTGGGAGAGCCGCTCGCAGAACTCCTGCTTCGCCGGCGCGCGGCTGCGCGGGCGGGTGCTGATGACGGTCGCCGCGGGCAGGGTCGCCTACCGGCAGCGCAGCTTCGCGATGGGGGTGGCGTGATGCGCGCGCAGCAGCCCGCCGGCGGAAAGCTCGATCCGGAGCGCGCGGCGCTGGTCCTGATCGACGTACAGGAGGCCTTTCGCAAGGCGCTGCCGAGCTTCGACGAGGTCGCCCGGGCGTGCGCGGTCCTGGCCGATGGCGCCGCGCAGATCGGCGTCCCGATCGTGGTCACCGAGCAGTACCCGAAGGGCCTGGGGGGGACCGTGGCGGAGGTCGCCGAGCGCCTGCCCGCCGATCTCGAGCCGGTCGACAAGGTGCGCTTCTCGGCCACCGAGGCGCAGGGCTTCGACCTCGCCGGTCGTGACCAGGCGCTCGTCTGCGGCATCGAGACCCACGTCTGCGTCAACCAGACGGTCCTCGACCTGCTCGCCGACGGGATCGAGGCCCACGTGGCCGCCGATGCGGTCGGCTCGCGCACCGAGGCCAACCGCGAGCTCGGGCTGGCGAAGATGGAGCGCGCCGGCGCCGTGGTGACCAGCGTCGAGACGGCGCTCTTCGAGCTCCTGCGGGGCTCCGACGCGCCGGCCTTCAAGCGCGTGCAGGCACTGGTCATCGAATACGCGCCGAACGCGTCGTGAGCCGCCGGCCCGCCGACGGCCGCGCGCCACGCGCCGGCTACGTGCTGCTCGAGGACGGCACCTCCTTCGCGGGCGAGCTGCTCGCGGGCGGTGCCCAGGTCACCGGCGAGGTCGTCTTCAACACCGCGATGACCGGCTATCAGGAGGCGGTCACCGACCCCAGCTACGCGGGCCAGATCATCACCTTCACCTACCCGCTGATCGGCAACTACGGCGTCGCCGCCGCGGCCATGGAGTCCGATCGGGCGCAGGCCCGCGGGGTGATCATGCGCGATGCCCACAACGATGAGGACGCGGCCGACGCCGAGGGCGGCTGGCTGGACTGGCTCGAGGCGTGCGGCGCGCTGGCGATCAGCGGCGTCGACACCCGGACCCTGGTCCGTCACATCCGCGACCGCGGCGCGATGCGCGGCGGCATCTTCGCCGCCGAGGTCGGGGTCGGCGAGGCCCGCGAACGAGTCGCCGCCGAGCCCTCGATGGCGGGCGCCGACCTGGCCGCGGTCGTCAGCCCGGACGAGGCGGTCGAGATCGACGGCGACGGCCCGCACGTCGTCGCGCTTGACACCGGCATCAAGCTGAGCATCATTCGGCAGTTCCGCGAACGGAATTGCCGGTTGACGCTCTTGCCGTGCTCGGCGCCCGCCGAGACGGTGCTCGCGGCGCAACCGGATTTGGTCTTCCTGGCCAATGGCCCAGGCGACCCGGCGGCGGTGGACTACGTGGTCGACACGGTGCGCGAGCTGGTCGGCAAACGGCCCGTGGTCGGCATCTGCCTCGGCCATCAGCTGCTCTGCCGGGCGGTCGGGCTGGACACGTTCAAGCTGCCGTTCGGCCACCGCGGCGCCAACCACCCGGTCAAGGAGCTGGCCACGGGGAGGATCGATATCACCTCGCAGAACCACGGCTTCGCGGTCCGCCCCCCCGGCGGCGGCGAGACGATCGAGGCCGATGAGCCGGTGCGCTGGGAGACCGACTTCGGCGCCGCCGAGCTCTCCCACCTCAACCTCTACGACCGCACGGTCGAGGGCCTGGTCCTGCGCGACGTGCCCGGCGCCACGGTCCAGTACCACCCCGAGGCCGGGCCGGGTCCGCACGACGCGCGCCATCTGTTCGACCGTTTCCTGGAGCTGGCGGCGTGAGCCGGGATCGGCGCGAAGCTTGCGCCCACGGTCAGGGAGGCGCCGTCGGTGCCTAGGCGCGAGGACATCGACAAGATCCTGCTGATCGGCTCGGGGCCGATCGTGATCGGCCAGGCGGCCGAGTTCGACTACTCGGGCGTGCAGGCGTGCAAGGCGCTGCTCGCCGACGGCTACGAGGTGGTGCTCGTCAACTCGAACCCGGCGACGATCATGACCGACCCCGAGTTCGCCGACCGCACCTACGTCGAGCCCCTGGACCCGGCCTCGGTGGCGCGGATCATCGACCGCGAGCGCCCCGACGCGCTGCTGCCGACGCTCGGGGGCCAGACCGCGCTCAACCTGGCCAAGGCGCTGCACGACGACGGCACCCTGGAGCGCTTCGGGGTCGAGCTGATCGGGGCCGACTACGAGGCGATCCACCGCGCCGAGGATCGCCAGGCGTTCCGCGACACGATGGAGGCCGCCGGGCTGCGGGTGCCGTGGTCGGTCGTCGTCGAGAGCGTCGGGGAGGCCGAGCGGGGCTTCGCTGCGGGCACGATCACGTTGCCGGCCATCGTCCGCCCGGCGTTCACGCTCGGGGGTGAGGGCGGGGGTGTGGGCCGCACCGAGACCGAGCTGCGCCAGGTGGTCTCCGAGGGGCTGGCCGCGAGCCCGATCAACCAGGTGCTGGTCGAGGAGTCGGTGCTCGGCTGGGGCGAGTTCGAGCTCGAGGTGATGCGCGACCGAAACGACAACGTGGTCGTCATCTGCTCGATCGAGAACGTCGACCCGATGGGCGTTCACACCGGCGACAGCGTCACGGTCGCCCCGGCGCAGACGCTCACCGACGGCGTCTATCAGGAGCTGCGCGACCAGGCGCTGCGCGTGATCCGGGCGGTCGGGGTCGAGACCGGCGGTTCCAACATCCAGTTCGGCGTCGACCCTGAGACGAGCGAGGTCGTGATCATCGAGATGAACCCTCGCGTCTCGCGCTCCTCGGCGCTGGCCTCGAAGGCGACCGGCTTCCCGATCGCCAAGATCGCCGCCAAGCTCGCGGTCGGCTACGCGCTCGAGGAGATCGATAACGACATCACCGGGGTCACCCCGGCCTCCTTCGAGCCGACGATCGACTACGTGGTCACCAAGGTGCCGCGCTTCGCGTTCGAGAAGTTCCCCGGCGCCGAGGGGTCGCTGAGCACGCACATGAAGTCGGTCGGCGAGGCGATGGCGATCGGGCGCACCTTCCGCGAGTCGTTCGCGAAGGCGATGCGCTCGCGCGAGCTCGACGCCGAGCCCGAGCTCCCGGCCGACACCGGGGAGCTGCTCGGGCGCCTCGAGACGCCCCGACCCGAGCGCTTCGACCTCGTCCTCGAGGCCTTTCGCCGCGGCACCGAGGTCGAGGAGCTGGCGCGGCGCACCGCGATCGCCCCCTGGTTCCTGCGCGAGCTGCGCGCCCTGGCCACCGACGGCGACGGCACCGCGGGGCTCGAGCGCAGCTTCCGCTCGGTCGACACCTGCGCCGCCGAGTTCGAGGCCCGCACCCCCTACTACTACTCCGCGCACGAGCGTCCCGCCGCAAACCCGGTCGCGCGCGGACGCGAAGCGGAGCACGCGACCGGCCTGGTCGGCGAGGTCCGCCGCGGGGACCGCGAGTCGGTTGTCATCCTGGGCTCGGGGCCGAATCGGATCGGGCAGGGGATCGAGTTCGACTACTGCTGCGTGCACGCGGCGATGACCGTGCGCGAGTCGGGCCGCGACGCGGTGATGATCAACTGCAACCCCGAGACCGTCTCGACCGACTACGACACCTCCGACCGGCTCTACTTCGAGCCGCTGACCGCCGCCGACGTGCTCGCGGTGATCGAGGTCGAGCGCCCAGAGGGGGTGATCGTCCAGTTCGGCGGCCAGACGCCGCTGCGCCTCGCCCACGACCTGGAGGCCGCCGGGGTGCCGCTGCTCGGCACGCCGGTCGACGCGATCGACCTCGCCGAGGACCGCGGCCGGTTCGGCGCCCTGCTGCGCCGCCTCGAGATCGCCCACCCGCCCTACGGCACCGCCCACTCGGCCGAGGAGGCGGCGATGATCGCCGAGGACGTCGGCTTTCCGCTGCTCGTTCGGCCCTCCTACGTGCTCGGCGGCCGGGCGATGGAGATCTGCTACCACGGAGATGCTCTGGCGACCTACCTCGAACGCCACGTGAGAGCCGACCAGGAGCACCCGCTGCTCCTCGATCGCTTCCTCGAGGACGCGATCGAGGTCGACGTCGACGCGCTCTGCGACGGCGAGACCTGCGAGGTCGCCGGGATCATGCAGCACGTCGAGGAGGCCGGCGTGCACTCGGGCGACTCGGCCTGCGTGATCCCGCCGCTGAGCCTCGGCGAGGAGATGCTGGCCGAGATCGGCGCGACCACGGACCGCATCGCGCTCGAGCTCGGGGTGATCGGGCTGATCAACGTCCAGTACGCGGTCGCCGGCGGGCGCCTGCAGGTGATCGAGGCCAACCCGCGCGCCTCGCGCACGGTGCCGTTCGTCTCCAAGGCGATCGGCGCCCCGCTGGCGAAGATCGCCTGCCGGCTGATGCTCGGCGAGCCGCTGGCCGAGATCGAGCTGCCGTCGATGCGAAACGGCCACATCTCGGTCAAGGAGGCGGTGATGCCGTTCGCCCGCTTCGCCGGCGCCGACTCGGTGCTCGGCCCGGAGATGAAGTCGACCGGCGAGGTGATGGGCATCGCGGGCGACTTTCCGACCGCATTCGGCAAGGCGCAGGCGGCCGCCGGCAACTCGCTGCCCTCGAAGGGCACGGTGTTCATCACGGTCACCGACGCCGACAAGGCGGCCGCCACCCAGCTCGCGGCACGCTTCGGGGACCTCGGCTTTCGGATCATCGCCACCCGCGGCACGGCGCAGGCGATCTCGCGGATGGGGATCGCGGTCGAGTCGATCAACAAGATCGCCGAGGGGTCGCCGCACGTGGTCGACTTCATCCGCAACGGCGAGGTCGACATGGTGATCAACACGCCGACCGGCGGCGGCGCGCGCTCGGACGGCTACGAGATCCGCCGCGCCGCGGTGCGCCGCGGGATCCCCTGCATCACGACGATGACCGGCGCCTCCGCCGCCGCGCGGGCGATCTTCGCGAGCGGCGCGAGCGAGGCGGAGCCGGTGTCGTTGCAGGAGCTGCACCCCGCGCGCGCCGCGGGCGCGCCGCGGGCGGCGAGGCCGAGGTGACCGAGCGGGTGCTCGCGCCGTTCGGCCGGCGCCGCTGCGAGGTCGTCGCCAACCGGGCGAGCGGCGGATACCGGATCGTCTCGGCGCTCGACCGCGAGGGACCCGAGCCGCGCCCGGGGCAGTTCTACATGCTCGCCACCGATCGCTGGGGCGGGCCCGGGGGCAGGCCGTACCTGCCGCGGGCGTTCTCGGTCGCCGAGGTCGAGCGGGCGGGCGAGGGCGTGCGGCTCGACTTCCTGCTCGAGGCGGTCGGCCCGGGCACCGAGGCGCTCGCCGCCCTGCGGGAGGGGGAGGCGTTGGCGATCACCGGCCCGCTCGGACGGCCGTTCTCGGCGCTGGGCGAGCTGGCCCCCACGGCGGCCGGAGCGATCCTGGTCGGCGGCGGGATCGGGATCGCGCCGCTCGCGCTGCTGCGGCGCGAGCTCGCCGCGCGGGGCGTGGCGCAGCGGGTCCTGCTCGGCTTTCGCGACCGCCGCCACGCCGGCGGCCTGGAGCTGTTCGCGTGCTCCCCCGCGGGGTCGCCGGGGGGCAGAGCCCCCCGGATGTCCTCGGAGGTCCGTACCGCCTCCGAGGACGGCCACACCGGCCACCAGGGGTACGTCACCGACCTGCTCGCCGTGCTGCTCGAGGGCGACGAGGCGGCCGGCGCCGCGGTCTACGCGTGCGGGCCGCCGGCGATGCTCGAGGCGGTGCGCGGGCTGTGCGCCGCCGGCGAGGTTCCCGCCGAGCTCGCGATGGAGGCGCCGATGGCGTGTGGCTTCGGCTCCTGCTTCGGCTGCGCGGTGCCGCTGCGCGGGGGCGGCTACCTGAGGCTCTGCGTGGACGGCCCGGTGGTCGGGGCGGACCGGATCGAGACCGCGCTGGTCGCCGGCTCGGGGCATTGACGGTGGACCTCGGGCTCGACCTCTGCGGCCTGCGCCTCGAGCACCCGATCCTCAACGGCTCGGGCACCTTCGACGCGATCGCGGCGCGGCGCGCGTTCGGCGACGAGCTCGACGCGCGCCTGCCGTTCAGCCTCTACGTCTCGAAGACGATCACGCCCGAGCCGCGGGCCGGCAACCCGGCGCCGCGCCTGTATGAGACCCCGGCCGGGATGGTCAACTCGATCGGCCTGCCGAACAAGGGCCTCGCGGGCTTTCTGGACGACGACCTGCCGCGCCTCGCGGCCCTGCCGGTGCCGCTCTGCGTCTCGGTCATGGCGCCCAGTCGCGACGGCTTCGGGGTCCTGGTCGAGCGGGTCGCCGGCCGCGTCGAGGTGGCGGCGCTCGAGCTCAACGTCTCGTGCCCGAACGTCCACTCGGGGCTGATCGTCGGCGAGCGCCCGGCCGAGACGCTGGCCCTGCTCGGGTCGCTGCGACCGCTGACCGACAAACCGCTGATCGTCAAGCTGACGCCCAACTGCGCGGACCCGGCGGCGGTCGCGCGAGCGGCCGAGGAGGGCGGCGCCGACGCCGTCTCGTTGATCAACACGCTGCGCGCCACGGCGCTCGAGCCACGGACGCTGGCCCCCTGGCTGGGGGCCGGCAGCGGCGGCCTCTCGGGCCCCGCGATCCGGTCGCTCGCCCTCGATCAGGTGCGCCGCGTCGCCGCGGAGGTCTCGATCCCGGTGGTCGGGATGGGAGGCATCGAGTCGGGCGCGGACGCGCTCGCGATGCTCTCGGTCGGCGCGAGCGCGGTGGCGGTCGGCACGGCGAGCTTTCGCGACCCGCTGGCGGCCGAACGGGTGCGCTCCGAGCTCGCCGCGGCGCTCGACCTGCGAGGCCTCTCGGGTCTGCCCGTCGCCGGCCTTGTGTCCACCTCAAGTTGAGGTCGAACCGAATTTCGACCAAAAGGCGGAGGTTGGGCTTGTGCCTCGGGGAGTCGTGCTTATAATCGCGGCCGTCCGTGCCCGCCGTCGAGACCACCACCACCGCCGTTCCCGAGAGGTCTCGCGAGCAGCGGATGCGGGCCCTTCGCAGGGCGAATGAGATCCGCTCGGCGCGCGCCCAGCTGAAGCGCGATCTGAAGGCCGGCAAGCGCAGGATCGAGAAGCTGCTGGCCGATCCGCCCGAGTACGTGATGTCGGCGAAGGCCTTCGACATGATCCTGGCGGTGCCCAAGTACGGCCGCGTGAAGGCGAACAAGATCCTGACCCAATGCCGGATCTCGCCCTCGAAGACGATCGGCGGCCTCTCGGAGCGCCAGCGCGCCGAGCTCGTCCAGTATCTGCGCCGCTAGTGCAGCGTTCCTGAAGTGGGTTGTTGTTTGGTCGCTTTGGTGAGGATCTCG
>WHSW01000380.1 GCA_009379895.1 Solirubrobacterales bacterium
GAAGGCCGCTACCCCTTCGGCCCAGTCTTGGGTTTCCATGATGGCCAGCAGGTCGGCTGCCTCGGATGCGAATGTTTCCTCCAGCGACCGGTTGGTTGCCAGCGCGGCCTTGATGCGGCTGATCGACTGCGGTGCGTTCCGGGACAGCTGCTCGACGAGCTCCGTTGTCGTCGCGGCCAGGTCCTCCTGGGACGGGGCAGCATGTGCCAGTCCTGCCGCTAGCGCTTCGGCACCGTCGATCTGCTCACCCAGGAGCAGCAGCCGCGTCGCGCGTCGCAGGCCGATGAGCCGGGGCAGCCGATGGGTGACTCCTCCGCCCAGGTAGGTCCCGATCTTCACCTCGGGGAAGCCGATCTGTGCGTCTTGGGCGACTACCAGGAAGTCAGCTGAGGTCGCGATCTCCGCTCCCCCGCCGAGGGCGTAGCCGTGCACCTGGGCGATGACGGGTGTCCCCATCTGCTGGATCTGTGCGCACACTCGTTGCCCGAGCTCAACGTACTCGGTTCGCTGCTCGGCGGTCCGCGTGCCAGACCCGTGCGCCTTGAGGTCGGCCCCGGCGCAGAACGCCTTGCCTGCCCCTGAGATCACGACGCATCGCACGTCGCGGTCCCGCTCCGCCTCACGCAACGCGCTGAGGCTCTGGGTGTACAGCCCTTCGCTGACCGCGTTCAAGCGCTCCGGCCGGTTCAGTACCAGGTGCCGGCAACTTCCTTCGTCCTGCACGAGGACCTCGCTAGTCGCCATGTGCGCCTTTCGTGTGGGGTCAGCGTGGTCTGGAGAGCCAGCCTCATCCAGCCGACCATTGCCTGTCCAACATTGTTTTCGGATAGACTCATGCAGCATGAGCATGAA
>WHSW01000381.1 GCA_009379895.1 Solirubrobacterales bacterium
TGATCACAGTCATGATCACGACCATCACCACCACGGCCACAACCACCTGCACGATCCGATCGAGGTCACCGAGGGGGCGGGTGAGTACGAGATCATGGTGCACGCGATCAAGGAGCTCCTGATCGAGAAAGGCGTGATCACCGGCGAGGACATCCGCAAGACGCTGGAGTTCATGGATACGCGAACGCCTGCGCTCGGTGCCAAGGTGGTGGCGCGGGCCTGGACGGCCGTCGCGGCGGCGGTTCTGCTGCTGGCTCCTGTGCGGCTGCTGCCCAGCACGGCGAGCCTGGCCAGCAGCCTCGTCCTCGCCGCCGCGCTCGCCGGGTCCGCGATCGTGCTGTCCCGGTTGCCGGCGTTCGCGGTCGCCAGGGCGAAGGGCGACGGCGGTTCGCTGGTGGCCCTGGCCGCCGGCGCTCTCACCCTGCTGCCCTGGGTGTTCTACGGCGCGCTCGGCGGGATCGCGGACACCGTCGTCGCGGGTCTCCTCGCGGCGGCGCTCGGCTGGTTCGCGGCGGTGCTGCTGGCGCCGGTCTGGCGTGATCTCGCCCACGACTGGTCCAGGATCAAGGCCAGCCTGCTCGGTGGCCTGGTCGGCAGCGTCACCGTGGTCATTCTGGTCGCGGGCGCGTCCCCGCGGGTCGGTGGGCTCTGGCTGGCCGTCGCCGTCCCGGCGGTGGGGTTCGTCTGCGCGGCCGTGTCGTACGCGTCGCCGCGCCGGTTGCCCACCGTCGCGGGAGTGGCAGCGACCGCGTTCGGCCCGCTCGCGTTCGTCGATCCCGACGAGGCGAACCTGTTGCTGCTCCTGCAGGATCCGGCGATGTACGCGGCCCTCGCGACCGCATTGGCCTTG
>WHSW01000382.1 GCA_009379895.1 Solirubrobacterales bacterium
GATACGCCCGGCGAGCCGGTCGTAGAAGCCCCTGTCCACGTCCAGGACGCTGCCGGCCTTCGGTTGGTACGCAGCTGGCGGAGAACCCATCCCACCTCCTCGCTCGCCGGTTCGACCCATACCGGGAACGACCGGCCCGCGGGCGAGACCTCCCGCCCGCGGAAACACGGTCACACTGTGCGACGAGGACACCCCGACCGGCAACCTCGCGCGGGCGTGCGGCTGTCACGCGGACACGGCCGCCGCACGCTCGGTGGTGCTCCGCGGAGCACCGCGCCCTGCGGCAGCGGCTTGACCAACTCGGCGTACTGGGTGAGGTATCCGGACCGCCCTGGCTCCGGCGACCGCCGGCCCACCTCGTCGTGTGGCTACGGGTACCAGGGGTGACCGTAGCCACACCGGCTCATGCCCGATCGACTGTTGCCCGCCGCGCCGCCGCGGTCTTCCTGTCCGTGGCCAGACCGACCGCGAGGAGCAGCACCGCGCTCGCGAGATGCAGCCCGTTGTCGGCGGGGTTCAGCGCGATGATGTTGAGGCTGGAGCCGAGGATAAGCAGCCCGACCACGCCGACCCACGGCACCGCACTCGCCTGGGTGATGACGATCGTGCACCGCAGGGCCGTCGACCGCGTACGGTCGGAGGAGGCCGCCGACCAGCGCGAGATCCGTGCCTACCGGGAGGACACGTCGTACGACCAGGTGAGCGAGGTGGTCGAGGACCGGATGCAGGCCGAGCGGGTGCACCGGTGCCTCGATTCGCTGACCGACCTGCAGCGCGACTCGGTGCGCCTCGCCTACTACCGCGGGTACACGTATCGCGAAGTGGCCGGGCTCCTCCAGGTGCCG
>WHSW01000383.1:0-572 GCA_009379895.1 Solirubrobacterales bacterium
CACGATCCGGTTCGACGGGCAGGAGCTACGCGGCCGCGCCGCACACGAGACGGTCGGCTCGGGCCTGGTGCTGGTGCCCGAGGGCCGCCAGCTGTTCCCATTCCTCACCGTGCGAGAGAACCTGCAGCTGGGCGCGCATCACCGCGCCGCCCGCCGGGTCCGCGCGGCGACGCTCGCCGAGGTGCTCGACCTCTTCCCCGTGCTCGCCCAGCGATGCGACCAGCTCGCCGGTCAGCTATCCGGGGGCGAACAGCAGATGTGCGCGCTGGCGCGCGGGCTCATGGCCAAGCCACGGCTGCTGATGCTGGACGAACCCTCGCTCGGCCTCGCGCCGATCGTCATCGAGTCGGTCTTCGCCCTGATCCGCACGCTGCGCGACCAGGGCCTGACGATGCTGCTCGTGGAACAGAACGTCGGCGAGGCGCTGGAAATGTCGTCGCGCGGATACGTGCTCGAGCAGGGCCGGGTGACGATGACGGCGCCGGCCGACGAGCTGCTGGCCAACGAGCGGCTGCAGGCCGCCTACCTGGGCGCCTGACGTGCCCGTGCGGGCCACCCCAACCGACCGGCCG
>WHSW01000383.1:582-842 GCA_009379895.1 Solirubrobacterales bacterium
GACACGCGCGACGCGTTCACCCGGATGCGCGCGTGGGCGCGGCGCGCCGAGGAGCTGGGCTTCGACGGGCTGTTCGTCGGTGACCGCATGCTGTCGCGGGCGAGCACCCAGGATGGCGTCGTCTACGGCAGCTCGATGCTCGAGGCAACGACCACCCTGGCAGCCCTCGCGGCCAGCACCGAGCGGATCCTGTTGGGTCCGCTGGTCATGGTCTTCCCCTACCGCCACCCGCTGCAGCTGGCCAAGATCGTCGCGACGCT
>WHSW01000384.1 GCA_009379895.1 Solirubrobacterales bacterium
GAAGACGGGCTCGATGATGTGTTGCCGCTTCTGGTAGACCGCCCGGCCGGCTTTCGTGGAGACCTTCCGGTCCATCTTGTCGACCAAGGCCGTCTCCGCGGGCAGCGGCCCGCGCCGGCCACAGCGCGGCTGGGGGTTGCGACGGGTGTTACGGGTCGCGATGAAGCAGTCCGGGTCCTGCTCGGTCAGTCCGGCGAGGTTGTCCTCGCTGCAGTAGCCGGCATCGGCGAGCAGCTGCCCGGGTCTGTCGTCGATGCCGGCGTCGGTCAGCGACTGGTTCGTGGCCGCGATCATCGGATGCAGCTGGGCGTGGTCGTTGTGCTCGTCGGTGACCTCGGCGGCCACCACGATCTGGTCCTCGGTGGCGACCGCTTGGGCGTTGTAGCCCTGCACGTAGCCGTCCTTGGTCTTCATGATCCGGCTCTCGGGGTCTGAGGTGTTCGCCTTCGCCTCGGCCGCCGGCGGCGGTGGCTTGGGTTTACGGCCACGCAGCTTCTGTCCGCTGGCCTGCTCCTTCGCGGCCCGTTCGGCCAGATGCTGTTCATGATCGGCCTGCGCCTTGGCTGCGGCGGCGTCCAGCTGCTCCTTGACGGCGGTGAACCGCTCGCGGCGGGCCTTCGCCCCGCGCAGCTGCGCGGGCGGCTCGTCCCCTCGCGCATCGGCCCCGAACAAGGCGTCCTCTCTCGCATCGACCTCGGCGGCCTCGGCTAACATCGTCGCGACCTGCTCGTCGATGTGGCTCTTGGTGCGGTTGGCGGCCAACGCCGCCGGGCAGCCCATCTTGGTGCCGTCCACCGCGACCAGCCCGACCTTGACCATCCCGGCCTGCGCGCAC
>WHSW01000385.1 GCA_009379895.1 Solirubrobacterales bacterium
TGCCCACGGGCGCCTGCACGGCGTCGAGGCGGTGATCGACAAGGACCTCGCCGCTGCGCTGCTCGCACGTGAGATCGGCGCCGACGCCCTGTTGCTGCTCACCGACGTCCCGGCGGTCGAGATCGACCACGGCAGGCCGACGGCCCGCCCAATCGGCCGGGGGACGCCCGCCGAGCTACGGGCGCTCGACCTGCCAGCCGGATCGATGGGCCCCAAGGTCGAGGCCGCGTGCCGCTTCGTCGAGGCCACCCGCGGGATCGCGACCATCGCGGCCCTCGATGACGCCGCGGCGGCACTACGCGGCGAGGCGGGGACGATCGTCAGCGCCGAGCGCGCCGAGACGAACGTTGAGGCCGAGGCGACGGCGAGCGCCGACGGGTAGGAGGTTGGATCCTCATCGACGCCGAGGCTGTCCGCGGTGACCGACGCTCCGCCGAGCTACGTGCTCACTACTGGCCGCGGTCAGGTGCTCGCCGCGGAGGGACACGCGCCCACGCATCCGTACGGTCACATCGAGCGAAGAGAGGAGCGTCGATGCCGCGCGAGCTGATCATCGGATACGACGGATCTGAGAACGGCGAGGACGCGCTCTCGCTCGGCGCCGCCCTCGCCGAGTGCCTCGCCGCGACGCCGCTGGTCGCGACGGTGATCCCCTATCGCGATCACCTGCTCGCCAGCGAGGAGCTCGAGGCGGCCCTCCAGGAGGACTCCGATCGCATCCTCGCGGCCGCGCGAGCCCGCCTCGCCGGCTTCGATGTGCAGACGCGGGCGATCCTCGACGACTCCCCGTCCCATGCGCTCCATCAACTCGGTCGAGG
>WHSW01000386.1 GCA_009379895.1 Solirubrobacterales bacterium
GGCGCGCTCGTCGGTGGGGCATCGCTCAAGCCGGACGTCTTCGCGGCGATCCTGGCCGCGGCGGCCGGCGCGTGACGGTCACCCTCGTCATCCTCGACGGGTTCGGCATCGGTGACGACCCCGCCCGCGACGCCGTGCCGGCCGCTCGCATGCCGCTATGGCGGCGGTTGACCGATGAATGGCCGACGGCGCGCCTCGAGGCATCGGGAGAGGCCGTGGGCCTGCCTGCCGGGCAGATGGGGAACAGCGAGGTCGGCCACCTGAACCTCGGCGCCGGCTTCCGAGTCCTCCAGGACCTGCCGCGCATATCGAAGGCGATCGAGGACGGGTCGTTCCGGGATGCACCGGCCCTCGTGGGGGCCTGTCGCGCGGCGCTCGAGCGCGGCGGTCAGCTGCACCTGATGGGGCTGATCGGCCCCGGTGGGATCCACGCCATCGACGAGCACATCCTCGCTACCGTCGAGCTCGCCGCGGCCGAGGGGCTGCCGCCAGATCGCGTGCTGCTCCACGCGTTCACCGACGGCCGCGACACGCCGCCCCGCTCCGCCGACGGCTTCCTCCCCGCGCTCCTCGCGCGGACCGCGGGCCATGCAACGCTGGCGACCGTCAGCGGACGCTACTACGCCATGGATCGGGACGGGCGGTGGGACCGGACCCGCCTCGCCTACGACGCGATCGTGTACGGCGTCGGCGAGCTGGCCGATGACGGAGAAGCGGCCATCGCGGCGGCGTATGGCCGTGGCGAGGGCGACGAGTTCATCCAGCCCACTGTGCTCTCCGGTTCGTCGCCGCTGGCCGCCGGCGATGTCGTCCTC
>WHSW01000387.1 GCA_009379895.1 Solirubrobacterales bacterium
AGATGTTCCGGCGGTTCGACCCGGACCAGCAGTTCTTGTTGCCGCCGTCGCTGGATGAGTGGCTGCCTGCCGAGCATCTGGCCCGGTTCGTCGCTGAGTTGGTTGATGAGCATCTGGACCTGTCCCGGGTCCTCGCGGCGTTCACCGAGGGCCGTGGTGCCCCGCCGTACGACCCGCGCCTGATGCTGCGGGTGCTGCTCTATGGCTACTGCACCGGGGTGCGCTCCTCCCGCAAGCTGGAGGCGGCGTGCACCGAGGTGGTGGCGTTTCGGTGGCTGGCCGCCGGGTCTGCGCCGGATTTCCGGTCGATCGCCCGGTTCCGGCGCCGGCACCTGTCCGCGCTCGGTCACCTGTTCGTGCAGGCGTTGGCGTTGTGTCAGGCCGCCGGGATGGTCAAGCTGGGGCGGGTCGCGTTGGACGGCACGGCGCGGCGCGCGAACGCCAGCAGGCGTAAGGCGATGAGCTACGCGCTGATGAGTGAGAAGGAGAAGATCCTCGCCCAGGAGGTCTCCGACCTGCTGGCCGAAGCCGAGCGGATCGACCGTGAGGAAGATTCCCGGTTCAGCAAGAACCGGCGTGGTGACGAACCGCCCGCCGAGTTGCGTCGCCGCGAGGACCGGCTGGCCACGATTCGCGAGGCCAAGGCCGCGTTGGAGCAGCAGGCCACCGATGCTGCCGCCGAGCTGTCGCGGGCGCGTTCACGTAAACACGGCGAGGACCGCGACACCGAAGAAGCCAACGCGCAGGTAGCAGCGGACAAGGCGGTGCCCAAGCCGAAGGCGCAACGCAACTTCACCGACCCCGAATCGAAGA
>WHSW01000388.1 GCA_009379895.1 Solirubrobacterales bacterium
CTCCTCGCTCAGCGCCTTCAAGTGGGTCGGGTTGGTGTGCATCATCACCACGAACTTCACCGGGAGACCCTACCCGCCGCCTTAGCCTCATTGTCCTCGGCTTCGGAGTCGGCTTGCCCCAGTTTCCATGCGGAGGAGCAGCAGGCAGTCCGGCACGCGTTGGGTGCCCCTTCCGCGTGATTGCGAACGCGCGCCACGCCTCAAGTACCCGGCTCGCTCTCGTGCACAAGGCCGGAGCGCTCGTTCCCCGTCCGAAGCTGGACTGGTGGAGTGCCACGCGCGTGTAGCGGCGTCTGCATCCGTCAGTTCTTTCCGAACGGCTCCTTGTTGATTACGAGGCCGAGCTCGGCCTCAACCTGAGCGAGCTGAGCCCGCTGTGCTTGCTCGAAGTCGTCATCTAGATCGGTCGCGAGGGCACGATGCTCATGACGTTCGCCTGCGGCGCGGTGGAGGGCCTCGGCTGCTTCGAGCAAGAGCTCCGTGGTTCTAGCGCTGTTCGGAACCCGCTTGGCTATGCCCTCGGCCTGGAAGCCCAAGCAATGAATCGCGTGCTCGATCATGTCCATCTCTCGCTCCTCGCCGGATGGGGTTGGGGGTCGGGCGTTCGGCCGCAGGACGATACGGCGTCTGACTCGAGCGCCGATGCAGCCACGCTCGGCATGTCCGCTTCCGCGTGGAGGCCGGAGCCTAGGGGTCCTCCTGGCCGACCGTGTCGGCTCCCGCTCTGGACGAAAGCGGAGTGCGGGGATCCCTAGATGAGTAATTCCACGGCGTCAGGCAACGAACGCGACCAACGATCGCGTCG
>WHSW01000389.1 GCA_009379895.1 Solirubrobacterales bacterium
GCGCCGGGCTCGCGATGTGGGTCGTGAACTTCGCCGTCGCCCGCCTCTGCTTCGGGCCCTTCTTCGGCGGCTACCGAGTGCGCTCGTTGATTCGCAGCGAGTTCATCGACTTCGCCCCCGAAGTGCTGGGGATGATGCTCGCTGGGGCCGCGACGGTCGCCCTGGTCGAGCCGGTTGGGGCGCTCGGTGTCCTGCCCCTGGCGGCCGTGATCCTCCTCCCCCAGCTGGCACTCGAGCGCCTCGCGGCCGCCAGATCGGTCTCGTCGCTCGACCCCGCCTCGGCCACGCGGCTCTACGCGGGTGCGCTCGCCGACGCGATGGCGATCTCGCGCCGCCAGCGTCGCGAGCTCGACGCCGCCGCTCGCGCGCTCGCGACGGACGACGGCGATGGTGCGCAGCCGCCACTCCACACCGGCCTCGGCGTGCCCCACTCGGGCCTCGGCGTATCTCATGCTTCCTATCTCGCCCTGCACGCCTCCGAGCGCTGGGACGGGCGAGGATGGCCCGCGGGCCTGCCCGCCGACGCGACCCCGCTCGAGAGCCGGGTGCTGGCCGTCGCGCAGGCGTGGAGCGCGCTCACCGCCCGCGGCGGTCCCGAGCTCGCGCACAGCACCGCGATGCTGGGCCTCGCCGCTCGAGCCGGCACCGAGTTCGATCCGGCGGTCGTCGAGGCCGCAGCGCGGATCGTGGCGGAGGAGGAGGCGTTCGTGCGCGAGCCCGCCTTCCAGCCCAGGTTCCATCACCTGCCCGTGCCGCGCACGGTTCGCCGCGGCGCCCTGGCTGCGCTCGGGCCGCTCGTGG
>WHSW01000038.1 GCA_009379895.1 Solirubrobacterales bacterium
CGCGGTTCCGCGGAACCACCACGCACGCACGGGCGTCGTGGAATTACTCATCTAGACGCATGGACGCGGAGGGGTCAAGGGTCAACGTCGATCGGCTCTTGGAGCTGACCGCCGCAATGCTGGCCGCCGCCGGCGTCGCGCAGACCGACGCCCGCACGGTTGCGGCCAGCCTCGTCGACGCCGACCTGCGCGGTATCCACTCCCACGGCGTCGGCCGCCTCGCGATCTACGTGGAGCGTCTCCGGACGGGCGGCAACCAGCGCACCGGGGAGCCGGCCGTGGTGCTCGACGCGCCGTCGCTCGCGGTGCTCGACGCGGGCGAGCTGCTGGCGCAGGTCGGGAGCGCCCGCGCCGTCGAGATCGCCGCGACCAAGGCGCGCACCACCGGCAGCGGCGTCGTCTCCGTGCGCGGGGCATCGCACTTCGGCGCCGCGGGCTACTGGGCGCGGCTCTTGGCCGACCAGGGGATGCTGGGCGTCGCCGCCTGCAACACCACGCCGGTGATGGCCGCCTGGGCCGGCTCGACCACAGCGATCGGTTCAAACCCGCTGGCCATGGCCTTTCCCTCCGCCGGCGACGCGCCGGTGGTGGTCGACGTCGCGACCAGCGAGACCACGTGGGGGGCGCTGCTCCAGGCCGAAACGGCGGGCACCCCGATCCCCGACACGTGGGCGCTCGGCCTGGACGGCCGGCCAACGACTTCACCGGTGGAGGCGGTCGCGGCTGGGCGCCTGCGACCGTTCGCCCGCCACAAGGGCTACGCGCTCGCGGTGGGCGTCGAGCTGCTGAGCGGGGCGCTCGCCGGCGCGAACTGCCTGTCGCGGGTCGCCCACCTTTACCTGGAGCCCGACCGCCCGATGGGCGCGGGGCTCTTCTTCGTCGCCGTCGACCCCGGCGCCCTGTCGGAGGAGCACGCCCGCGGATTCGCGAAGCAGGTTCACGAGGTCCAGCAGGAGCTGGGCGCCCTGCCGCCGCAAAACGACGGCGAGCGAGTGCTCTGGCCGGGGCAGCTCGAGGCCGAACGGGCGATGCGTGGAGTTCGCGACGGCGTCCCGCTCCCCCCTCCGATCGCCGAATCCCTGATATCTCTGGCGCGCGAGCTCGGGGTCGGCGAGGGAGTTCTGGCGCCGCTCGAGACCGATGGATCCGTCAGGTGATCTCGGGATGCCAGAGCCGATGAGTCGAGGGACAGTCGCCGTGCTCGGCACCGGGATGATGGGCGCACCGATGGTGCGCAACCTCGTGCGGGCGGAGCTGCCGGTGGTCGCCTGGAATCGCACGCCTGAGAAGGCCGAGGCACTCGCCGCCGACGGAGTCCGCGTCGCAAGCGAGCCGGAGGAGGCGCTTGCCGAGGCGGCCGTGCTGATCACGATGCTCGCCGACGGACCCACGGTCGAGTCCGTCCTGGGTGCCGGCGACGCGCTGACCGCGGCCCCCGCCGACCTCGTCTGGATCCAGACGAGCACGGTGGGAGCCGCCGGGGCTGATCGGCTCGCCGACCTCGCGGCCGACCATGGGGTCGAATACGTTGACGCGCCGGTCCTGGGCTCGGCCGGGCCCGCCGCGCGCGGCGAGCTGGTGATCCTCGCCTCCGGGCCCGACGACGCCCGCGACCGCTGCGCCCCCGCCTTCGACGCGGTAGGCAAGCGGACCGTCTGGCTGGGGCCGGCGGGCGCGGGCAGCCGGCTGAAGGTGATGGTCAACGCCTGGCTGATGGCGATGACCACGACGCTGGCCGAGACCCTGGCCCTGGGCGAGAAGCTCGGCGTCGATCCCGAATGGTTCTTCGACGTCACCGACCGCGGCGCCATCGCGGGGCTCTACACCGAGCTGAACGGGGCGGCGATGGTGGCGCGAGAGTTCCCGGTCAACTTCCCGCTCGAGCTGGCGACGAAGGACACCGCCCTGGCCCTGGAAGCCGCCGGCGACGGGGCCGGCCTGCGCGTGCTGGAGGCCACCCTGGAGCAGTTCGAGCGCGCCGAGCGGCTCGGGCTTGGCAAGAGCGACTGGGCGGCCGTCATCCGGGCCGCGGCGGGGGACGGTTCGCCGGACAGCCCGTCGCCGTCGGCCTAACGGGCGGAAACCGCGTGCGCGTTGGCGTGGCGACCGAGATCAAGACGGCGACGTACATGGCTAGGGAGCGGGCCTCGGCGCTCGGCGACCTCGTCGTGTCGTGGTGGACCCGGTGAGGATGAGCGCCACCCCGGCGCGCCACGAGACGGCGCCGCCGAGCCTCGGCGAGCTTGATGCGGACGAGGCCCTGGAGCTGGTCAAGCGGCTGCGCGGGCCGGAGGCGACATGAAGCGGTTCGCCGGTCGCACCGCGATCATCACCGGGTACTCGCGCGGGATCGGAGCGGCGACGGCCAGGCGGCTTGCCGACCAAGGGGCCCGGCTGGTGCTGGTCGGACGCCGCGCGGCCGACCTCGGACTCCCGGGCGAGGCCGAGGTGGTGGAGGGCGACGTCGCCGCCCCGGGCACTGCAGCGGCGGCGGTCGCCGCTGCGGACCGCCGGTTCGGCCGCCTCGACGTGCTCGTCAACAACGCGGGCATGGACCTCGCCGGCGATCTGCTCGCGACTTCCGAGTCGGACGCCCGGCGCGTGTTCGACACGAACTTCTTCGGGGCGCTCTTCATGCTCCAGGCCGCCGCCCGGGAGATGCGACCGGGCGGGTCGATCGTGAACGTCACCTCGAGGCTCGCCTCGATCGGGGTGCAGACGATGTCGGTGTACGGCGCTTCCAAGGGCGCGCTGCTGAGCCTCACCCGCGGCGCCGCGATCGACCTGGCCGAGCGCGGGATCCGGGTCAACGCCGTCGCCCCGGGGATGACCGCGACGTCACTGTTCGAGGAGTGGGTCGCCGGCCAGCGCGACCCCGAGGCGACCCGTCGCGCGATCGAGAGCCAGATCCCGCAGGGTCGGCTCGGCTCGCCGGCCGACGTCGCTGCCGCGATCGCGTTTCTGGCTTCCGAGGAATCCGGTCATATCACCGGCACCTCGCTTCCGGTCGACGGCGGGTACACGGCGGCATGACCTCGGATCGCCGGTCGGCCCCGACCGCGGCTTCGGTGGCCGCCCTGATGGCGGGAGCGCGTTTTCGCTGTCGGGACGCTTCGGCTACGCCCTGCGCCTGTCGTTCGCGTCCAACTCCGGCGAGCGGACGGAGGAGGGCGTGCGGCGGCTGCGCCGCGCCCTGGAGCGGATGTATGGGGACCGCTGGCTATGAGACACTCGCGGCGATGAACGAGGATCGCGCCATCTCCCTGAGCGCCCGCGAATGGCAGGACGACGTGCCGGGCATCCGGGCGAAGGAGGAAGTGGTCAGCGCCCGCCGCTGGGCGATCGTTGCGTACGCACCGGGCGCCAAGCGTGAGGAATGGTGCCTGGACGGGCACTGGGGATACGTGCTGGCGGGTGCCATCGAGTACGAGTTCGACGACGGCGGTCCCCCACTTCGGGTCGAGGCGGGCGAGGGCTTCGCGCTCAAGACCGGGCGCGGCCACCGCGGCCGCAACCTCGCCGATGGCGAGGCGCAGCTGTTTCTGATCGACGACCCGGCCTGAGGCTAGCCCGCGAGGATCCGCGCGAGTGGCGTCACGGAGACGCCCGCATCCTCCAGCCCGGCCTTCACCGCGCGAACCACGTCGGCGGCGTTTGGTGCGTCCCCGTGCAGGCAGATCGTGGGCGCGTCGAGCTCGATGTCCGTTCCGTCGTTGGCTGCGATCCGCCGCTCGCGCGCGGCCCGGACCGCACGTGCCGCAACCTCCTGTGGATCCCAGGCCTGCTTGACGGCCTCGATCACCAGGCTGCCGTCGGGGTCGTAAGCCAGGTCGGGAAACGCCTCGGTGACGAGCCTCACGCCGTGCTTCTCCACCGCCGGGGCAACGTCGCTTCGTAGCAGGAGCAAGGTCAGGTCGGCGTCGAACTCGGCGACCGAGCGCGCGATCGCCTCGGCCAGCTCGCGGTCCTTCGACGCCATTGCGTACAGGGCTCCGTGGGGCTTCACGTGCGCAAGGCTTCCGCCCTCCGCCTGGGCGAACGCCGCCAGGGCGCCGATCTGGTAAGTGCAGTAGTCGGTCAGGTCGCCCGCCGCGACGCTCATCTGGCGGCGCCCGAAACCGAGCAAGTCGGGCAAGGCCACATGGACTCCGATCTGCAGGCCGTGCTCGACGGCAGCCGCGACCGTCCTGCGCATCGAGCCGGGGTCCCCGGCGTGAAACCCACACGCGATGTTCGCGGAGGAGATGTACGGCATCAGGGCGGCGTCGTCGCCCAAGGACCAGCGGCCGAAGCTCTCCCCCATGTCGACGTTGACATCGATCGCGCTGAGTTCACTCATCCCGTCTCGCCTCCGTTTCCTCGACGGCTCGGTTGACTATGCCGCAACTCCCTCCCCTTCGCCCGTCGCAAGCAGCTCCTCCAGGTAGCCCGTGTGGACGTCGCCCGAGCGGACCCGCTCGTCGTCCACGAGCCGCAGGTGGAGCGGGGTCGTGGTCTTGACGCCCTCGATGCGCAGCTCGCGAAGCGCCCGCCGGCCGCGGCGAAGCGCCTGCTCCCGGGTGGGCGCCCAGACCATCAGCTTCGCGATTAGCGAGTCGTAGAACGGCACCACGCGATACCCCGCGTAGATCGCGGTGTCGACCCGAACCCCGGGGCCGCCCGGCAGCTCCAGCTCCTCGATCGTTCCCGGGGACGGGAAGAACTCGTTGTCGGGGTCCTCAGCGTTGATTCGAAACTCGATCGCGCTGCCGTCGACCCGCACGTCTTCCTGCGCGACCTCGAGCGGCTGACCGGCCGCGACCAGGAGCTGCTCGCGGACGAGGTCGACCCCCGTGACCATCTCGGTGACCCCGTGCTCGACCTGCAGCCGCGTGTTCATCTCGATGAAGTAGAAGAGCTCGTCGCGGTCGACGAGGAACTCCACCGTGCCGGCGCTGGTGTAGCCCACCCCCTCGGCCAGGCGCACCGCCGCAGCCGCCATGGCCGCGCGCGTTTGCGGCGTCAGCGCCGGCGAGGGTGCCTCCTCGACCAGCTTCTGGCGGCGACGCTGCAGCGAGCATTCGCGCTCGAAGAGATGCACGACCCGACCCTCGGAGTCACCCATCACCTGGACCTCGACGTGCCGCGCGCCCTCGACCAGCTTCTCGACATAGAGGGAGGCGTCGCCGAACGCGGCCTCGGCCTCTCGCGCGGCCTCGGCAAGGGCCTGCGGAAGCTCCTCGGTGTCGCGCACGGTCCTGATCCCGCGCCCACCGCCCCCTGCCGCGGCCTTCACGAGCAGCGGGAAGCCGATCTCCTCGGCCACGCGCAGCGCCTCGTCACCGGCCGTGACCTCGCCGCCGGGTACGACGGGCACGCCCGAGTCGCGAGCGAGCCGCCGCGCGGCGGCCTTGTCGCCCATCGCGGCGATCGCGCTCGCCGGCGGTCCGACGAATGCGATGCCGGCGTCCTCGCAGGCCGCGGCGAAGCCCGCGCTCTCCGAGATGAAGCCGTAGCCAGGGTGGATCGCGTCCGCCCCGGTCTCCCTGGCCGCCGCGATGATTCGCTCGCCGTTCAGGTAGGAATCCCGCGCCTTCGCCTTCCCGATCATCACCGCCTCGTCGGCCTCGCGCACGTGCAGCGCCTCCCTGTCTGCTTCTGAGTAGACGGCGACGGTGGCGAGGTCGAGCTCGCGGCAGGCCCTGAGCACCCGCACGGCGATCTCACTGCGGTTAGCGATCAGGACTCTCCTCATCGCCTCGCCTCGCCGTCGTCGGCTAACGGTCGGTCAGCGTGGCGACGTCCTGGCCGGCTTCGACCAGGTCCTCGTTTTCGATCAGAAAGGTGGCCAGCACTCCGTCCCGGGCGGCCGTCACGTCGAGGAAGTTCTTCATCACCTCGACGAGGCCGACCACCTGCCCGCTTTCGACTCGGTCGCCCTCCTTGACGAAGACGTCCTCGTCCGGGCTCGGGCGGCGATAGAAGGTCCCCGGCGCGGGCGCTTTGATCGTGCTGTCTTCGGCCATTCCGTCCTCTCGTCTCAATCACGCCGGCTGTGGCTCGTGCTGCCTATCCCACCGCATTCGACCGGATTGGACCACCTCGGGCGTATGTGCGTTCCACAGGCCGCCAGGCTGCGTTTTGTGCAAGCGGCACATGCACAGGCCCCGAGAGTTGGGGATATGTTTCGGCGGAAGCGATGGCCGCACACGCGGTCGGCACGCCGGAGAGGACGGATGAGCTCACCAATCTCACCAATGGCCGAGCGAACACCTGCCGCGGCGGGCAAGCCGAGCATCATGTACCGGCACGCCGGCGAGCGCACGCTGCTGCTCGAGTACGGCCAGATGGACCTCGACCTGACGCTTAACTTCTTCGTGCTCGCCGTGGACGGGGCGCTGGCGGCGGGGGACGTCAAGGGCGTCGTCGAGGTTGCCCCCGGCTTCCGCTCGATCCTGATTCGCTACGACCCGGCGCAGATCTCGGCGCGCGACCTGCTGACCGAGCTGCGGACCGTGCACGAGGAGCTCCCGCCCCAGGAGGACATCGAGATTCCCAGCCGCCGGATCAGCCTTCCTGTCGCGCTCGACGATACGACGTCGCGGCGGGCGGTGAAGCGCTACATCGACGGCATCCGCGACGATGCCCCCAACTGCGAGGGCGGCAACAACCTCGACTACATGGTCCGCTATAACGGTCTCGCGGACCGGGACGACCTCCTCGCCTCGGTGATCGGAACCGAGCAGTGGAACGGCTTTATGGGGTTCTTCCCGGGGCTGCCGTTCATGTTCCCGATGGACCCCCGCTACGTGGTCTCGGTTCCGAAGTACAACCCCACCCGGACCTGGACGGCCGAGGGCGCCCTCGGCCTCGGCGGGCCCTGCTTCGCGATCTATCCCGTGGAGTCGCCCGGCGGCTACCAGCTACTCGGGCGCACGCTGCGGATCTTCGACCTCGAGCGTCGCAACGAGGGCTTCGGCGACAGCCCCTTCCTGCTGCGCCCGGGCGATCGCATCAGCTTCTACCCCGTCGAGGAGGCGGAGCTCGAGGCGAACTGGGAGAGGATCGAGGCGGGCGAGTACGCGTACGAGATCGAGGACAGCCCGTTCGACGTCGGCGCCTACCTCGAGTGGCTCCCGAAGGTGGCCGACGAGGCGGCGGAGCGCCGGCGGCGGGCCGAGGCGGCCTGGGCCGCGACCCCGGTGCCGTAAGCGCATGGCGGCCGCAGCGACAACCCGTATCGAGGTCCTCGAGGGTGGGATCGAGACGACGGTGCAGGACTACCCGGGGCGGACGGGCATGCTGCGCCAGGGCCTCTTTCCCGCCGGCCCGATGGATCACTTCGCGTTCCGGGCCGCGAACCTGCTGGTGGGCAACCCGCTTGGCACCGCCGCCCTCGAGTCGACGCTCGGCGGCCTGGGCCTGCGCTTCGCCGGCGCGGCGGTCATCGCCGTCTGCGGCGCCGAGGCCGAGACGACGCTCGACGGCGAGCCGGTGCCGCTCTGGGAGAGCCGGGCGGTCAAGGCCGGCTCAGAGTTTCGCATCGGAATCTCGGCAGGGCCGGGGTTCAGGCAGTATGTGGCCGTCTCGGGGGGAATAGACGTCCCGCCGTTCTTCGGATCGCGGTCGACCTACACGATGGGCGGCCTTGGTGGACTCGACGGCCGCTCGCTGCAGCCCGGCGACTCACTGCCCCTTGGCTCCGAGGGCGACGGCGGGGCGGCCGGCCGGCGCCTCGTGCAGGAGGCCCGCCCCGCCTACGCGCGCGAGTGGCAGATCGAAACCGTGCGCGGCCCGCAGGCGTCGCCCGACTATCTGACCGAGGCCGACATGAAGACGTTCTTCAGCCGCTCGTGGTCGGTTGACAAGAACTCGAACCGGACCGGCATCCGCCTCGAGCCGCACAAGTTCGAGTGGGCGCGCAAGGGCGGAGGGATCTCCGGCGGACACCCGTCGAACATCCTCGACAACAGCTACCCGGTCGGCGCGATCAACATCAACGGCGACCTGCCCGTGATCCTCGGGCCCGACGGGCCCACCGCCGGCGGCTTCGTCGTCGCCGGCACGATCGCGCACGTCGGCTTCTGGAAGCTCGGTCAGCTACGGCCGGTCGGGGACACCATCCGCTTCCGCGAGTTGAACGTCGAGGAGGCCGTCCAGCAGGACCGCGAGATGGACGAGCGCCTCACGGCGGCCAGCCTCGAGGACGCCTAGCGCCGGCCGACGCCGATTCATCCCGGCGGCGGCCCCTTTCGCCGGGGTTGTCAAAAGTTCAAACTCGCCCAACCCCGTTCGTGCTTCGGAGTATTGAACGGCGTTGCAGATGCCGGGAGCCTTACCGCGATCGTCGCCCTACGAGACAGCCGGAGGCCGCATTGAGCGAGGACATCGTCGCCGTCGACGTCGGCGGGACGTTCACGGACATCTGCGTCCTGCGCCGTGAGACGGGCGAGCTGCGCGTCGCGAAGGTCCCATCGACACCGAACCCCATCGAGGGTGTCGTCGCGGGCGTCGCCGCGGCCGGGATCGACCTCAGCAAGGTCGCCCTGTTCTCGCACGGGACCACCGTCGCGACCAACGCCCTGATCACCCGCAACTTCCCGCCCGCGGCGATGGTGACCACGAAGGGCTTTCGCGACGTGATCGAGATCCGGCGCGGCACCAAGGAGGACCTCTGGGACGCCTACCAGGACGTGGCACCGCCCCCGATCCGCAGGCGACACCGGTTCGAGGTGACCGAGCGCGTCGACTACTCCGGCACGGTCCTCGAGCCGCTCGACGAGGAGGGCGCCCGGGAGGTCGCGCGGCTCCTGGGACGGCGCGGGATCGAGACGGTGGCCGTCTGCTTCATCAACTCGTACGCGAACCAGGACCACGAGCTGCGCATGCGCGAGATCCTGGAGGAGGAGCTCGACGGCGTCCTGGTCTCCACCTCCAGCGAGGTCCTGCCCGAGATCTTCGAGCACGAGCGGTTTAGCACCACGATCGCCAACGCGGTGCTCCAGCCGCTGGTCGGTGGCTACATCCGCGACCTGGAGAGCGAGCTGAAGGCGGAGGGCTACGACGGCGACCTGGTGATCCTTCACTCGGGCGGCGGGGTGATGACTCCTGAGACGGCCGACAGGTGGGCGGTGCGTTTGGCTGGGTCGGGCATCGCGGCCGGCGCGATCGCCAGCCGGCACATTGGGCAGCTCTGTGGATTCGAGAACACGATCGGCTTCGACATGGGCGGTACGAGCACCGATATCTCCCTCGTCTACGAGGGCGAGGCACGAACGACCAACGAGTGGTCGGTCCAGTACGGCTACCCGATCCGGTTTCCCAGCATCGAGGTGATGACGATCGGCGCCGGCGGCGGGTCGCTGGCCTGGATCGATGAGGCCGGCGCGCTCCGCAACGGCCCGCAGTCGGCGGGCGCCGACCCGGGCCCGGCGTGCTACGGCCAGGGCGGAACCGAGCCGACGAACACCGACGCCCATCTGGTGCTTGGTGGACTTGGCAAGGAGTTGATCGACGGCGCGATGAGCCTTGACCCCGCCAAGGCCGAGGAGGCGCTTCGCACGCGGCTGGCAGAGCCTCTGGGTCTGGGCGTCACCGAGGCCGCCGCGGCGGCGCTCTCGGTGGCGAACGCCAACATGGCCGACGCGATCCGCCTGATCTCGGTGCGCCGCGGCTACGACCCCCGCGAGTTCGCGCTGGTCTGCTTCGGCGGCGCCGGCCCGCTGCACGGCGCGGCGCTTGCCCGTGAGCTTTCGATCCCGACGGTGCTGGTGCCGCCGAATCCCGGCACGACCTCAGCACTCGGCTGCCTGCTCGTCGACATCCGCCATGACTTCTTCACCCTGCTGCTTGGCACGACCGATCAGGTCGACGCGGGAGATGTCGAGGCGAAGTTCGCCGAGCTGACCGAGCAGGCGATGGAGCGCATGCGCGCCGAGGGCGTCGCGCCCGACGCCGTCGAGCTGTCGCGCACGATCGACATGCGCTACGCGGGCCAGTGGCGCTCGATCGCCGTGCCGGTCGACGGCGAGATCACCTCGCTGGACGACGTGGCCCGGACCTTCGAGGACGAGCACGAGCGAGAGCACAGCTACCGCCACGAGGGCAGCCCGATCGAGGTCTACAGGCTGAACCTCCGGGCCACCGGCGCCACGCAAAAGGCCGAGCTGGCGCGGCACGAGCGCGAGAACTCGATGCCCGAGCCCGTCGCGCGCCGCCCGGTGCACTTCGGCGGCGAGGACATCGACACGCCGGTCTACCGGCGCGCGGACATCCCAGCCGGAGCGACCTTCAACGGCCCCGCGGTCCTCGAGCAGCTGGACTCGACCGTCGTGGTGCCGAGCGGCAGCGCCGTCGAGATCGACGAGTGGCTCAACATCCGGATGTCGATCGAGGAGGCTGAATGACCACCGGTGCCGAACAAGCGGGCGGAGCGACCGCCGAGCAGACGCTCGACCCGGTCACGCTCGAGGTGCTGAAGAACTCGTTCGTGACGATCGTCGACCAGATGGCCGAGCAGATCCTGCGGACCTGCCACTCGTTCGTGATCTACTCGCGCGACTTCTCGAGCGCCCTATGCGACCCGCAGGGCAACACGATCATGCAGGGCAGCCAGGACATCGCGGTCCACGTCGGCACGCTGCATCTCACGGCGCAGGCGGTGGCCGAAGCGTTCGAAGGTGAGATGCGCCCCGGCGACGTCTACATGATCAACGACCCCTACGTCGGGGGCACCCACTTCAACGACGTGCGGATCGTCCGCCCCATCTTTCACGAGGGCGAGGTGATCTGCCTGGCGGAGTCCAACGGGCACTGGGCGGACATGGGCGGCAGCGTCCCCGGCTCGTTCGACGTCAGCGCCCGCGACCACTTCGGTGAGGGCGTGCGGGTACCGCCTGTGCGGATCTACGACGAGGGGGAGTACCGCGCCGACATCGTCCGCATGGTCACCTCGAACACGCGGGCGCCCGCCGACGCCGAGGGCGATTGCCTCGCGCAGGTCGAGGCGACGGCGGTGGCCGAGCGGGAGATCCTGCGGCTGTGCGACAAGTACGGCCACGCCACGGTGGTGGCCGCGTTCAAGGAGGTCCAGGACTACGTCGAGCGGCTGACCCGCAAGCGCGTCGCGGACCTGCCCGACGGGACCTGGGAGACCGAGGACTACATCGACTTCGACCCCGATGAGCCCGAGGGCCTGGTCCCGATCAAGGTCAAGATGACGATCGACGGCGAGGTCGTCCGCTACGACCTCTCGGGCTCGCACCCGGCGGTGGGCACATTCCTGAACTCCGGCTACGGGGCGAGCTTCTCGGGCGTCGTCGCCGGCACCAAGACGTTCTTTCCCGACGTGCCGCTCAACTCCGGCTTCTACCGCGCCCTCGACGTGGACCTGGGGCCGAAGGGGAGCTGCGTCAACGCGGCATGGCCCACGGCGGTGACCGGCTTTTGCTCAGGGCCCTACGAGAAGATCATGAACGCGATCTTCGAGCTGTGGTCCGAGGTGATGCCGGAGCGCGCGATGGCGGCTTCCTTCAACCTCGAGTACCTGCTGGTCGGCGGCACCGACACACGCAACGAGGGCGAGTCGATCTTCATGTGGTACGACTGGATGGCGGGCGGCTGGGGCGGGCGCAACGGCAAGGACGGCTCGAACGCGACGTCCCCGGTGTTCGGGGTCGGGCTGGCGGTGCAGCCGCTCGAGGGCCAGGAGCGCCTCTGCCCGGTGGTCACCACGAACCACGAGATCCTCCCCGATACCGGGGGTCCCGGGAAGCACCGCGGCGGCTGCGGCGTCGAGAAGGGCGGCACGCTGACCGAGATGACCAAGTCGGTCATGTCCTATTGCTGCGACCGCGCGCGCTCGGTCACGTGGGGGATCGAGGGCGGCCTGCCCTCCTATCCGCACGGCGTCTGGCTCAATCGCGGCACCGATTCAGAGCAGTTCCTCGGCGCCGTCTTCTCGAACGTCCCCGTCAAGACGGGCGACTCGTTCATCCGCCCGAGCGCGGGCGGCGGCGGCTTCGGCGACCCGCTTGAGCGCGACCCGGAGATCGTGCGCGACGACGTTGCTGACGGCTACGTGAGCCTCGAGCGCGCGGCCAAGGATTACGGCGTCGTCGTGCGCGAGATCGACGTCGAGCTCTCGCAGTACGAGGTGGACACCCAAGCCACCGAGGCCGAGCGCGAGAGGATTCGCTCCGCGCGCCACGGCTGGCTGGCCGAGGACCCCGAATCGGTCGCCGAGCGCTACCGCGCCGACGAGCTCGACCTGCTCGACGTCCTGCGCCGCCACGGGGTGATCCTGGATTGGGGCACGGGCGAGCTGCTGGAGCGAACGACCGAGCAGTTCCGAGCCATGCTGGAGCGGCGCTCCTCACGACACTGGGCCGCGGCCGGGGCCTGAGGACAGCCCGGAAGGGACCGGACATGGAGGCGGGGAGCACCAAGACCAAGCGCACGCGGGTCAGGCGGCTTCCCAAGCGCGGCCACTACGACCGCGAGACGATCGACGCGATCCTGGCCGAGGCGCTCGTCGGCCACCTCGCCTTCACGGGCGACGATGGGCAGCCGTACGCGATCCCCACCCTGCAGGCACGGGTCGGCGACGAGGTCTGGGTTCACGGTTCGTCGGCCAGCCGCACCCTGCGCGCGGTCGGGCAGGGCATCCCCGCGTGCCTCACCGTCACGCTCATCGATGGCCTGGTGATGGCACGCTCGATCTTCAATCACTCGGTCAACTACCGCGCGGTGGTCGTGCTGGGCACGGCGCGCCCGCTGACGGACCCAGAGCAAAAGCTCGCCGCCCTCGAGGCCTTCGCCGAGCGCATCGCGCCCGGCCGCTGGGCGGACGCGCGGCCCCCGACCGACCAGGAGATCAAGGCGACTTCGATCATGGCCCTGCCGCTGGACGAGGCCTCGGCAAAAGTCCGCACCGGGCCGCCCGGCGACGAGGACGACGACCTGGCACTCGACGTCTGGGCCGGCGTGGTGCCATTCGAGACGGTCCGCGGCGAGCCTGTGCCCGACCCCAGGTTGCGTCCGAGCATCGAGGTCCCGGACTACCTGCGCAACCCGGGCACCTAGACCCTGATCGCCACGTACTTTGTCTCGAGGTACTCATCGATCCCCTCGTTGCCACCCTCGCGGCCGATTCCCGACTGCTTGACGCCGCCGAACGGGGCGCCCGCGTTGGAGACGATGCCCTGGTTCAGCCCGATCATCCCCGTATCGAGGCGCTCGCAGACGTGCAGCGCGCGGTCGAGGTCGCGGGTGAACACGTAGGCCACGAGCCCGTACTCGGTGTCGTTGGCAGCGGCGATCGCCTCGTCGGTGGAGTCGAACGTGGTGACGGGCGCGACCGGACCGAAGATCTCCTCGGATAGGACCCGGGCGTCCGCGGTCACCCCGCCCAGCACGGTTGGCTCGTAGAAGTAGCCGGCGCCGTCCACGTCGCGCCCGCCCACGAGGGCCTCGGCGCCGCGCTCGACCGCGTCGGCGACCAGCGCCGAGACCTTGGCGCGCTGGTCGGCGTCGATCAGTGGCCCGGTGTCGACCCCCTCCTCGGTGCCGCGGCCGAGTCGCAGCGCGCTCATCCGCTCGACCAGGCGCGACGTGAACTCCTCGGCTCGCGGCGCGGCGATGTGGAAGCGGTTGGCAGACGTGCACGCCTCGCCGATATTCCGCATCTTCGCCAGCAGCGCGCCCTCGATCACCGCGTCGATGTCGGCGTCGTCGAAGACCAGGAACGGGGCGTTGCCGCCGAGCTCCATGGACACGCGCAGGACGTTCTCGGCCGACTGCGCGATCAGCTTGCGCCCCACCTCGGTGGAGCCGGTGAACGAGAGCTTTCGCAGCCGCGAGTCCGAGATGATCGGCGCGGAGACGCCGCTCGAGGACGAGCTCATGATCACGTTGAGGACCCCCGGCGGCAGGCCGCAATCCTCCAGGATCTTCGTCTGGGCGAGCGCCGAGAGCGGCGTCTGCTGGGCGGGCTTCCAGACCATCGTGCATCCCGCGGCGATCGCCGGGCCAAGCTTGCGCGTTCCCATCGCGCACGGGAAGTTCCAGGGCGTGATGAAGTAGCACGGGCCGACCGGCTGGCGCATCACCCAGACGCGCGAGGCCCCGTTGCCGGCGACCTTGTAGGAGCCGTCGATGCGAAGCGCCTCACCCGAGAACCAGCGGAAGAACTCGGCCGCGTACACGATCTCGGCCCGCGCCTCCGGCAGCGCCTTGCCCATCTCGAGCGTCATCAGGAGCGCCAGCTCGTCGGTGCGCTCGTTCATCGCCTCGAACGCGCGGTGGAGGATCTCGGCACGCTCGACAGGCGGCGTTTGCGCCCAGGAGTCCTGCGCCTCGACGGCGGCGTCAAGCGCCGCGCGGGCGTCGTCGGGCGTTCCGTCCGCCACCTCGCAAAGCGCGCCGCCGGTCGCTGGGTCCTCGACCGAGAGCCGGGCGCCCCCGGCTCCCTCGCGCCACTCCCCGGCGATGAAGAGCTCCTTCGGGACGGCGTCGATCGCCTGCTGTTCTTGCGCTGCGGTGGTCATGGGGAGTGCCCAGCCGGCATCGTCGCGCAGCGCCCGCCGGCGGTCCACGATCATGCGCACGAAGGCCCGGCCCGAGCTTTGTACTCCGCACAGCCGAAATGCGTGGTGGAATCGGGCCGGCCGGTCTAGATTGTCGGTCCTGACCGAACGCATGCGCCCCACCGACCCGCTCGCTCTCGACGCCCAGCTAAGCGACGAGGAGCGGTTGATCCGCGACACGGTCCGCCGGTACGTTCGCGACCGCTTCCTGCCGCGCATCGCCAAGCACTATGAGGAGGGGACCTTCCCCGACGGCGTTCCCGGCGAGCTCGGCGAGCTCGGCCTGCTGGGCATGCACCTCGAGGGCTACGGCTGCGCCGGTGCATCCGCCACCGCCTACGGGCTCACGTGCATGGAGCTCGAGGCCGGCGACAGCGGGCTGCGCTCGTTTTGCTCGGTGCAGGGCTCGCTCGCGATGTTCGCGATCCACCATTGGGGATCCGAGGCCCAGAAGGAGCGCTGGCTGCCCCCCATGGCCGCCGGGAAGGCGATCGGGTGCTTCGGCCTGACCGAGCCCGACGCCGGCTCCGACCCCGCCTCGATGCGCACCCGAGCGCGAAGCGACGGCGACGGCTGGATCCTCGACGGCCAGAAGATGTGGATCACGAACGGCTCCATTGCCGACGTCGCGGTCGTCTGGGCGCGCACCGATGAGGGCAAGATCGCCGGTTTCCTGGTCGAGCGCGGCGCCGAGGGATTCAGCGCCCCGGTGATGCACGGCAAGCTCTCGCTTCGCGCCAGCGTCACGAGCGAGCTGATCCTCGACGGCGTGCGGGTGGGTGCCGACGCCCGGTTGCCCGGGGCCAGCGGCCTGCGCGGTCCGCTCTCCTGCCTGAACGAGGCCCGCTACGGGATCGTCTGGGGCGCGGCCGGGGCGGCGCGCGCCTGCTTCGAAGCGGCGCTCGATTACGCGACCACCCGCGAGCAGTTCGGCCGCAAGCTCGGCGCCTTCCAGCTCACGCAGGCGAAGCTCGCGGAGATGGCGGTGACCGTGGCGCAGTCGAACCTGCTGGCCCTGCACCTCGGGAGGTTGAAGGACGCGGGCGAGCTGCTGCCCGAGCAGGTGTCGTTCGGCAAGTACCACAACGTCCGCGGCGCCCTCGAGGTCGCCCGCTCGGCACGCACCGTGCTCGGCGCGAACGGGATCACGCTGGAGTATCCGGTCCTGCGTCACGCGAACAACCTCGAGTCGGTTCTCACCTACGAGGGCACCCACGAGATCCACGCCCTCGTCCTGGGTCAGGCGCTGACGGGCGAGAGCGCGTTCAGCTGAATCGGGGGTCGCCTTCGTAAGCACGGGCGAAGCGTCGGCCGCCCTCCCTCGCTCGGGGCGGCCGGCGCGGCCCCACCCCAAGTGTCCAGGTGACCATCATCGGCAATGACGACATGGCGGCCCCGGGCATCTCGGTAGGGGTGGCTGATGTCGATGCCGTGCACGCCAAGGCCGTGGAGCAGGGCTTCGAGATCGTCTACCCCCTGCGCGACGAGGAGTGGGGAGTCCGGCGCTTCATGCTCCGCGAGCCGAGCGGCACGCTGATCAACGTCGTGTCCCACCGCTCGGACTGAGCGCCCGGCTGGCGAATCACGCTGCGAGGCGAAGCTGGCGCTCGTGCGCCGCAAGCGGCTCACGTAGTCGAAGGTGGTCGGCGACGGCGTCGTGGTGCTGACCTACGAACGGGCCGACTGAGCTTCTCGGCCTGGCTCCTCGAGGAACCTGGGATGACCCCGGCTCATAACCCGGAGGTCGTGGGTTCAAATCCCACCCCCGCTATTCATCGATCGGCTTGATCAAGCGCCCTCCCTCCTGCGGAGGGCGTTTGTCGTTGGCGGGAGGATCCAAGGGTTGTCAAGTGAACGCTTCGCTCCGGCATGGATGGCGGTATGCAGGAGTCGTTCGACCTGCTGAAGGAGGTCGCGATCGAGCTGGACTACAGAGGGGTTGGTCGGTGAGGCGACGGTCACGACCCAGCCCAAGTCCATCGCCACCTCGAAGCCGAGCAGGGTCCACGAAGAAGTCGCGCGTCTCGGCAGGCCGGCCCGACTTTATGTTTGGCACCGCCCTGCTGGCCGTCACGCTTCGCGTTTCTATCGCACGACCGGCCGATCACGCAACGCGGGACGCCGAGGCACACCGATCGGGGCAGGACTTCCGGCGGGAGCACTACGCGCTCGAAGGGCGTGGTCCGGTTCCTCATCATCCACGCGGCGGACGCCGGCTGCGCGGACTCCATGCGCGGCTGACTCTGCGGCCGCAAGACGAGTGTTAGGACCCCGTCGGGGTAGGGCGAGGAGAAGCCAAGGGATTCCGCCGCTGCTCCTGGCGATCGCGCCCGTGCGGGGGCGTGGGGCGAGCGGGTCCGGCGAGCCCGCGCCTCCATCGCCGATCCGGACGGACGGTCAATGCGGTGGGTCGGGTGCGTAGTTGATGCCCTCGCGGACCTGACGCGCGCGGTCCGGGCCGGCGAGACGCCCGACGACGTGCAGCGCCATGTCGATGCCGGCGGAAAGGCCCGAAGCGGTGATCACGTCCCCATCGTCGACAAAGCGCGCTCCGGGGCGCGGCTCGATCGTCGGGTCGATCGATTTCATCTGGTCGAGGCTGCTCCGGTGGCTGGTGGCCGGGCGGCCACGCAGGAGCCCGGCAGCCGCGAAGACAACCGAGCCTGTGCACACGCTGGTCATCAGCGGAACGCGGGGCTTCTGCTCTCGCAACCAGTTGAGATGCGTTTCGTCCGCGAGCATCGCGACGTGCCCGTCGCCGCCGGGGTGGACGAGGACGTCGAGTGCCGGCACGCTCTCGATGTTGTGATGCGGATGGATGACGAGCGTGTTGTCACCGGTCACCGGCTTGCCGTCCCGCGAAAAGGTCGTCGCCTCCCACCCGTCCTCCGGATAGGCACGTGTCCACCAGGCAAAGACCTCCCATGGCCCGATCGCGTCGATCTCCTCCACCAGCTCGAACAGATAGATCCCGATCAACTGCCGCCGCCCGTTCGTCGCCTGCTGCTCGTGGTTGTGCCGCATACCCCGTCAGCTCCTTTCAGCTGCGTTGACTTCGGTGTTCATCGCTCCTCCTCTTTGACCGACATCCAGGCCACTGTGGCTGTCGGCCGGCCGCCGATCAATGGCCGAAGAGCGAACGTATCGTGTAGCGTCAGTTCACGATGTGGAAGACCGTCGAGCTACGGGAACTGCGTCTGTTCCTCACCCTCGCCGAGGAGCTGCACTTTGGGCGCACCGCCGAGAAGCTTCGGCTGACGCCCTCCCGGGTGAGCCAGAGCCTGCGCGCGCTCGAGCAGAAGCTCGGCGCCCAGCTCGTTCACCGCACCAGCCGCCGCGTAAAGCTCACGTCGTTCGGCGAGCAGCTCCGGCGCGAGCTGGGGCCGGCGCTCGAACAGCTCGACGGCGTGCTCGATCGGGCGCACGCCGCCGCTCGCAGCGTCGAGGGGACGCTGCGCCTCGGAATCTTCAGCGCCCCGGCGGGCGGTCCCCACCTCGTCGAGATCACCCGTGCCTTCGAAGCGCTCCACACCTCCTCCACGGTCGAGGTGGTCCAGATGTCGTGGGACGACCCGTTCGAGCGCCTGCGCGAGGGCGAGATCGACCTGATGGCGACGTGGCTCCCCCTGGACCAGCCCGACCTGGTCGTGGGACCCGTGCTCACCGAGCAACCCCGGGCTCTGGCGCTGGCCCAGGATCACCCGCTGGCGGATCGCGACAGCGTGGACGTCGAGGAGCTCGCCGATCACCGGCTCTTACGCTTTGACAACTGGCCGAAGGAGCTCCACGAGGCGATCGTGCCGTCGCAAACACCGTGCGGGCGTCCGATCGAGCGCCTGCGAATCCCGGTCGGCGAACGCTCCGTTTCCGACGTCGCGGTTCGCGTCGCCCGGGGCGAGATCGCCTATCCCACCGTCGCTTCCGCCGCCTCGTACATGGGAGACCTGAGCTTCATCCCGATCACGGGGATGCCGGAGCTCCGCAGCGCACTGGTGTGGCGCCGGCCCGCGCGCGATCCAAAGCTCCGCGCGTTCCTCGCCGTCGCGCGCGACGTTCTCGCGAGTGACTAGGCCGGCCTCGCCGAGCAGCTCTCGAAACAGGAACGGCGCCATATTGGGGCCACGGGTACACGCGACGCCAATCGTTAAATCAAACGGTGCCTCAGGCACTGAAAGGTGCCTAATTACGCTCGCGGTGACAACAGCACTTTTCAGTGCCAACAGGAGAAAGGACCCGCCATGCCAGAAACCCACAGGATCGAGTCCGAGGTCGCAGGCACGCCGGTGAACGCCTACCTCGTGGAGGGAGAGCGCGAGCTGGTGGCGATCGACGCCACCCTCACCGTCTCCGGAGGTCGCGCCGTGCGCGAGCGCATCGAGGCGATCGGAAAGCCCCTGGCGGCCCTGCTCCTGACCCACGCCCACCCCGATCACTACGGCGGCGCCGTCGAGGTCGTAGTTGGCTCTGAGGCGTCGGTCGTCGCCACGCCCGGGGTCGACGCCGCGATCCGGCGCGACGACGAGACCAAGGAGGCGATCCTGCGCCCGATGTTCGGCGACGAGTGGCCGCGCGAGCGGACCTTTCCCACCCAGCTCATCGAGCCCGGCGCGGAGTTCGCGTTCGGCGACATCGAGCTCACGGTCCGCGATCTCGGCCCGGGCGAATCGCCCCACGACAGCATCTGGCTCCTGGGTGACGATCAAAGCACGGTCTTCTGCGGCGACCAGGGCTACAACCGCATGCACTGCTACCTGGCTGATGGCCACTGGGAGAACTGGCTCGCCCATCTCGACGCGTTGGTCACGGACCTACCCGCCGATGTGACGCTCCTGCCCGGGCACGGGGATGGCGCAGGCCGGGAGCTGCTCGACTGGCAGCGCGGCTATATCGAGTGCTTCGTCGGCGCGGTCCGGGCCGGCGCCTGGAGCGACCACGAGCGAGCCAAGCAGGAAGTGGTCGACGCGATGGCGTCCTACCTCGAGGCCGACGACCTCCGCTTCCTCATGGAGCTCAGCGTCGAGCCCGTGGCTGCCCAGCTTGGGCTACTCGAGCCGAGCCGCTCCTAGCGGGGTCGAGATGAGCGCCCGGCGAATCGCGCTGGTGAGCGGGGCCAACCGCGGGATCGACCGCGAAATGGCCAGCCAGCTCGCCGAGGACCACGGCCATCTCGTGCTCGCTCGCCCACCAGCTAACCGCGATCCCGCCGTCGTGCAACCCGCGGCGCCTCGATCGTGCATTTCGAGCTCACCAACCGTCTGCGCACCGACGGCCGCGGTATCCGAGCTGGCGACAGGGGCTCGCGAGAGTTGAGCGAGAAGGGCCTGTTCGGGTCGGGCCCGGCGGGCGCTCGGTACGTATCCGGCAGGAGTCAGAGTCGCGACTCGAGGAATCGGATGGCGGACAACCAAGACCAGCGGACGCAGATCATCGGCGTGAACCACGTAGCCCTCGAGGTCGGCGACCTCGAGGAGGCGCTCGCGTTCTACGGCCGGATCTTCAGCTTCGAGCCGCCCGAGCGAGAGCCGGGCATGGCCTTCATCGACATGGGCGATCAGTTCCTGGCCCTCTCCGAGGGAACGAACGAGGCTCCCGAAAGCACGCAGCACTTCGGGCTGGTAGTGGATGACAAGGACGCGATCCGAGCCGCCCTCGCCGAAGCCGGCGTCGCGGTCTCGCCCGGCCGCCGGCTCAACTTCCGGGATCCCTGGGGCAACATGATCCAGGTGGTCGACTATCGGGACATCCAGTTCACCAAGGCGCCGGAGGTCCTGCGAGCGATGCGCTTGGATGGCCTGGCGAAGCGCGAGGCAGCCCTCCGCGAGCTGGCCGAGAAGGGCGTGCCTCCACCCCACCCCTTGGCATCGCTGACCCTAAGACCGACCCCGATCAACCTCGCCGCTCCTGACCCCGATCCGGAACGCTATTTCGCCCCTGCCGACCGTCTGCTCGAGGCCAACCCCTCGCGTCGCGACGAGGTCCGCTTCATGAGCGACGGCCTCAGGCTTGCCGATCACATCTACCGCCCGCCCGCCGCCGGCGAGGCGGATCCCACCGCGGCGGTGGTGATGTGCGGGCCCTCGAGCAGCGTCAAGGAGCAAACGCTCCCGCACTACGCCGAGCGCTTCGCCGACGCCGGCTACGCGGTGCTCACCTTCGACTCGCGCACCTATGGTGCAAGCGAGGGCGAGCCGCGCTGCTACTACGACCCGGCCCAGATCATCGCCGACTACGTGAACGCGGTCAGCTACCTCGAGAGCCGCGACGACATCGACGGCGGACGGATCGCCGTGGTTGGCGTCTGCATGGGCGGCGGCTACGCGATCTCGACCGCGGCCCGCGACAAGCGGGTGGCCGCGGTGGTCAGCGTCGCGGGCGGCCACGACATCGGCGGCACCTGCCACGCCAACCTGGGGCGCGACGGGTTCGCCGACTTCCTCGGCCAGATCAACGAGCTCGTCACGCGCGAGTACGAATCGGGCGAGACCGAGTCCATCCCCGCCATTGCCAAGGATCTCTCCGAAGGCCTCGCGTTCATGCCGAACCCGGAGGCGTTCAGCTATTACGACCGCACCTCGCGCACGGTCGCCCCGAGCTGGGAGAACCGGGTCGCGGTCAAGTCGCTGCCGGCGTACTTCGCCTACAACGCGATCGCCGACGCGCCCCTCGTCGCGCCGACGCCGCTGCTGATCGTCGACGGGACGGTCGACTTGTTTTCTCTGGCCCGAGTTCGCACAGCGAGCGTATGACGCGGCGAGCGGGGACAAGGAGCTGGTCTGGTTCGAGACCCACAACCACATCGAGCTCTATGACCAGGATCCCTTCGTGACCGAGGCGGCGGCTCGGGTCGTTCAATGGCTCGACGCTCGGCTGCGCCCACCGTCCCACCACAGCTCGGCCGTGCCGTCGTAGGCAGCTCGCCCAGCGCCTCGATCATCAGGCGCGCAGCAGGCTCCACGGGTGGTTGTGTTCGGAAGGGCAATTAGGTACCTTCAAGTGCCTTAGGCACCCGTGGAGCCCCAACCGGAAGGACCTCGTGAGCCGCGACGGATACGTGAAACCGAACGTGCTCGATCAGAACTGCGAGTCGCGCCAGGCGCTCGAGCTCATCTCCGACAAGTGGACGGCCCTGATCGTCTACGCCCTGGTCGACGGGCCTCGGCGACACGGCGAGCTACGCCGCACCGTCGATGGGATCTCGCAGAAGATGCTCACTCAGACCCTCCGCCGGATGGAGGCCGAGGGCCTGGTCGAGCGCGACGTGCTCGACCGCGTCCCGCCCCATGTCGAGTACTCACTGACTCCCCTTGGCAGGACCCTCGAGAAGCCGCTGGTGGCGATCTGCGAGTGGGCGATGGAGCATCTCGATGAGCTGCGCGATGCCCGGTCCGCACACGCGCGCACCGCTGCCTGACACTCGCCTCGGCTAGCACGAGCGCGCCTCTCCCGCGCGCGTGAGCGTGAGCTTCGCGGGGCCGAATCGGGATCACGGCTTTGCCGGCAGAAGCGCGGTTGCGATGAATCCCCGGGTCGAAGCCGGTCTCAGGATCGAACACTCAAGAAGGGACCCCGGAATGCGAGATCTGGTCGTGCTCAGTTTCCTGACCCTCGACGGCGTGATGCAGGCGCCGGGAGGCCCTGAGGAGGACCCCAGCGATGGTTTCAAACATGGCGGCTGGTCGGTCGGATATTGGGACGAACAGCTGGATACGGCCATGGGCGAGTCCATGTCACCGCCCTTCGACCTCGTCCTCGGCCGCAAGACCTACGAGATCTTCGCCGCGTACTGGCCGTACGCCGACGAGCCCGGTGCCCAACTCCTCAACAACGCGACCAAGCACGTCGCCTCGACCACGCTCCGTGAGCTCTCATGGGAGAACTCGAAACTGATCGAGGGCGACGTGGCCGATGGTGTCCGCGCGCTCAAGGACGAGGACGGACCCGAGCTCCAGGTGCACGGCAGCGCAAACCTGATCCAGACGCTGCTCGAGCACGGGCTCGTCGACGAGTTCCGCCTCAAGACCTTCCCGCTCGTGCTCGGCAAGGGAAAGCGCGTGTTCGCCGGAGGCGCCGTCCCGGCGGGCCTGGAGCTCACCGGCTCCGAGGTCACCGCCGGCGGCGTGATCGCAGCCACATACCGAAGCGGCGTCGAGATCAAGTACGGCTCGGTCGCGTAGGACGCCTGAACCGAGGCCTGGGCGACGGCGCGCGCTATCAGTGCTTCTCGGTCCTCTGCCGCCCCATCGACCGCGACTCGCTCGTCGCGTAACGCCGCCGGTTCCACGTAGCGCCATGCTTTCTCAAAGGCTCTCGGCGCCTCTGCCGACCGGGGATTGTCAAGGCCGGTTGAAGGTAAGTTGGGGTCTTCAGCAAGACCCGAAAACTGACCCCCCCTGGGGAGATCGACCCGCCAGCGGAGCCGAGCCGTAGGCGAGGCGGAGCAGGCGGGTCGGCGAGGCGCTGAGTGGCGACCTGCGGGCCCGGCGTCAAGTGGCTGGCCGCTCGTCCAAAGCGCTACTCCGACAGGCCTGCTGCTGCGAGCGCGTCGCTCCGTTCCAAGAACCACTGGGTCCGGACCCATCGCCCCTGATCAAACGTGTGGACCCCCCACAGCTTGAACTCGATCTCTTCCACGCTTCCTCGGCCATGCAGCGGAGTCCGTTGACAGGCGAAGACCCGTTCGCCAGCGTCGATCAACTCGGCGGTCTCGAACCCAGCGGTTTCGTACAGCTTGCTCCCCGCCATCGTTTCCCCGAACCGCTGGTAGAAATCCCAGGCCGCGTCCGGGCCGATACGGGGACCGGGTTCGGGGAACTCGGCGACGGGAAATGTTTCGAGTTCGGGGTCCATGAACTGCGCCCACCCGTCCTTGTCGCCGAGGTTGTAGGCGTCCATGGCCTCCCGCACAACCTCCACGTTTTCCTGCGACATCGCCCGCTCAGTATCTCGACTATGGCCGTGGCCTAGTGAGTAGGTGCGCCGTCTAACCGAGATCAGCGGCCAGGGCCGCTACTCCCGCAGCCCCACGGCTTCAAGGGCATCTGCGTGGTCCCAGAAGATGTCGACGCCGATGATCTTGCGCTCCCGCAGAGTAAAGACGCGAGAGAACTCCATGTCCGCGTCGGGTCCCTGGCCCGTCCCACGCCAGGCATCCCGGACGACGACGCGGTCGGCGGCGGCGATGAGGTCCGTGACCGGCTCCAACGTGTCGCCCGTCCAAGCGTCGCGAATCTGGTCCCACTGGCGCATGACCGCCTCCCGACCCACCGAAGGGCCGGGCTCGGGCCAGCCCTCGGGGTGATGCATGACCACATCGGGGTCGCAGAGGTCACGGAGAGCGGTCATATCTCCGGCGTTCCACGCGTCATAGACACGGCGTACTACCTCGACGTTCTCCTGCGACATCGCCCGTGCAGTATCTCGCGGGCGGAACGCTTCCGCTTCCCATGCGGAGCGGGAGCGTGTCAGCAGGTTGACCCGCCGCACGCGTCCGGGAGCCTCGGC
>WHSW01000390.1 GCA_009379895.1 Solirubrobacterales bacterium
TCGCCAAGAAGCAGGCGAAGAAGCAGATCAAGAAGAAGGCGCCGGGGCTGTCGGTCAATCACGCCAAGACCGCGGACCATGCGACCAACGCCGACCACGCGACGACCGCGGGCAGCGCGGCGCCCAGCGGGGCCGCCGGCGGTGCGCTGAGTGGAACCTACCCGGCTCCCGGCTTTGCCAAGAACGTCGTCCCACTGACGCTGACGCCAGGCTGGGTGGCCGAATCCGGTACGACGCCAACACCGGCCGTCTGGAAGGACGCATACAACGTCGTCCACTTCCGGGGGTCGCTCCAGCGGACCTCCGGCACGAGCACCCAGCCGTTCTCGCTTCCGCCGGAGTTCCGCCCGACGACCACCAAGTTCCCCGGCCTCACGGTCGGCGGCGGGTTCGGATTCCTCACCATCGCGCCGAACGGAACGGTGACGGCGGCCGCGCTCACGACCGGTGGCAACATCGCGAGCTTCCTCGGCATCGAGGACGTCGAGTTCGAGGCCGGTACGTAGGCGGTAACCACGATCGAGCCTGACAAGGCAATAGCCCGGAGCGAGACGCTCGTCCGGGCCGCAGTCGACGCTCGGGCCCGGCGTGGGGCCGGGGCGTCGGCGCGGTTCGCCTCGGGTCTCCCGGGCGCAGGAGCGCGCGGGCGGCGAGCCCGGGCGCTCCTGGGTGCCGCGGCGGTGGCCGCGGCTGCTTGGGCCTCGGGGTGTGGGGGCGGCGGCGGGGCCGCCTCCGATCCCGAACCGGCGGCGACACGGGCGGATACCGCCCGGCCCGAGCGGTCGGCTGACCCCGGTGA
>WHSW01000391.1 GCA_009379895.1 Solirubrobacterales bacterium
CCATCGTTGCTCCTCTCGCAGACGACACTTGCGAGGCAGGGATTCGACGGATAACCGGGAAACTCCTTCCGCAGCTAACGGAGCACTACTAGGAGCGAGCGTCACCCGGCGCTCGCCGGCGTCGGGCTGCTCATAGATGTAACGCGGATCCCCTCGCGCTTGGGCCGGAGCCCGGATCGCCTGCTCGGTCGTGGTCTTCATCGTCGAGGCTCACTCCTCCAAGGTCGCGATCGCCCAGGCAAAGCCCGCCAGCTCACGGGCAACCGCGACCGCGATGAGCCCCGGGCGCTTGCCCCTTGCCCGCAGCCGCTCCCAGGTGCGGTGAAGCCGCCGCTGAGCCGACCAGCTGATCGCCACCGCGGCCGCCGGCTGGCCCGCCTGGCGCGCCTCGATCGCCTTGCCGACGTAGGGGCGATGGCGGTAGTGCCAGGCGGCCTCGACCAGCAGACGGCGGGCGTGGCGCGATCCGGTCTTCGTGATCGAGCCGAGCCGGCGCTGCTCGCCGCTGGAGAACTCCGCCGGCACCAGCCCGACGTAGTGCATCAGCTGGCCGGCACGGGCGAAGCGACGAAAGTCGCCGATCTCGGCGCAGAGGCCGACCGCCGAGAGCGTGTCGATGCCGCGCAGGCAGCGAAGGCGGGCGACGGACTCAGAAAGCGGAGGGTGCTCTGCAGCCCCGGCGAGATGGGCATCGATCGCGTCGAGCTGCGATGCCCGCTCCATGCGAGCCGCGAGGTAGTGGTCGAAGGCGAGCTGAGACGGGCCATCGTCAAAGCGCTGGGAC
>WHSW01000392.1:0-396 GCA_009379895.1 Solirubrobacterales bacterium
ATCAGTTCGTTGGGGCCGTCGACGATCTGCATGACCTTGGCGTCTCGGAAGAGGCGCTCCACGTCGTTGCCCTTCCAGATCCCCTGAGCGCCGAACACCTGGACCGCCTGCTCGGAGACCCGCATCGCCATATCGGAGATCCACGACTTGGCTGTTGCGGCGTAAAGTCCGATCTCCCTGGTGCTGAAGTCTTCGTTCTCATCCATGTAGCGGGCGATCGCGTAGGCGAGTGTGCGGCCGGTTTCGGTTTCCATGAACATGTCGGCGAGCTTGAACTGGATCGCCTGGTGGTTGTAGATCGGCTGTCCGAAGGTCTGGCGCTCGTTCGCAAACTTGAAGGCCTTCTCGTACGCACCGATCGCCAGCCCAAGCGACTGCGCCCCTCCCCCGAGTCGT
>WHSW01000392.1:406-780 GCA_009379895.1 Solirubrobacterales bacterium
CGGCAAAGATACGCAGACCCTCGCCTTCGTTTCCGACCATCTTGTCCTTATGGACTCGGAGGTTCTCGATCCTGACGCCGTGGTGTGGGAGTTGGCGAAAGCCCATCGTGTCAACCGCAGGGCTCACCGTGATGCCGACATCTCCGCGATTGGCGACGAAGGTGGAGATCCCGCGGGTACCCGCCTCCATGTCGGTCTTCGCCCAGATCAGGAAGATATCGGCCTTGCCCGCGAGCGAGGCGATCGCCTTCTCTCCATTGATCACATATTCGTCACCATCCCGTTTCGCAACTGTCGTCATCGCCGCGAGATCGGACCCGGCGTGTGGTTCGGTGATGCCGATGCACGTCAGCGCGCCCTTCGCCATCCTCGTG
>WHSW01000393.1 GCA_009379895.1 Solirubrobacterales bacterium
GAGGTTCATCTCAGACTGCTGGGCTTGTGCGGGGCTTCTCGGGGGCGCTTCGCTCATGGGGCCGGGGCAACCGCCTCCTCGCCGAGCTCGCGCAGGGTGTGGAAAGCCCGCCGGGCGAGCTTGCGGGCGATCGTCAGCGAGGCGCGGGTGTGCGAGAGGCCGCGCTCCGTGAGCGCGAGGTAGTCGCAGTGGTCGGGGCTCTGCGAGCGGCAGGCCGACTGCGCCGACTCGTAAAGCGCCCAGCGCAGATGCGGCGAGCCCTGCTTGGTCAGCTTGCCGAGCCGGCCCTTGCGATCGGAGCGATGGACGCCGACGTCGAGGCCCGCCAACCGCACCGCCTGGCGCGAGCGTGAAAGCCGTGTCGCGTCGCCGAGCTCGGCGACGATCACCGGCGCGGTCAGCTCGCCGATCCCGAAGTGGCGCTCGCGGTCTCAAAGCGGGGCCGGCGGGGGGGTCAGCAGCCCCGCTCGATGCGGGAAACCGCATGATCAAGCGGCTTCGAGGTCCCACGAGGAGAGCCGCACCCTTTTTGAATATGGGTCCTCCATCTGAGTGCAGTCGGCCGCTACGGCCAACGTCCCTCAGTCGCCTCGCCAGACGCTCTCTCCCGCCTGCTCTGGGAACGCGGCGACCGATCCGACGGAAAAGCAACGCGGCTGCGTACGCGAGGGGCAGTGCGCGTTTCGGCCATCCCACTGCATCGAGATGGACAACCATTTTTTGAATAGCGGGGGTGGGATTTGAACCCACGACCTCCGGGTTATGAGCCCGGCGAGCTAC
>WHSW01000394.1 GCA_009379895.1 Solirubrobacterales bacterium
CTCGATCGCCCTTGCGCGTGCCCACGGGTGCTTGTCCGGCACGGCGACGACGATCTCGTCCTCGCAGAAGGGCACCTCGTCCAGGACGCCTTCCCGCTTTCCGGTGGGATCGACGGCGGCCACGCCGACCTCCGCCCGGCCATCCCGGACCAGCTCGCGCAGGATGTACGAGTTGGCGATGAACACCTCAACGGACAGGTGACGCTCGTGCATGCCCTCGAACTCGACCAGCGGACCGGGCAGGACGAACTCGGCCATCGTCGGGCTCGACGCCAGCCGGATCGGGGGCTCGTCGAGCCGCCCCAGGCCGCTCATCAGCACCTCGACGCTCTCCGCCCGAGCCACGACCTTGCGCGCCTCCGCGTAGAGCCGGGCACCGGCAGCGGTGGCCGTGACGCCCCGCGGCGAGCGCTCCAGGAGACGCGCCCCGGCTACGGTCTCGAGCGCGCGCAGGCGCTTCGAGAGAGCCGGCTGGCTCACGCGCAGAAGCCGGGCAGCGCGTCCGATGCTGCCGAGGTCGACTGCCGCGCAGAACGCGCGCAGCTCCGCGAGCTCCGGTGACCGGATCAGCGTGGCCATAACCTCAACCTATGCCTCCGGTGCGCAAGCGCCATCAGTAGTTCTTTCGGATCCCCGCTCCGTATCAGCACCGGATGCCCGCTGGCCCCGCCTGCCTCGATGCTTAGGTCCTGATGAGCGATGTGCTCGTGGTCGGCGCGGGGTATTGCGCGCGCTCGGTGAGCTTCTGGCCCGGCATGTGCGCTTCGAGGAGAGG
>WHSW01000395.1 GCA_009379895.1 Solirubrobacterales bacterium
GGAGGACGCCGAGGCGACCGAGGAGGTGCGCTTCCTCGAGGCGGCTGGGGTCCTCACCGAGGACGCCACGGTCGTCGACTTCGGAGCGGGCACCGGGCAGCTCGCCCTCACCGTGGCGCCGCGGTGTGCGCGTGTGGTCGCCGTCGACATCTCGCCGGTCATGCTCGAGCACCTGCAGCGCCAGGTCACGCAGATGGCGCTCGGCAACGTCGAGTGCGTGTACGCGGGGTTCCTCTCCTACGAGCACCAAGGGCGCGCCGCAGGCTTGATCTACAGCCGGTTCGCCCTTCACCACCTCCCCGATGCCTGGAAGGCCGTGGCACTGTGTCGCATGGCCGACATGCTGCGCCCGGGCGGCGCGCTGCGCCTGTGGGACGTCGTCTACGACTTCGCCCCGCAGGAAGCCGACCAGCGCTTCGATGCCTGGCTGCACGAGTACCCCGTTTCGGATCGCGCGGGCGGCTGGACGCGCGTCGACGTGGCCGAGCACATCCGCGACGAGCATTCGACGTTCACCTGGCTACTCGAACCCATGCTCGAGCGGGCCGGCTTCGAGGTCATCGAGGCGCACACCGACGTGTCCGGCCTCTTCACCCGCTACCTCTGCACCAAGAGCTGAGCCGGCCGAGCCGAGGATGCCGGCCAGTCCGGCGGAAAGGCGAGGGACCCGGCGGGTGAAGGCGCGGTGCCCACAGGAACCAAGGCGAGCGCATCCTGGGTGCCCGCGCCACCTGGCTGGCGTCCTCCGCCGCCACGGGTTTGTGTACGCG
>WHSW01000396.1 GCA_009379895.1 Solirubrobacterales bacterium
CGTCTACCGCCACTCCGGGCTCAGCAGCATCTGGTGAAGGAACCTTGCGTCGACGACGCTCGTTCGCGGTCGAATCAGAGCGAGTCGGCGGCCGAGACATCCGTTGAATCCCGGCAGGATCAGCGCGTAGCGATGCAGTGTCGCTTCGTACGTGAAGACCACACGTCGCCAGCCTGCGGAACGGCGCGTCCACTTGGCGAAGTCGTCCGGAAGTCAGGCGAGTCAGCCATCGTCATGCACCAGAGCCCGTCACCACTGCCACCAACTCTTCGGCAACGTATCGCCGCTGGCCCCTCGCGCCGCCAGCCGTCGCGCTCAGAATCCCTCGCTCCTCGAGCTGACGCAAGAGCCGCACGGCTGTGGGGCGGCTCACCCCCAACCGGTCCTCGACCAGCCTCGTGGTCACGAGCGGGTTCGCGAAGAGCAACTCGACGACCGCCAACCCGTTGGACGTGGGCATCGTCGTCGCCTCATCCCGGTAGCGCTCGCGCACCTCGATGATCGTCCGCGCTCGCTCGACCGTGTCGGTTGACTGACTCCGTACCGCCTCCAGGAAGAGGTTGAACCATGGGTCGGGATCACCCGCCTCGTTGATCGCCTGCAAAGCGGCGTAATAGCGCCGCCGGTTGTCGTCGAGGTACGAGCTCAAGTACAGAAGGGGCGCGTCGAGGCGACCGCGGGCGATGAGGAAGAAGACGAGCAGCAACCGTCCGAGCCGTCCGTTGCCGTCGAGAAACGGGTGAATGGTCTCGAAGCGCGCGTGCAGG
>WHSW01000397.1 GCA_009379895.1 Solirubrobacterales bacterium
GCTGCGGCGGTCTTTGTCGGTGATCGCCGTTTCCGTGTCGACAGGCCCGCTTTCCGGGCACCACGACACACAACCGGCGATCACGCCCGCAGGGCCGCCCGGATCTCGGCTACCACGTCGCCCGGCCGCGCGGTCAGGTCGTGCCAGGTGAAGCCCAGCACCGTCCATCCCGCCAGCACCAGCGCGTTCTGCCGGCGCCGATCGCCGCGATCGCCTTCCAGAACAAGGCCGTCGTCTATGCGATTCTGTTCAGGGCCGCCGCCGAGGCGATGTCGATGCTCGCCGCCAATCCGCGCCGGCTCGGCGCCGAGATCGTGCCCGTGCCAAGGGTGTCCCTGGCCACCGACGAGGGCATCAGGGCGGACACGAGCGTCGACGCGCTCTCCCGGCTGGCGCCCGCCTTCAGCGCCACGGGCACGATCACGGCGGGAAACGCCTCGCAGCTGTCGGATGCCGGCGCGGCGGGTGTCGTGACCAGCCTCGGGATGGCCAGGTCGCTCGGGCTCACGCCGCTGGTGGAGATCGTCGATCGCGCGGTGGTCGCCGGCCCGAACGGCACGTTGCACCTCAAGCCGGCAGGTGCCGCGCGAGCACTGCTCGATCGGCACGGCTGCGCCGCAGGCGACGTCGACCTCTGGGAGATCAACGAGGCGTTCGCCGGTGTCGTGGCCGCGAGCGTCGGGGAGCTCGGCCTCGACCTGGCGCGGGTGAACGTGAACGGCGGCGCGATCGCCGTGGGCCACCCGCTG
>WHSW01000398.1 GCA_009379895.1 Solirubrobacterales bacterium
TGGTCGGTGTTAGTGGGCCGACGTAAGATAGGTTGATAAAGGTTTGCTAAAGTTTCTGTGAGTCGTTTTCGCATCCACCACCAGAGCGAGTTGAGACGGAAAAATGGGCTACCGCAACAACTGACCTCAGCCAAATGAGCTTGCGTATTGGTGCCGGGCGCCATAGGATGGCGCTCCGATGCCACGCGATCAAAGCCGCTCCATGGGGGGGTGGGGTGACCTGATCCCTCCGCTACGTACGGTGATCCGCCGCTGGCGGCCGCCGGACGCAAGCCGACGCCAGACGCGGTGGGCGGTCGCGTTCAACCTCATCCCCGCCGGGTTGGCGCTGGCGGGCTTTCTCGCGATCGGCCCGCGCGCCAACTGGAGCGATGCGATCCTTCTACTGGCGCTCGCGGCGATCGCGGGCATCGCGTTCTTCGCCGAGGCGCGCCTCAAGCGAGTCGATGCCTTCTTCAGTGCGACGATCGTCTGCGCACTGGTCGCTCTGGTCTTTTGCGGTCCGCTGCCGGCCTTGATCGTGTGGTTGGTCCCCGACCTTCTGAACCGCGTGATCCTGCGCCGCGTTCCGCTATTCACCCCGGGCCTCGTGGCCAACGTCGCCAGCTTCGCGCTGGCCCTGCTGGCGGGCGAGGCCCTCCTACAGCTCGCCGCCGCGCCCACCGTGATCGCCGAGCTGCCCGCGGTCTACTGCGCCGGGCTCGCGATGTGGGTCGTGAACTTCGCCGTCGCCCGCCTCTGCTTCGG
>WHSW01000399.1 GCA_009379895.1 Solirubrobacterales bacterium
GCCTGGGCGAGGTTGTCCTCGGAGCTGTAGCCAGCATCGGCCAACAGTTGCGTGGGTGCGTGGCCGGTGTTGTCGATGGTCTGTTCGGTCATCGGGATCAGGTTGCCCACGTCGGCGGCGCAGTCGTTGACGTCGGCGGCCACGATCACCTGATGCTCGGCGTCGACCACGGCCTGGGCGTTGTAGCACTGGTGGAACGCCCCGTCGGAGGTCTTCATGATCCTCGACTCCGGGTCGGTGAAGTTGCGCTGCGCTTTCGGTTTCGGCACCGCCTTCTCACCGGCTTGAGCGACCCGTTCGGCGACGGTGTCGGCGTCCTCGCCCTGGTCCTGCGCCTTGGCCTCGGCTGCTGCTTCGGCGCGTTCTCGGGCCTCGTCCTCCAACGCCTGCTTGGCCTCACGGATCGCCGCCAGCCGCGTCTCTCGGCGGCGTAGCTCCTCGGGCAGCTCGTCCCCACGACGGTCCTTGCCGTACTTGGCGTCTTCGGCCTTGTCGATCGCCTCGGCCTCGGCGAGGAGCTCGGAAACCTCTTGGGCGAGGATCTTCTCCTTCTCGCTCATCCGCGCATAGCTCATTGCCTTGCGCCGCGATGCGTTCGCGCGCAGCTTGGTGCCGTCCAGCGCGACCCTGCCGAGCTTGACCATCCCCGCGGCCTGACACAGGGCGAGCGCCTGCACGAACAGATGCCCCAGCGCCGACAGATGCCGTTTGCGGAACCGGGCGATCGACCGGAAGTCCGGTGCGG
>WHSW01000039.1:0-283 GCA_009379895.1 Solirubrobacterales bacterium
ATACGGGCGGATCTTCAGGGCGAGCGTCGAGCTCTCCGAGCGCTCGCCACAGATCTCGATCGTCACCGGGATCTCGGCCGGGGGCGGCGCCTACTCGCCCGCGCTGACCGACTTCGTGATCATGACCGAGGCGGCGCGGATGTTCCTCACGGGCCCGCGCATCGTCGAGGCGGCGCTCGGCGAGCAGGTCTCGATGGAGGATCTCGGCGGTCCAGCGGTGCATTCGCGAAACGGCGTCTGCCACCTGGTCGCGCCCTCGGACGCGGCGGCGGTGGGGGTGGCG
>WHSW01000039.1:293-24054 GCA_009379895.1 Solirubrobacterales bacterium
CGAGCGCGCTGGCGTCGATGGCGGCCAGCACCGCCTCCAGCTGGCCCCGTAGCCGTCTTCCGCCGGTCCCGGGAGCCAGTAGACGACCCGTCGGCCGAGCCGCGGCCCGAGGGCGACCCCGATCCCGCCGCGGCCGTGCCGGCGGAGGCCCGTCGCGTCTATGACGTGCGCGAGGTCGCCGGGGCGATCGTCGACGACGGCCGCCTGCTCGAGCTGTGCGCGGACTGGGCGCGCAACATGGTCACCGCGCTGGCGCGGATCGACGGCCGGCCGGTGGGCATCGTCGCCAATCAGCCGCGCCGGCTCGGCGGCGTGATCGACGCCGAGGCCTCCGAGAAGGCGGCGTTATTCATCGACAGCTGCAACCGATTTGGCCTGCCGCTCGTCGTGCTCGTCGACACGCCGGGCTTCATGCCCGGCTCGGGTCAGGAGCGAGCCGGGGTGATCCGTCACGGGGCGTCGTTGCTGCGCGCCTTCGCCGGCGCGCGGGTGCCGAAGCTGACCGTCGTCCTGCGCAAGGCCTACGGCGGCGCGGTGATCACCATGAACTCCAAGGATCTCGGGGCCGACCTGGCCTTCGCCTGGCCGGGCGCCGAGATCGGGATCATGGCCGCACGCCAGGCGGTCGGGATCGTTCACCGCCGCCGGCTCGAGGCGTCGCCCGACCCCGGGGCCATGCTGGCCGAGCTCGAGGCCGCCTACGCCGCCGAGCACCTCAACGCGGACGCCGCGGCGGCGGCGGGATACGTCGACGAGGTGATCGCGCCGGCCGAGACGCGCGCTCGGCTGGCCTGGGCGCTGGGCGCGCTGGAGCGCTGATGAGCAGCGCGGATCCCTTCGCCCGGATCGCCGACGTGATCGAGAGCCAGCGCAGCCCCGAGGCCCGGCGCGAGCAGCTCTCCCTCTACGTGGCGATGGGCGACAGCTTCACCGCCGGCACCGGTTGCCCGACCGGCGACGCGTGGCCCGACCGCCTCGCCGCCTGCCTGCGGTTGCGACACCCTTCGCTCGCCTTCCGCAACCTCGCGGTCGAGGGCGCGACCAGCGGCGAGGTCGCCGAGCAGCTCGGCGAGGCGGTCGAGCTCGAGCCGGACCTGGTGACCGTCGTCTGCGGCGCCAACGACGTGCTGCTCTCGACCCGCCCCGACGTCGCAGCGTACGCGCGCCGCCTCGCGGGGATCCTCGGCCGCCTGCGCGCGGCCGACCCGGGCGTGCGGATCGTCACCGCGACCGCCCCCGACCACTGGGACTTCCTCGAGCTCGGCCCGCGCACCCGCGCCCGCGTCGAGCGCGGGATCGAGCGCCTCAACCGCGCCACGCGCGGCGTCGCCAGGGCCTACGGGATCGCCTGCCTGGAGGTCGCCGCGCACCCGGGCCTGGCGAAGCCGGAGAACTTCAGCGCCGACGGATTGCACCCCTCGGCGCTCGGGCACGAGCGCGCCGCGCGCGGCTTCGCCGCGCTGCTGCGCGAGCACGGAATCGAGATCGACGAGCCGAAGGGAGACCAGCGATGAGCGAGGACGCGAGCCGCGGCGAGCGCGCCGCCCACAACGGCGCCCGGCCGAGCGCGCCCGAGGTGGGCGCCGAGACGCTCTCCGCGGGGCGGACGATCACCGAGGCCGACGTGGTCTCGTTCGCGGCGCTGACCGGCGACTGGCACCCGCAGCACGCCGACGCCGACTGGGCCGCGCGCAGCCGCTTCGGCGAGCGCGTGGCGCACGGGATGCTGGTGCTCTCGTTCGCGGTCGGCCTGGTCGACTTCGACCCCGAGCGGGTCGTCGCGCTGCGCGGGCTCGACTCGGCGACCTTCAAACGCCCGGTGCGGATCGGCGACACGATCCACGTCCGTTCGCGAGTCGACGACGTGCGGCCCGTCGACGACGAGCACCTGCTGATCCGCTTCGCCTGGCGGGTCACCAACCAGGAGCAAAAGCTGGTCGTGCGGGCGCGGGTCGAGGCGCTCTGGCGCCTGCCCGTCGCCGCCGCGTCCGAGCGCGCGGCGCAGGCGGGCGAGGTCGACGATCCGCGCGCGGACGCGGTCCTGCTGTGATCCTCGCCGACAAGCGCCTGCTGGTGACCGGGGTGGTCAACCGCCACTCGATCGCCTACGCGATCGCGGAGCGCGCGCTCGAGCAGGGCGCCGAGGTGATGCTGACCAGCTTCGGGCGCATGCGGCGGATGACCGAGCGCGCGGCCAAGCGCCTGCCGAGCGAGCCCGAGGTGCTCGAGCTCGACGTCAACAGCGACGACGACCTGACCCGCCTGACCGCCGACCTCGGTGAGCGCTGGGGCCGGGTCGACGGCGCCGTGCACGCGATCGCCCACGCCCCGCCCGACGCGCTCGGCGGCAACTTCGTCGCCGCCCCACGCGCGAGCGCCGCCACGGCCTTCGAGACCAGCGCCTACTCGCTGAAGGCGCTCGCCGCCGCCCTCGAGCCCCTGATGGGGCCCTCGAACGGCTCGGGCCCCGCGCGCGCGAGCATCGTCGGCCTCGACTTCGACGCCTCGGTCGCCTGGCCCGCCTACGACTGGATGGGGGTGGCGAAGGCGGCGCTCGAGTCGGTGGCGCGCTATCTCGCTCGCGACCTCGGCCCGCGCGGCGTGCGCGTCAACCTGATCTCGGCCGGGCCGCTGTCCACCCCGGCCGCCTCGGGGATCCCGGGCTTCGAGGGGCTCGCCGCGGCCTGGTCGGACGCGGCGCCGCTGGGCTGGGATCGCTCCGACCCCGGCGCGGTCGCCGACGCCGCCGCGTTCCTGCTCTCGGACCTCTCGCGCGCGATCAGCGGCGAGATCATCCACGTCGACGGCGGCTATCACGCCCTCGGCGCGCCCGGGCTCGCGGCGCTCGAGCGGGCGCCGGCGGGCCAGTCGCAGTAGCCGCAGCAGTCGCGGTAGCCGCGCTCGGGGTCGGTCGGAGCTCGGCGACCGGGGGGCGGTGAGCCCACGCCCGCGAAGGGCGTGACCGAGAACGCGTCGACGGGTCGACGTCGCGCGTCCGGTTGATCCGGCGCATCAGGCCGACGTTGCGCGTCGCTCAGCGGCGCCGTGAGCCGCCGGAGATCAGCCCGACCACGAGCAGCAGCAGGAACGAGCCGGCGATCGCGATCAGCCACGTCTCGAGGTCGAAGAAGCGGTCGATCTTGCCGATGTCGAGCTCGGTCGCGAGCCAGCCGCCGAGCAGCGCGCCGAGGATGCCGACCGCGGTCGTGCCGATGCAGCCGCTCGGCCCCGGCTCGCCGGGGACGAGCGCTCGCGCGATCGTGCCGGCGAAGAGACCGAGGATGATCCAGGCGAGGAAGCCCACGGCGAGCAGCCTAGATCCCCGGGCCGACGCGGGAGGTCGGCGCCGCCCGGGCCGCGTCAACCGCCGGACCTCGGCCTACGATGGCCCGGTGGCAGGCCGTCGCGTAGCCCACCTGGACATGGACGCGTTCTACGTCGCGGTCGAGCTCCTGCGCCGGCCGGAGCTGCGCGGCAAGCCGGTGATCGTCGCCGGCCGCGGGCCGCGCGCCGTGGTCACCACGGCCTCCTACGAGGCGCGGCCCTACGGGGTCGGCTCGGCGATGCCCGTCGCCCACGCCCGGCGCAGCTGTCCCGACCTCGTCCACTTGCCGGTCGACATGGCACATTACCGCGAGCGCTCGCGGGAGGTGATGGCGTTGATCGCCGCGCTCGAGCTGCCGATCGAGCCGGTCTCGCTCGACGAGGTCTACGTCGAGCTCACCTCGACGCCGGACCCGGTGTCGCGGATGAGCGGCCTGGTGCGCGAGATCCGCGAGCGGTTCCGGCTCGACGCCTCGGTCGGGATCGGGCCGAACAAGCTCGTCGCCAAGGTCGCCTCCGACGCCGAGAAGCCGTGCGGGTTCGTCGTCCTCACCCGCGAGCAGGCCGCCGTGCGCTTCGCCTCGGCGCCGCCGCGGCTGATCCCCGGGGTCGGCCCGAAGACGGCCGAGCGGCTCGCGGCGCTCGGCGTGGAGACGATCGGCGCCCTGCAGCGCCACCCGGCCGACGACCTGATCCGGCGCTTCGGCCAGAGCCATGGACGCGCCCTGCACGAGCGCGCCCACTTTCGCGACGAGTCACCGGTCGCCCGCGGCGAGCTCAAATCGCGCTCGGTCGAGACGACCTTCGACCGCGACATCGCCGACCTCGCCCGGCTCGAGGGGATCCTCACCGAGCAGGCACAGCGCCTCGGCGCCGAGCTCGCCCGGCGCGAGCACGCGGGGCGCACGATCGCGATCAAGGTCCGCCTCGACGACTGGACCACCTACACCCGCGCCCGGAGCCTCGAGGAGGCGACCCTGGACGTCGCGACGATCACCGCCGTGGCGTGCGAGCTGCTGCGCCGCAACCCGCCGGCGCGCCCGGTGCGGTTGCTCGGGGTGCGGGTGGGGGGCTTCGCGACGGTGCCGACCGGGGACCAGCCCGCGGCCGCCGGTCAAAATCTCAGCCTGCTCGACGCCGCCTGACGTCGACGAGTTGCTCACGTCGGCCGCGGCTCCACGCTCACCAGCGCGAGGTGACCACCTTCTTGCGCGTGTAGAACTCGACCGCGTCGTCGCCGTTGGCGTGCAGGTCGCCGTCGATCGAGTCCTTCCAGCCCGAGAACGGAAACCACGAGATCGGGGCGGCGACGCCGATGTTGACGCCGAGCATCCCGGCCTGGGCGCCGTAGCGGTAGGCGCGGGCCGCGCCGCCCGAGGTGGTGAAGATCGAGCCGGCGTTGCCGTAGCGCGAGCCGTTGACGAACTCGAGCGCCGCCTCGAGGTCGGGGGCGCGAACGACCGCGAGCAGCGGCCCGAAGAGCTCGGTGCGGGCGAGCTCGGACTCGGGGTCCTCGGTGGCGAGGATCGAGGGGCCGAGCATCGTCTTGGCGGGCCCCGGGTCCCCGCGCCCGTCGAGGATCAGCTCGGCGCCCTCGCCCGCGGCGCGCTCGATCGCCTCGGCGACGCGCTCGCGGGCCTCGGGCGCGACCAGCGGGCAGACCTCGGTGCCCTCGGCGTCGCCCGGGCCGACCCCGAGCTCGCTCGCCGCCTCAGAGAGCGCGGCGAGCACCTCGTCCTGGCGCCCGCGGTCACCGACCAGCACGCAGACCGACCCCGCCAGGCAGCGCTGTCCCGCGGCGCCGAAGGCCGAGCCCATGATCGCGGGCACCGTCACCTCGAGGTCGGCGTCGGGCATCACGACGAGCGAGTTCTTGGCCCCGCCGAGCGCCTGGAAGCGCTTGCCGTTGGCGGCCGAGCGCTCGGCGATGTAGCGCGCGGTCGAGGCCTGGCCGACGAAGGAGATCGCATCGACGCCGGGGTGGTCGAGCAGCCCGTTGACCGCATCGCGGGCGCCGTGGACGAGGTTGAGGATCCCGTCCGGCAGCTCGTCGACCGAGTCGATGATCTCGAAGATCAGCTCCGACGGGCGCGGGTCGCGCTCGGAGGGCTTTAACACGAACGAGTTGCCGCAGGCGATCGCGTAGGGCAGAAACCAGAGCGGGATCATCGCCGGGAAGTTGAACGGGGTGATCGCCGCGACCACGCCGACGGGCTGGCGCACGAGCTCGACGTCGACGCCCCGCGCGACGCCCTCGAGGTTCTGGCCCTTGAGCAGGTGCGGGATCGCGCATGCCGCCTCGACCGACTCGATCCCGCGCCCGACCTCGCCGCGCGCGTCACCGAGGGTCTTGCCCATGTCGGCGGTGACCAGCCGCGCGATCTCCTCGCGCCGCTCCGAGAGCGCCTCGCGAAGCGCGAACACCGCCCGCGCGCGGCGCTGCGGGGCGACGTCGCGCCACGCCGGCTGGGCCTCGCGCGCGGCGCGCACCGCGACGTCGATGTCGGAGGCGCCCGAGAGCGGGATCCGGGCCGCGAGCTCGCCGGTCGCCGGGTCGCGATCCTCGAGCGTCCCGTCGGGCGCCTCGGCCTCGACCCAGGACCCGGCCACGTAGTTGCGCAGCGTGCGAGCCTCCGGCTCCGCCCGCTGCCTGCTGTCGGTTGTCTCGACGGTGCTCACGCTCCAGCTCCTTCCGGCGGGCCCTCCGGGATCACCCCGGACACGGCGTCGATGCTAGCGGCGTCCAGGGCCTCGGCGAGTACAAGGGGGGCGGCCAGCCCTGGACGTTTCGGAGCCGCCGCGCACGAGCCGTCGCGGCGGCGGCCGACGTGGTGCGCCTCCAGGCTCGAACCGCCACTCCGGCCCCGATTCCGGCTGCGTCGGGCGAATTGCGCCACCCGGGGAGTCGCAACTCGCCCGACGGGCCCCGGTCGCCGCGCCGCGCCCGCTTGGCGCCCCTCGCGCGGGGGTAGGGTGCCCATCGATGGAAGGGAGCACCTCCGAGCACGCCCACCGCCGCGGCGAGTCCGAGGAGCAGCGGCTCGATCGCAACCTGATGGAGCTCCTGCAGGAGCTGCGGGTCGCGATCCCGGGCATCCAGGTGCTCTTCGCGTTCCTGCTCGTGGTGCCGTTTCAGCAGGGCTGGACTGGGGTGACCGACTTCGAGAAGGTCGTCTACTACGTCACCCTGCTGCTCACCGCGGCCTCCTCGGTGTTCCTGATCGCGCCCACCGCCCGCCACCGGATGCGCTTCCGCGAGCTCGACAAGGCATGGATCGTGGCGACCTCCAATCGACTCGCGATCGCCGGCCTCGCCTTCCTGGGCGGGGCGATCTGCGGGGTGCTGATGCTGATCACCCACGTCGTCTACGACAGCACGCTGACCTCGATCGTCGTCGTCGTGGTCGCGATCGCGATCGGCTGGTTCTGGTTCGTGGCTCCGGTCGTCCGCGACCTGCAGGGCGGGGAGTAGCCGGCCCGAGGCCCGGCCTGAAAGGCGGTCAGCCGCCGGCGGCGCCCGGCGGGTCAGCCGCCGGCGGCTCCCGGGGCCGGCGGCATCGCCGGCGTGCCCGCGTACGGCTCGTCCTCCTGCTCGGGGCGGATCGACGCCATCTGCTGAGCGCGGCGCTGCTGCCAGACCGTGAAGGCCATCGCGACGACCGTGACCAAGAACAGGATCGTCGCGATCGAGTAGGCCTCGACCGGGATCCCGCGCTGCGCGGCGCCGTAGATGAAGAGCGGGAAGGTCACCGACTCGCCGGCGTTGAAGTTGGAGATCACGAAGTCGTCGATCGAGAGCGCGAAGGCGAGCAGCGAGGCGCCCAGCACCGCCGGCGTGAGCAGCGGCAGGGTCACCGTGCGGAAGGTCGTCAGCGGGGTCGCCCCGAGGTCTCGCGCCGCCTCCTCCAGCGCGCGGTCGAAGCCGATCAGGCGCGAGCGGACGACCACCACCACGAAGCTGATCGAGAACATCACGTGGGCGATGAACAGGGTCGCGAACCCGAGCTCGAGCCCGTAGATCAGGAACATCGACAGCAGCGCGGCGCCGATCACCACCTCGGGGGTGGCCATCGGGACGACGATCAGGAAGTTGGCCGGCCGGCGCCCGAAGAACTGGTAGCGGACCAGGGCCATCGCGATCAGGGTCCCGAGGATCGTCGCCACGAGGGTCGACGCCGCCGCCAGCTCGAGGCTAAGGAAGAACGCGTCGTTGAGTGGCGGCAGGCTGAACGCGTTCGTCCAGTGCTCGAGCGTGAAGCCCTGCCAGGTGAAGTTGAACTTGCCCTCGGGATCGTTGAAGGAGAAGACCGCGATCACCGCGATCGGCAGCAGCAGGTAGGCGATCGCGAGCGCCGCGTAGACGTTCAGCGCGCGCTCGCGCACCGCCCTCCAGGCCCGGCTCATTTCGCCTTCTCGGCTTCCTCGCCCATCAACGCCTCCGAGCCGGCGAACCGGATGTAGATGAAGACGGCGATCAAGATGACGGCCATCAGCGTGAACGAAAGCGCCGCCGCGGAGGGGAAGTCGCGCAGGTTCAGGTACAGCGACTGGATCACGTTGCCGATCATCGCCTGGTTGGTTCCGCCGAGGAACTCGGCGTTGATGTAGTCGCCGGAGGCGGGGATGAAGGTGAGCAGCGTGCCGGCGACGACGCCGGGGGCCGAGAGCGGCAGGGTCACCCTCCAAAACGCGGTGCGAGCCGACGAGTAGAGGTCGCGGGCGGCCTCGATCAGCCGGACGTCGATCCGCTCCAGGCTGGCGTAGATCGGCAGCACCATGAAGGGCAGGAAGTTGTAGGTCAGCCCCGCGATCACCGCCCCGTCGGTTGCCAGCAGGCGGCCGCCGTCGCCCAGCAGCCCGAGCGTCTGCATCGTGCTCACCACCGGGCTGTCGTCGGAGAGGATCGTCTGCCAGGCGAGCGTCCTGATCAGGTAGGTGGTGAAGAACGGCGCGACGACCGCGAACAGGAGGGCGTTCTTCCACCTGCCGCCGCGAAAGGCGATCGCGTAGGCGAGCGGGTAGGCGATCAGCAGGGCGATCACCGTCGCCGAGCCGGCGAAGAAGAACGAGCGCACGAAGCGGTCCTGGTAGTCGCCGAGCGCGTGACCGTAGTTCGACCACTCCCAGGTGAACTCGAAGCCCCCCGTCTCCAGGCTTCCGGACTCGAGCGAGAGCCGGCCCATGAAGTAGAGCGGGACGACGAAGAACAGCAGCAGCCAGATCAGGCCCGGGCCGAGGAGGAAGTACGGGATCGCGCGGCGACGCAGCGCTCCCCGCGGCGCCGACCGATCCCTGCCCTTCGGGGAGGTCATCCGAATCGCCAGACGGTTCCCGCTGCGCCGCCGCTACCCGTGCCGCCTCAGCCCGTGATCACCGACTGGAAGGCGCGCTCCACGCGCTGCTCGGCCTCGGGGCCGCCGGGTGGCGTGTCCACCGTCGAGCAGTCGGCGGTGTACTCCTCGGGCGGGAAGACGAGGTCGCTCTTGGCCGCGTCGGAGCCCTGCTTCTCGAGGATCTCCTTGACGCCGGAGACCGGCGAGACGTAGTAGTTGTAGTTGGTGATCTGCGCCTGGTTGGCCGGCTCGTAGGCGTAGTTCATCCACTCGTAGGCCGCGGCCGGGTTCGGCGCCCCGACCGGGATCACCATGTTGTCCGACCACAGCATGCAGCCCTCGTCGGGCATCACGAACTCGATGTCGGGGTTGTCGGCCTGCAGCTGCACGGCATCGCCCGACCAGCCGATCACCGCGACGGCGTCGCCGTTGGCGAGGTCACGCGTGTAGTCGTTGCCCGTGAAGCGGCGGATCTGGCCCGAGGCGGCCGCCTGCTCGATCTTGTCGATCGCCGCCATCCAGTCCTCCTCGGTGGCGTCCTCGGGGTTGACCCCGCTCGCCTTCATGACCAGCGGCACGGTGTCGCGCATCTCGGTCAGCATCTCGACCTTGCCCTTGTACTTGGGGTCGAAGAGGTCGTTGATCGAGGTCACGTCCGGCGCCATGGCGGTGTTGACGACCAGGCCGGTCATGCCGCTCTGCCAGGGCAGCGAGTAGTTGCGCTCGGGGTCGAAGCTGGGGCTCTGCAGCGCCGGGATCAGGTTGTCGAGCGCGGGGCCGACGGCCTCCTTGTCGAAGTTCTGCAGGTAGCCGAGGTCGTACATCTTCTTCGCCATCCAGTCGGTGACGACCATGATGTCCCGACCGCCCGCCTCGCCGCGCTCGAGCAGCGGCTGGACCTTGCCGAAGAAGGCGGTGTTGTCGTTGACGTCCTCCACGTACTTGACCGAGATCCCGGTCTTCTTCTCGAAGGCCGGGACGGTCTTGCGATCGATGTAGAAGGGCCAGTTGGAGACGAACAGGTCCCCGCTGGCCTCTCCCTGGGCCTCGGCGGTCTCTACGTCCGACTCCGCCTCGGAGCCCTCGATCCCGCTGTCGCCGCCACAGGCGACCATGCCCAGCGCGACGCCCAGTGCGATCAGCGCGAGCGCGATGCGCCGCGCCGGTCCGATCCTGCCCTCGTCCGTTCTCATCGGGAGCCTCCTCGGCTGCTCGTCTCGGTCACTTGCTCGTTTCGGCCACTGGCGCGCGATCGCCGGCGTCCGGCGCCGGGGCGCCGGCCGACTCGCGGACCACGTGGATGTGCTCCGGCGCCCAGCTCAACCGTACCGGGGCGCCTCCCCCCGGCAGCCGGGCGCGCTCCGCCTCGTCCGCGTTCGGGACCAATACCGTCATCCTCACGTCCCCCGGCAGGACGACCACGATCTGCGTCGCGGTGCCCAGGTACACGGAGGCCTCGACGACCCCGTCGATCGTCGGGCGCCCATCTTGTGCCCGTCCCGCCTCGGACCCTGTCGGCCCCGGACGAATCCGAGCAGAGCTCGGATCACCGGTCGCTGACGCTCCCTGGGAGGAGTCGACAGGCGTTATTTCGAGCTTCTCCGGCCTCACCACCGCGTGACAGCGCTCGCCGGAACCGATCCCGTCGGTCGCGGTCTCGAACTCGACCCCGCTGTCGAGGCGGACCTGGCCGCGTCCGGAGGAGGCGCGTGTCACCTGGCCGGGCATCAGGTTGGAGACGCCGATGAAGCCGGCGACGAAGGTCGTCGCGGGGCGCTCGTAGACCTGGGCGGGGGCATCGATCTGCTCGACGCGGCCCTGGTTCATGACCGCGATCCGGTCCGACATCGTCAGCGCCTCCTCCTGGTCGTGGGTGACGTAGACGAAGGTGATCCCGACCTCGCGCTGGATCCGCTTGAGCTCGAGCTGCAGGCCCTTGCGCAGCTTCAGGTCGAGGGCGCCGAGGGGCTCGTCGAGCAGCAGCACCTTGGGCAGGTTGACCAGCGCCCGGGCCAGCGCCACGCGCTGCTGCATGCCACCGGAGAGCTGGTTCGGGCGGCGGTTGATGTCGGCGGCCATGCCGACCCGCTCGAGCTCGGCCTCGACCCGGCGCTTGATCTCGTCGCCCCCGACCTTCTTGCGGCGCAGGCCGTAGGCGACGTTCTCGCGCACGTTGAGGTGGGGGAACAGCGCGTAGCTCTGGAACACGGTGTTGGTCGGGCGTCGGTGGGGCGGCATGCCGGCCACGTCGGAGCCCTCGATCAGCACCCGGCCCCCCGTCGGCTGCTCGAAGCCCGCGACCAGCCGCAGGGTGGTCGTCTTGCCGCACCCGGAGGGGCCGAGCAGGGTGAAGAACTCGCCCTGGGGGATGTCGAGGTCCAGCTCGCGCACGGCGACCAGGTCGCCGAACGCCTTGGTCACGGCCTCCAGCCGTACGCTCGGCTCAGTCACTACCTCTCCTCCTTGACAGACAACCCTCTCCGGCCACGGGCGCCGGTCAGGCTAAGTGCCCACGTCGCCCAGCGCAAGGGGCGATCTTCCCAAAACGTCCAACACGATTGTACGATAAGTACAAGGTCGATGAAGGAGATTCAACCGAATCCCGGTTGTGCTCCGATCTCGGGCCGGTTACGGTTGTACGGAACGTCAAGAGACATGGACCAGAAGTCCTAGGAGGAAAAAGATGGCAAGCGCGGACACCCTCACCAGGCCGGCCGACACGGAGAGCCTCCAGGAGCTCGCCAAGCGCCACCTGTGGATGCACTTCACTCGCATGGGGGCCTACGCCGACGCCGAGGTGCCGATCATCGCCCGCGCCGAGGGCCCCTACGTCTGGGATGAGCACGGCAACCGCTACCTCGACGGCCTCTCGGCCCTGTTCTGCGTCAACGCCGGCCACGGGCGGACCGAGATCGGCGACGCGATGGCGCGGCAGGTCGCCGAGCTCGACTTCATCACCGTGTGGAGCTACGCGCACCCTCGCGCGATCGAGCTCGCCACGCGGATCGCGTCGCTGGCCCCCGGCGACCTGAACCGCGTCTTCTTCACCTCCGGCGGCTCGGAGGCGGTCGAGTCGGCGATCAAGCTCGCCCGCGCCTACCACCAGCGCACCGGCAACCCCCGCAAGCACAAGTTCGTCAGCCGTGAGGTCGCCTACCACGGGACGACCCTGGGTGCCCTGGCGGCGACCGGGATCCCGGAGCTGCGCACCGACTTCGAGCCCCTGGTCCACGGCGGGATCAAGGCGCCGAACACCAACAGCTACCACTGGCCCGCCGACCGCGACCCGCTCTGGGCCGCCGATCAGATCGAGGAGAAGATCATCTTCGAGGGCCCCGAGACCGTCGCCGCGGTGATCCTCGAGCCGCTCCAGAACGCCGGCGGCTCGATCCCGCCCCAGGACGGCTACTTCCAGCGCGTGCGCGAGATCTGCGACCGCCACGACGTACTGCTGGTCTCCGACGAGGTGATCTGCGCCTGGGGCCGGCTCGGCCACTACTTCGGCTGCCAGCGCTACGGGTATCAGCCCGACATCGTCACCACCGCGAAGGCGCTGACCTCCGCCTACGCGCCGATGGGGGCGATGATCGCCACAGACCGCGTCTTCGAGCCGTTCGCCAGCGGTGCCGACTCGTTCGTCCACGGCTTCACGTTCGGCGGGCACCCGGTCGCCGCCGCCGCAGCGATGGCGAACCTCGACGTCTTCGAGCGCGAGGACCTCTGCGGTCACGTGCTGGCCAAGGAGGGCGAGTTCCGCGCCATGCTCGACGGCCTGCGCGACATCCCGATCGTCGGCGACGTCCGCGGCGACGGCTTCTTTCACGCGATCGAGCTGGTCTCCGACCAGGAGACGAAGGCCGGCTTTGACGACGAGCAGTCGGAGTGGCTGCTGCGCGGTTACCTCTCGGGCGAGCTCTACCGCCGCGGGCTGATCTGCCGGGCCGACGATCGCGGCGACCCCGTGCTCCAGCTCTCGCCGCCGCTGATCTGCGACACGGAGCAGTTCGAGGAGATCCATGACGTGCTGCGCCCGGTGCTCACGCAGGCCTGGGAGCAGCTCCAGCGGCGCTGAGCAGGAGCCGCGCCGCGACCCATGCTCACGGTAGGCAGCCTGATCTCCGACTGCGGCCTGGCGCTCGCCGACGGCGAGGTCGGCGCGTCGAACCCCGTGCGCTGGGTGCACATCTCAGAGCATGAGGACCCGACGCCGTGGCTCTCGGGCGGCGAGCTGCTGCTGACGACCGGCTACAACCTCGGCACCCCGGCCAAGCAGCGGCGCTACGTCGGGCTGCTCGCGGGCGAGGGCCTCGCAGGGCTGGGGTTCGGCACCGGCTTCGACCACAAGCGGATCCCGAAGGCGATCGCCGACGCCGCCCGCGAGCACGAGCTGCCGCTCTTCGAGGTGCCCTACGAGGTGCCGTTCACCGCGATCACCGAGCGCGCCGCGGCGCACGTCGTCAACGAGCACTTCGATGTGCTCGAGCGCGGCGCCCAGGTCCACGAGAGGCTCGAGCGCCTGGTGATCGAGGGCAGCGGCCTCGACGAGATCGTCGGCGCGACGGCGGGCGCGATCTCGGGCGCGGCGCTCGTCTGCGATCCCAGCGGCCGCGAGCTGGCCCGCCATCCGCGCCGCGGCTGGATCGACGCGGAGGAGACCGCGGCCCTCGCGGGCGAGATCGACGCGCGCGCCGACGCGCCGGCGGCGTTCAGCCCGGTTTTCGAGTCGCTCGCCGACCGCGCGCTGTGCGTGCCGGTCCCGGGGCGCGCCGCCGGCGTCCCGATCGCCTGGCTGACGGTGGCCAGCCAGCGCCCGCCGCTGGGCGAGTTCGAGCGCCTGATCGCTCGCCAGGCCTCGATCGTCGTCGGGCTCGAGCTGATGCGCGAGCGCGTCGTGCGCGAGACCGAGCGGCGGCTGGCGGGCGACCTGCTCGCCGACGCGCTCGGCGAGCGACTCGGGAGCGATGAGCTGCGCGGGCGCCTGCGCCCGTTCGGGATCGGCGGCGAGGCGGCGGTGCTGGTCTTCGAGCTCGACGACCCGCCGGCCGCCGAGAGCACGCTCGAGTCCGCGCTCGCCGAGGCGGGTGTGCCGGCGCTGGTCGCGACCAGCGCCACCGCCGGCAGGCCATTGCTGTGCGCGGTCGTCGACGCCGAAGCCGATTCGCTCGACACCGCCCGGCGCGCGCGCCTGGCGCTGACGGGCGGCCCGGGGCGCAACGGCGTTCGCGCCGCGGTCAGCCGCCCCGCCGGGGTCGGCTCGCTGCGCCGTGCCTTTCACGAGGCTCGCTGCGCGCTCGAGGCGACCTCGCTCGCCGACGGCGACGGCCCCGAGGTCGCCTCCCATCGAGATCTGGGCGCCTTCACGCTCCTGCTCGCGCTCCAGGACGACGACGCCCTGCGGCTCTACAGCGATGGACTGCTCGAGCCGATCGAGCGCACCGAGGGCGAGTACGGCGGCGAGCTGCTGCGCTCGCTGGAGGCGTTCATCGAGAACAACGGCAACTGGGAGCGGGCGGCGCGCCAGCTGTTCTGTCACCGTCACACGCTGCGCTACCGGATTCGCAAGATCGAGGAGTTGACCGGCCGGGACCTGGGACGGGCCACGGATCGAATCGAGCTGTGGCTGGCACTGCGAGCGAGGGAGTTGGTCAGGTGATCCTTGGCGTTCCAACCGAGATCAAGCCCGACGAGTACCGGGTCGCGATCACACCGATCGGCGTGCGCGAGCTCTCCGAGCGCGGCCATGAGGTGCTGATCCAGCGCGGGGCGGGGGAGGGAAGCTCGCTCTCGGACGCGGACTTCGTGGCGCAGGGGGCGCGGATCGTGCCCTCCGCCGCCGATGTCTTCGGGGTCGCCGAGATGGTGCTCAAGGTCAAGGAGCCACAGCCCCCCGAGGTCGAGCTCCTGCGCCCCGATCAGACCCTGTTCACCTACCTGCACCTGGCGCCGGCACCGACCCTGACCCAGGGGCTGCGCGAGTCGGGCGCCGTCTGCGTCGCCTACGAGACGGTCGAGGACGTCCACGGGCGGCTGCCCCTGCTCGCCCCGATGTCCGAGATCGCCGGCAAGATCGCCACCCAGGCGGGCGCCTTCATGCTCGAGAAGCCGCTTGGCGGGCGCGGGATCCTGCTCGGCGGGGTGCCCGGCGTCGCCCCGGCGAACGTGATGGTGATCGGCGGCGGCGCGGTCGGCATGAACGCCGCCTTCATCGCGATCGGCATGGAGGCCGACGTGTTCGTCTACGACGTCTCGATCGACAAGCTGCGCGAGCTCGACATCGCCTTCGGGGGGCGCGCCTCGACCGTCTTCAGCTCGACCCTCTCGGTCGAGGAGCGCCTTCCGGACATGGACCTGGTGATCGGCGGCGTGCTCGTCCACGGCGCCCGCGCCCCGCACGTGATCACCCGCAAGCAGCTCGGGCTGATGAAGCGCCACGCGGTGCTCGTCGACGTCGCGATCGATCAGGGCGGGTGCTTCGAGACCTCGCGCCCGACCACCCACGGCGACCCCACCTACGAGGTCGACGGGATCATCCACTACTGCGTCACCAACATGCCCGGGGCGGTCCCGATCACCTCGACCTACGCGCTCACCAACGCGACCCTGCCCTACGTGCTCGCGCTCGCCGAGCTCGGGGTCGCCGGGGCGGCGCGGCGCGACCCGGGCCTGCGCCTGGGCATCAACGTCGCCCGCGGGTCGGTCACCCACCCCGCCGTCGCCGAGGCGCTCGGCTTCGACTACGTGGCGCCCGAGGCGGCGCTGGAGATCGCCGAGCCCCCCGCGAGCGTCCCCGGGGCCGACGGGGCGGGGGCGACCGCGTCGCATGCCCGCCCCAACGGGCAGTGAGTGGATCCTGAGACCAGCAGAGCGAAAAGCAGAGGAGAACCAATGGCAACCGTGACCGGCAGCAAGCTTCAGAACTTCATCGGCGGCGAGTTCGTCGATTCCAGCGCCGGCGTCGAGGGTGTGATCAACCCCTCGACCGGAGACGTGATCGCGCAGGCGCCGGTGTCCTCGGCCGAGGACGTCGACCGCGCGGTCGCCGCGGCGCGCAAGGCGTTCGAGGGGTGGGGGGCGTCGACGCCCCGGACGCGCTCGGAGGCGCTGCTGCGACTCGCGGACGCGATCCTCGAGCACGGCGACGAGCTCGCCGACCTCGAGTCGGCCGACGCGGGCAAGCCGCGCCAGGCGTTCGTCGACGAGGAGCTCGAGATGTGCGCCAATAACCTGCGCTTCTTCGCTGGGGCCGCGCGGGTCGCCGAGGGCAAGGCGGCCGGCGAGTACGTCGACGGGTTCACCTCGATGGTGCGCCGCGAGGCGGTCGGGGTCGCCGGCCAGATCACGCCCTGGAACTACCCCCTGATGATGGCGATGTGGAAGATCGGCCCGGCGTTCGCCGCGGGCTGCACGAGCGTGCTCAAGCCCGCCGAGAACACGCCGCTGTCGACCTTCAAGCTGGCCGAGATCTCGGCCGACATCCTGCCGGCGGGGGTGCTCAACGTGATCGGCGGCCACGGCGACCCGGCCGGGGCGGCGCTGGTCCAGCACCCCGATGTCGACATGGTCTCGCTGACCGGCTCTCCCGAGACCGGCAAGTGGATCGCCAAGGCGGCCGCCGACACGCTCAAGCGCGTCCACCTCGAGCTGGGCGGCAAGGCGCCGGTGATCGTCTTCGACGACTACGACCCCGAGACGGCGCTCGAGTTCATCGCCGAGACGGCGCTCTTCAACGCCGGCCAGGACTGCACCGCGGCGACTCGGATCCTCGCGTCGGGCAAGGTCTACGACGACGTCGTTAGCGGCCTCGCCGAGCAGGCCAAGGGCCAGGTGATCGGCGACCTCGACGATCCCTCGACGACCCTCGGCCCGGTGATCTCCGAGCGCCAGCGCGAGCGCGTCGGCGGCTTCATCGAGCGCCGCCCCGAGCACTCCCAGGTGGTCACCGGCGGCGTGCGGGCGGAGCGGCCGGGCTTCTACTACGAGCCGACCGTGGTCGCCGACCTGCGCCAGGACGACGAGATGATCCAGAACGAGATCTTCGGCCCGGTGATGACCGTGCAGCGCTTCGACGACGAGCAGAAGGCGATCGAGTGGGCGAACGGCACCCGCTACGGGCTGGCGGCCTCGGTCTGGACGCGCGACATCGGTCGCGCGATGCGAGTCGCGAAGGCGATCCGCTTCGGCGCCGTGTGGATCAACAACCACATCACGATGGCCTCGGAGATGCCCCACGGCGGCTACAAGCAGTCCGGCTACGGCAAGGACATGTCGATGTACTCGGTCGAGGACTACACCGAGGTCAAGCACGTGATGGTCAACCTGGAGCAGGACTGAGCGACGCGGCGGGCCGCTCACCCCTCACCGTTCCAGGGGGTGGGTGAGCTCGTCGCGGTCGAGCCGCCCGAGCCGGAAGGCGAGCGCGGCGGCGAGCACCGGGCCCACCGCGGCGACCGCGAACACGGCGGTGAGCCCGAACGCGTCGCCGGCGGGGCCCGCGAGCGCCATCGAGACGGGCATCAGGCCGAGCGAGACGAACCAGTCGAGGCTCGAGACCCGGCCCAGGTAGCGGTCCGGGACCCGCCGCTGCAGCAGGGTGCCCCAGATCACGTTGCCCGCCGCGCCGGTGGCGCCGACCACGAACGCGGCCGCGCAGATCAGCCAGAGCTCGTGCGCGACCCCGAACGCGACCAGCGGCAGGGTGCCCGCGCCCCAGGCGAGCAGCATCACCGACAGGAGCGGCGCGGCAGCGGACGCGAGGAGATCGCCAGCGCGCCGAGCGCCGAGCCGACGCCGTAGACGGCGAGCAGGGCGCCGTAGCCCGCGGCGTCGCCCGCCCACCCGGTCGCGGACCACGAACGGCGCCAGCACCTCGATCGGGCCGATGATGAGCAGCACCGCGAGCACCGCGAACAGCAGCGTCGCCCACAGCCAGGGGTGCGGCGGACGTAGCGCCAGCCCTCGCGCAGGTCGGCGAGCGGGGAGGGCCGATCGCCGCCGGCGAGGGCGCGCAGCGGCGCGGCGCGCACCCGGATCGCGATCAGGCACCCGGCCGACACCAGGTAGGTGGCGCAGTCGGCGAGCATCGCCGCACCGGGCGAGAGCGCCGCCACGGCGATCCCGCCCAGTGCCGGGCCCGCCGCCTGCTGGGCGAGCGGGCGCAGCATGCCCTCGAGGCCGTTGGCCGCGAGCAGCTCGTGCTCGGGCAGCAGCCGCGGCACGATCGCCGTGTAGGCGGGCACGAAGAACGCCTCGCCGGCGCCGATCAGCAGGCCGCCGGCGGCGAGCTGCCAGATCTCCAGCGCGCCCGTCAGCGAGAGCGAGCCCAGCACCGCGACGACGGCCGCCCGGGCGAGATCGGCGGTCAGCATCACGGTCCGGCGCGGGAGCCGGTCGGCGGCGACGCCGCCGACGAGCACCAGGCCCACCAGCCCGACGCTGTACATGGTCGCGACCAGCGAGAGCTGCACCGGCCCGCCGCCGAGCTCGATCACCTGCCAGGCGATCGCGACCAGCCACAACCCATCGCCGATCAGCGAGATCGCGAGACCGCTCCACAGCAGGCGGAAGTCGCGGTGCCGCAGGGGTCGCAGGGCGGGGATCGCGGCAGGCACGGCGCCCGATCATGGCGAGCACTCGGGGCGATCGGCCGGCCGCGGCCTGCGCCGAGAGCACGTCACGCTCGAAGCGGATCGGCCTTCTCGTCGCGCTGACCCCCGCATAGCCGGGTGATGCGACAACCAAGGGCCGAGCATCGCCGCGCGTCGTGCTGTCGACCGACCCCGCGGCGCCGAGGGCCGCGCCCCTCACCGAGCCTCAACCCGGCCTGGTAGCCGACCGGTAGACGCGCTGTCCGCGAGCTCAGGCCGCGGGCGCGGGGGGCGGAGTCGTGGGGGCGACGGCTGCGGGGGCCCGAACCGCCCGCCCGCCGCCGAGGTCGAAGAACATCACGCTCGCCGCCAGCGCCAGGATCGGGGCGGTCACGAAGCCGGCGATGGTCACGGCGACCCCGTACCCCACGCCGCTGATCGCGTCGCCGATCAGCCCGAGGAGGAAGGTGATCACGGCGCTGAGCAGCCACACCGCGACGATCGTCCAGAACACCCGCCAGCCGTTGCCGCGCACCAACTCGCGGCTGCGACCGAACGACTCCAGCACCCCGGCGCCCTCGACGACGATCGCCGGGGCGGTCACCGCCCAGATCGTGAGCAGGAGGAGACCGGGGATGATGAACAAGAAGAGGCCGATCCCCACCCCGATGCCCCACAGGATCGACATCGCGACCAGGGGCACGATCGCCGTAGCGGCCGAGGAGAAGAGGCGGCCGATGCTCACATCGCGCCTTCCGTCGCGAGCATCCTCGACCAACTTGACCACGAACCCCGTATAGAGAGCGGTCGCGCCCACGCGGATGATCACCGCGAGCAGGAAGAGCAGCAGCTCGCCCCATGATGCCTCGTTGCGAGACGGCCCCGAGAGCAGCGCCGTGACGATGCCGACGACCACGAAGATGAGGAACGCGCTGCCGAGCAGCGCCGCGGCGTGCCGGCCGTAGATCGAGAACGTCTCGCCGAGAACCCCCCCGACGTGGATCCGCTGGGCGTGCGAACTCCCCTCCACGACGCCAACCCTATGCAGATCGCCACCGTGCGGTCAAGTGCCCGAACCCGATCCAGCGTGTCCCGGTGGAAGTGCGGGTTAGATCGGCCTCGGCTGACCGGATGGATCGCGATCCCTAACCGACCACGTCGAGCGCGGCGCGGGCGGCGACGCGACCGGAATGCACGGCGCCCTCGAGTTTGCCGTTCCAGGCGGTGGACGTCTCGGTTCCCGCCCACAAGATCGGGCCGATCGGCTCCCGCAGGGCCGCGCCGTAGGCCGTCCACACACCCGGGGTGAGATAGCCGCCGTAGGCGCCGCGAGCGAGCTCGTCGTCGCCCCACGAGTACTCGTAGTACGCGTGGCGAGGCGCCGCGCCCGCTCGCCGTCGATGAAGCCGACCAGGATCCCGGGCGCGCCCTGGGGCGGCGAGTTGTCGGCGCTGGCGCGCACCACCCCCTCGTCGCTGACCACCTTGCCGGCCAGCCCCTCCTCGGCCCAGAAGCGCGAGTCATAGACGCAGTGAGCCTTGATCACCCAGCCCATCGGCATGCGCTGGGTGAGGTGATCCCGCGCCGCTGCGAGCGCCGGCACGTAGCGGATCCGCCCCGCGATCGTCGGTGGCAGGGTGACGATCGCGACCCGGGCGGCGACGCGTCCGCGCTCGCCGACGACGACCACTCGGTCTCGGCCGTGCTCGATCCGGCTCACGAGATCATCGAGCAGGACCCGGTCTTCGAGGTCCGCCGCCATCCGCTCGCAGAGCTGCTGGGCGCCGCCCACGAAACGGCGCTCGGGGCCCGGATCCCCCTCGGCGATCAGCCTGCTCACCTCATGGGCGCCCGAGCGGATGATCGCCAGCGCCGCGAGCAGGGAGGTCTCGCCGGGTCCGCCGGCGAACACCCCCGCCAGCGATCGCGCCATGCCGAAGCGCGCACGCATGCTCTCCACGTTCTCGCTCAGCCAGCGGTGCAGCGTGATCGCGTCCCACTCGGTCGCCCGCGGCGCCGCCCACGGGGCCGCCTCGGGGAGCTCCGCAGCCATCTCGGTGAGCCGCTTGGCCGTGTCGCGGAGGTCAGCCAGCGCGCCGTCCTCGTCGGCTCCGAAGAGGCCCGGCGCGATGGAGCGCTCGCCGCTGCGCCAGTGGACCGTCGCGCCCGCGTCCCAGCTCGCAAACAGATCCACTCCCAGCTCGCGCGCCAGGGCGACGATCTCGCCCTGTCCCGGGCTCACCCACTGGCCGCCGTGATCGACAAACGCCCCGTTCCCGAGCTGCTCGGTCAGGGTGCGGCCCCCGACCCGCTCTCGGCCCTCGAGCACCAGCGGCTCCGTGCCTCGAGCGAGCAGCTCGCGAGCCGCGCACAGCCCCGCCAGGCCGGCTCCCACGACCACGACATCGCATTCGCGCTCGGCGCTCACGGCGTACCGCGGGTTAGCCTGCTCACCTTGTCTCTCGCTCCGCGCTCATGGGCGCGCGACGATATCGGCGGCGGCGACCGGCTCGCGGCATCGCCGCGGATCGAGCCGGACGCGGTGGCCGACGAGCTGCCAAGCTCAGCGCGCGGCACACGAACTCGACATAGACGAGATCCGCGCGCGGTTCCCCGCGCTCGAGCGCCGGGTCGGCGGCCGGACGGTGGCCTACTTCGACGGCCCCGGCGGCTCGCAGGCGCCGCGGGCGGTGATCGACGCGGTCGCGGGCTACCTGGAGCGCTCGAACGCGAACGCGGGCGGCGCCTTCGCCAGCTCGCGCGAGACCGACGAGCTGCTCGCAGCCGCCCACGGGGCGGCCGCCGACCTGGTCGGCGCGAAGCCCGGCGAGATCGCCTTCGGCGCCAACATGACGACGCTCAACTTCCTGCTCTCACACGCGGTCGCGCGCACCTGCGCCCCCGGGGATGAGATCGTCGTCACCCAGCTCGATCACGACGCCAACGTGAGCCCGTGGTTTCGCGCGGCCGAGGACCGCGACCTGGTCGTCCGCGTCGCTCCGATCCGCGCTGGCGATGGGACCCTCGACCACGACGCGCTCGAGGCGCTGATCGGCGAGCGGACCCGCGTCGTCGCCTTCACCCTCGCCTCGAACGCGCTCGGCAACGTGCCCGACGCGCGCCGGCTCGCCGCCGCGGCACACCGGGTCGGCGCGCTCGCCTGGGCCGACGGCGTCCATCTCGCGCCGCACCGGCGCATCGACCGCGACGCGCTCGGGCTCGACGTCGTGCTCTGCTCGCCCTACAAGTTCTTCGGCCCGCATCTGGGACTGGCCGCGATCCGTTCCGAGCTCGCCGAGCGGCTCCCGGCCGACCGCGTGCGCGCCGCCTCATCCGAGCCGCCCGGCCACCGCTTCGAGGCCGGAACGCTGAACCACGAGGCGCTCGCCGGGACCGTCGCGGCGATCGACTACCTGGCCGGCCTGGCCTCCGGCGGCGGGGGCGGGACCGACGCCGACGAAGGGGCTGAGCCGGACACCCACGGCTCGCGCAGGCGGGCCCGGCTCGACTCCGCCTACGAGGCGATCCGCGTTCACGAGGAGTCACTGGCGGGACGCTTCTTGGAGCAGATCCCGGCGATCAGCGGCCTGCGCCTGCATGGGCTCGCCGACCCCGGCGCGGTCGCCGAACGCACGCCGACCTTCCTGATCGAGATCGAAGGCCACCCGCCGCGGGAGGTCGCCGCGGCGCTCGGCCGCCGCGGCATGTTCGCCTGGGACGGGGACTTCTACGCGCCGGCCCCCCTGCGGTTGCTCGGGCTCGGCCCCGAGGGCGGGGTGCGGATCGGCTTCCTGCACTACAACGCCGCCGCCGAGGTCGACGCGCTGCTCGAGGCGCTGGCTGAGATCGCGGCCGGGCGCGACGCGGAGCTCGCGGTCGCCGGCTGAGGCGACCCAACCAACGCACGTCAGCACCGCCTCAGGGTGGCGCAACTCGCCCGGCGCCATCATCGGCCGCCTACGCTGACCAGCGAGCTCGCTCGGCGCGGTCGCGCGCGAGGGCGATCAAGTCGCTGAAGACGCCCTGCCCGGCCAGCTCCGGGCCGGCACCGGGCCCGCTGATCGCGACCTCGCCGAGTGGATCGACCTCGAGGCTGACGGCGTTCTTCGTGCCCTCGACTTCGAAGAGTGGATCGCCGCGCGCGACCGCGCTCGCCTCGACCGCCAGGCGCCGCCGCCCCGGGTCGATCGTGGCCACCTCCCTGAGCCTCCGACCGCCCGCGAACGCCGCTTCGATCCCCGCCTCGGTGAGCGCCGATACACCCCGGCGCCCGACGTCCTCGATCTCGAGCTGGACCCCGAAGACGAGCGCTGACAGGACCATCAGCTTGGCGACCGAATCGAGCCCGTCCACGTCGGCGGTCGGATCACGCTCGGCGAGACCTGCCTGCTGTGCCTCGGCGAGCGCATCCGCATAGCTCGCACGCTCAGCCATCCGCGTGCAGACGTAGTTGACGGTCGCGTTGAGGACGCCGCGCAGGCGAAGGGGAGCCGCCCCTTCGAGCCCGGCGCTCAGCGCGGCGAGCAGCGGCGTTCCGGACATCACCGTGGACTCGGCGCGAAAGCCGGCGTCGTGCTGACCGGCGAGATCGCTCAACTCGACCCCGGCGAGCGCAACCGGCCACTTGTTGGAGGTGGCAACGGAGACACCGTGCCGCAGCGCATGACGCAGGTGCGAGAGGCCAGGCTCGCCATCGAAGGAGGGACTCTGGGTCACCTCGACGAGGATGTCCGTCTCGGTCGCCGCGAGGCCGGCGAGCGCCGTGGGCCAGCGCTCGGTTCGCTCGAGCTCCCCGATCGAGGCGCCCGCGGCCTTGAGCGCCAGCACGTCGGCGATCTCGATTCCACCTTCGCGGTAGACGAAACCGTGATCGCGGTTCGCGACCGCGACGATGCTGAGCTCGAGCGAGTACTCGTCTCGAAGGCGTTCGCGGTGGCGATCGATCGCACGTAGCAGCCACTCACCGACGACCCCGACCCCGACGACCGAGACTCGGATTGGGGTTGCTGCGGCCGCCACGGCGACCACAGTAGTTCAGCTCGATCACGCGGCACGTCGCGTGCAGGCCGTCGCAGCACCGCGCGTTTGCGGCGCACGGGCAGCATTGGCGATCAGCTCGATGGCGGTTCTGCTCGCAGGCACCGCGGCCGCCCCGGCGGCCCAGGCCGACACGATCATCCCGTTCACCGACTGGCACGTGGGTGGCTCGCTGGGCGTGAAGAAGCTCCATCAGCGGATCCAACTGCCCGCCGCCTCGAGGTTCAACGGCAACGCCAATCTGACCCAGGGCACGATCTCGGGAAGCACCACGATCCCCGACTTCACGACGACCGTGAGGGTGCTGGTCGTGCCCACCGAGGTCGCATTGTCGGTCCGGGAGGTCGCTCCGACGACCGGCACGCTCAGCCTGAACCCGGATGGCACGGTGACGACGGACGTGACCGTGAAGAGCGATCTGCGGATCAGGCGCCTACGGCTCGGTCTGCTGAGCGTCCCGGCGGGCGCGAATTGCCACACGTC
>WHSW01000003.1:0-53404 GCA_009379895.1 Solirubrobacterales bacterium
CGGCGGCGGTCCCACCGGCGTTCGGGCTCGCCGCCTTCGAGGGGTCGTTGGTTGCGGAGTCGTCGGTTCCGAGATCGCCGCTCTGGCTGATCGCCACCCCGACGACCACGACGACGGTCGCCACGGCCCCGACCGGCACCAACACCCGCCGCGGCGCGGTCGCCCCGAGCCGCCGTCGCAGGCGCGCCAGCGCACCCCCGCGAGGGCCCGCGCCGCGCGGGCGAGGGCCGGAGCCCCCAAGGCGCGGGCCGAGCCCACGATCGGGCGGGAACCCGTCCCGTGCCCACTCGTCGAGCCGGCGTGCGAAGTCGGGGTTCGGCTCCTGCCGTTCGGCGCGCAGCTCGCGCTCGAGCTCGTCAAGCCTCATCGCGGCGTCCCTCCTGATCGCAGGCCTGCCTCAGCTTCTCGATCGCCCGGTGCAGGCGGGTCCCGGCGTTCGACTGGCTGGTCTGGAGGACCGCCGCGATCTCGGCGTTCGACAGACCGGCGAAGTACTTGAGCGCGATCAGCTCGCGCTCGCGAGGGTCCAGGCCCGCGATCGCGTGGCGCACCACGGAGCGCCGAAGCGCCGCCTCGGCGGCGTCGTCGAGCGCCTCGGCAGCCCCCTCGTCCTCGGGATCGTCGGCGAGCTCGGTCTGGCGCCGGCGGCGGCGCAGCTCGTCGAGCGCGGCGTTGCGGGCGATCCCGAACAGCCAGGCGCGATGTGTGCCGCGGCGCGGGTTGAAGCTCGCGCGCCGGCGATAGGCACGCTCGAAGGCCTGGGCGGTGACGTCCTCGGCCGCCGAACGATCGCGCAGCAGGCCCGCGACGTAGGCGTAGACGTCGTCGCGGCTCGAGCGATAGAGCGCCTCGAACGCGGTCTCGGCCTCTGAGGGCGCTTCGCTGGCGGGGGCGACGAGCGTCTGGTCCACACCGCTGCTACGCGACTTCCTGCGATCCGTCACAGGCCCAGTATCGGCTCCCGCCGTCGAGCGAAGGCGCGCGATTGGCGGCGCGGGTCAGGCCGCGCGTGCGAGCGGCGGCGCGGGTCACCGCGGCGCGCGCCACGGCGGCGCGCGTCAGGCCGCGGCGCGAAGCTCGGCCGCCGGGGCGCCCCGCAGCGAGGTGTGAGCCGCCTCGATCGACTCGGCGACGATCGCGACCAGTCGCCGCAGGTCGGCCTTCGCGATCGCCAGCGGGGGCATGAGCACGATCGTGTCGCCGAGCGGGCGGACGACGGCGCCACGCTCGCGCGCCTCGAGCGTCACCCGGTGGCCGAGGCGCAGCGCCGGGTCGTGCTCGCCGAGGTCGATCCCGACCATGAACCCGCGACCGCGAACCTCGGCGACCTCCGGCAGCTCGGCGACCTCGCCGAGCAGCTCGCCGAGCAGCCGGATCTTCGGCTGCAGGCGCAGCAGGGTCGCCTCGCGCTCGAACGCCGCGAGGTTGCCGAGCGCGGCCGCGCAGGCCAGGGGGTTGCCGGTGAAGGTATGACCGTGAAAGAAGGTCCGGAACTCCTCGTGGGCGCCTAGGAAGCCCTCGTGGATCCGCTCGGTGGCGAGCGTCGCCGCCAGTGGCAGGTAGCCGCCGGTGAGGCCCTTGCCGAGGCAGAGGAGGTCGGGCGCGACCCGTTCCTGCTCGCAGGCGAACATCGTCCCGGTCCGGCCGAAGCCGGTCGCGACCTCGTCGGCGATCAGCAGGACGTCGTGGGCCTCGGTCAGCTCGCGCGCCCGGCGCAGGAAGCCCGGCGGCTGGACGAGGATCCCGGCCGCGCCCTGGACCAGGGGCTCGACGATCACCGCCGCGATCTCGCCCGCGTGTGAGTCGAGCAGCCGCGCGAGGCCAGCACTGTCCCCGGGGGCGACCCGGTGGCAGTCGAACAGCAGCGGCCCGTAGGCGCCGTGGAAGAGGTCGATCCCGCCGACCGACACCGAGCCGATCGTGTCGCCGTGGTAGGCGCCCTCGAGGCAGACGTAGGAGGTGTGGCGGCGATCCGAGCCCTCGCCCTGGTGCCAGTACTGAAAGGCCATCTTGAGCGCGATCTCGACCGCGGTCGAGCCCGACTCCGAGTAGAAGACGCGCTCCAGGCCGGGCGGCGCGAGCTCCACCAGCCGCGCGGCGAGCTCGGCGGCGCCGGGGTGCGTGAGCCCGAGCATCGTCGAGTGGGCGACCCGGTCGAGCTGGCCGGCGATCGCCTCGTCGATCAGCGGGTGGCGGTGGCCGTGGACGTTGCACCACAGCGACGAGACGCCGTCGATGTAGTGCCGCCCCTCGGCGTCGATCAGGTCGGTGCCCTCGGCCCGCTCGATGACCAGCGGCTCCTCCGCGCCCCAGTCGCGCTGCTGGGTGAACGGGTGCCAGAGATGACGGTGATCGAGCTCTGGGGTGGTCTGAGCCATCGCCGAGCCCGACGATAGATGCGCGACCGGAGGGAAAAGCGGTCCCGAGGAACGGTCCCTCGCGTTCCGCCGCTCAGCGCCGGGCGAAGCGGCCCTCCGCGACCGCGGTGACCGCGCCGCCGACGTGCACGGCGTCGGCGGCCACGTGCACGCGGAGCAAGGATGGACGCCCGACGAAGCGGCCCTGCGAGATCGCGAAACGCTCGCCCGCCGGGGCCCGGCCGTGGCGGACGAGATACGCCGCCGCCGGCCCGGCCGCGCTCCCGGTGGCCACGTCCTCGACGGCGCCGGCGTTGTCCCAGGTGCGGCCCTCGCGCGCATTTGGGTCGAGGACGTAGACGAACTTCGCGCCGACCTCGTCGAGCCTGCGCTCGAGGTCCTCGACCGAGATGCGCGCCCGTTCGAGGCCGCGCGCGACGGGAAGGAGGAGGTAGGGGAGACCGGTCGAGACGACCTCGGCGGGCAGCGCGGGATCGAGGTCGGCGGGGTCGAGCCCGAGCGCGACCGCGAAGCTCGCCGCCCGCTCGGCGTCGAGTCGGCGGCCGAAGGTCGGCGGCCCCTGGTCGAGCTCGACCTCGAAGCGGCCCTCATGGCGGTCGCTGCGCAGCGACAGCTCTCGGCCCGAGAGGTCGATCCGCAGGCGCTCGCGCTGCGCCGCGCCGCGCCCGGGAGGCGGCGGTGCATGACGGCGGCCGCGCCGAGCAGGGGATGCCCGGCGAAGCTCAGCTCCTCCTCGACCGTGAACACGCGGCCGTGGGCCGATCGCGACTCGACCCTGGACAGAAAGATCGTCTCGAACTGCCTCATCTCTCGGGTGATCGCGAGCATCGCCCGCTCCGAGAGCCGATCGGCGTCGAGCACGACGACCAGCCCGTTGCCGGTGAACGGCCGATCGGCGAAGACGTCGACGTGCGCGAACGGCAGCCCGGCCCACGCTTCCTCCGAGTCGGCTCGGTCGGTCGGTCGATCAAGTGACGCATCCCCTCGGGCAGGCGGGTCGCTGAGAGCGCATTCTCTTGCCTGCGCGGCGGCCGATGCTGTGTGACCGAAGTCACATTACTTTCGCTTGCGCAATAGTTGCGAGGATGCAATCATTGCGCGAGTGACTGCCATCGCAACAGACCAAGTCGCCGACAACCGCAAGGTGACCCGGGCCGACCGTGAGCTCGCCTACCGGCTCGGCTCGGTGATGCTGAGCTGCATGAGCGCCGACGGTGGCGCGTCGATCCGAGCGATCGACGAGAGCGGGCTCACGTTCACCCAGATGAAGGTTTTGGTCAGCCTCACCGGGGTCGACGAGCCGCCGACCCTGAAGCCGCTCGCCGAGTCGCTTGGCCTCTCGCTGGCCTCGGTCAGCCGCGCCGTCGATGGGCTCGTCAAGCGCGAGCTGGTGACCCGCACCGAGGACCACCACGACCGGCGCCAGCGCCGGCTCGCGCCGACCGAGGCCGGACGCCGCCTCTCCGAGGGGATCATCGCCGCCCGCCTCGAGGGCCTGGGCCAGTTCGCCGCCTCGCTCTTCGGCGAGCAGCGCGAGCGGCTCGAGTCCGCGCTCGAGCTGCTGCTCGAGCGCGACGACATCCAAGCTGCCTACCGCAAATACAAGAAGGGAACTCGTTCTTGACTCGTTACCGCCACCTGATCACCGACGCGAACGCCAAGTGGTGGACGCTCGGCGCGATGTGCTTCGCGCTGTTCATGATCATGCTCGACAACACGGTGATCAACGTCGCCCTGCCCTCGATCCAGCGCGACCTGCACGCCAGCATCGGCGCGCTCGAGTGGGCGATCAACGGCTACACCCTTTCCTTCGGCGTCCTCCTGGTCACCGGCGGGCGCCTCGGCGACATCTTCGGGCGCCGGCGGATGTTCCTCGCCGGGGTGGCGATCTTCGCGATCACCTCGGCCACCGCCGGGCTCGCCGCCTCGCCCGAGATGCTGATCGGCAGCCGGGTCCTGCAGGGCTTTGGCGCGGCGCTGATGATGCCCGCGACGCTGTCGATCGTCACCAACGCCTTCTCGCCGGCCGAGCGCGGTCGCGCGATCGGCACCTGGGCCGGCGTCTCGGCGCTGGCACTGGCGATCGGTCCGCTGCTGGGCGGCTTTTTGGTCGAGCACGTCTCCTGGCGCGCGATCTTCTTCATCAACCTGCCCGTTGCGGTGATCGCGATCGTGGCGACCCTGTTCGCGGTGCGCGAGTCGCGCGATCGCACGATCGCCCGCGTGATCGACTTCCCCGGCGTCGCGGTGCTGACCACCGGCCTGACGGCGATCGTCCTCGCCCTGATCGAGGGCAACGCGTGGGGCTGGGGCTCGCCCGCGATCGTCGCGCTGCTCGCCGGCGGCGCGCTGCTCCTGGTGGCGTTCGTGGCGGTCGAGCGCCGGGTGCGCGCGCCGATGGTCGAGTTCTCGTTCTTCGGCGAGCGCAACTTCCTCGGCTCGACGGCCGTCGCCTTCATCATCTCCTTCGCCATGCTCGGCACGTTCTTCTTCATGGCGATCTACATGCAGAACGTGCTCGGCTACGACGCGCTCGAGGCCGGGGTCAGGTTCCTGCCGACAACGCTGATGATCGTTCTCATCGCCCCCCTCGCCGGGCGGCTCACCGACCGCATCGGCCCCCTGTGGCCGATCGCCGCCGGAATGTCGATCCTGACCGTGAGCATGTTCATGTTCGCCCAGATCGACGCCGCGACCACCTTCGCGGACCTGCTGATCCCGTTCATCCTGATGGGGATCGGGATCGCGATGACGATGTCGCCGATGTCGACCGCGGCGATGAACGCCGTCTCGAACCAAAAGGCCGGAGTGGCCTCGGGGATCCTGACGATGAGCCGGATGGTCGGCGGCTCGGTCGGGATCGCCGCCTCGGGCGCGATCTTCCAGGCCCAGCTCGGCGGCTTCGACCCCGCCGCGCTCGCCACCGGCGGCGCCGGGGCGCGCGGGGACTTCGCCGACGCCCTGGCGACGGCGATGGAGGTATCGGCCGTGGTCGTGCTGCTCGGCGTGATCATCTCCCTGGCGACGATCCGCGGTCGGGGCAGCCGCGCCCCCGCGGCCCCTCCGCCCGAGGCCGCGGAGCGGGCGCCGGCCTAGCCACCGGGCCTCAGGTGGCGCGTTTGTGGCGTCCATGCCGCTACGAACGCGCCAATCGAGGCCGCCGCAGCGGCCGCTACAGGCCGTCGACCTCGAGGGCCGGCCAGCTCGCCGGCTCGTCGAGGTGCAGCGACGGCAATGCGTCGACTCGCACCTCGCCGAGCCCCGCGATCGTCTCGCGGTTCGAGCGCTCGAGCTCGCCGGGCTCGTCGGGCCAAGGGGTGAGCACGACCGCGGCGACCTCGAGCCCTGCAGCGCGCACCGCCTCCACGGTGAGCAGGGTGTGGTTGATCGTCCCGAGGCCCGCGGAGGCGGCGATCACGATCGGCAGCGCGAGGTCGCGGGCGAGGTCGCGGATCAGGTAGCCGGCTGCGCGCGAGCCGATGCTGCCCAGCGTCAGCGGTACCAAGAAGCCGCCCACGCCCTCGACGATCAGGGTGTCGCCCGCCGCGGCCGCGGCCCCGGCCCCGGCCCGCAGCCGCCGCGGGTCAATCGTCTCGCCCGCCAGCTCGGCCGCCAGGTGCGGCGAGACGGCCGGCCCGTAGCGGTAGGGGGCGATCTCCTCGTCGGGCTGCGAGCTGCCCGCCGCGCGACGCAGCAGCGCGTGGTCGGGCTCGCCGCCCTCGTCGAGGCCGCTGACCGCGGGCTTGAAGACCGCGACCCGCCGTCCCGAGGCGGCGGCGGTGCGCGCGATCGCCGCGGCGACCACCGTCTTCCCGACCTCGGTCCCGGTTCCGGTGACGAAGACGCCGCTCACCGCCGGAGGGTGAGCCGGCGAGTGGGTGCCCGCTTCGGGGCGCCGCCCCCGGCGCGCGAGGCCGCTCCGCCGACGCGGCGCCTTGGGCGAGTTAGGACACCCCAAGTGTCGAAACGCGCCCGACGCGGGAAGCCAATCGCGAGCGAGTACATGCCGCCGACGCCTCAGGCGGCGCGCCGCAGCCCCGCAGGCCCCTCGGGCCGCGCCGCCCGGCTGAGCTCGTCGGGCATTGTCGCACCGCCGCCGATCCCGAGCGAGCGCGCGGCACGCCCGATCACCAGGGCGCCGGCACGCAGCTCGTCGACGCGGTGGTTGGCCATCGCCGTCAGTCGCAGCCGCGAGCTCCCGGCGGGCACGGTCGGCGGGCGGATCGCCTGGGCGAAGACGCCGCCCTCGAGCGCCCGCTCGCAGAGCGCCATCGCCCGGCGCGGGTCGCCGACGATCACCGGCACGATCTGGGTCCTCGAATCGCCGACCTCGAGCCCCTCGGCGGCGAGCGCCTCGCGCAGCGTGTCCCCGTTGCGGCGCAGCTGCTCGACCAGGCCCGGGCGCGAGGCGAGCAGCGACAGCGCCTCGAGCGCGGCGCCCACCGAAGGCGGCGGCGGGGCGGTGGAGAAGATCAACGGTCGCGCCGTGTTGACGAGCAGGTCGATGAGCGGCGCCGAGGCGCACACGTAGGCCCCGTAGCCGCCGAGCGCCTTGCCGAGCGTGCCGATGATCACGTCGACCTCGCCGCTCAGCCCGGCCGCTGCGACCGACCCGCGCCCCCCCGGCCCGAGGGCGCCGGTCCCGTGCGCCTCGTCGACCGCGAGCAGGCAGCCATGGCGGCGCGCGAGCTCGACCAGGCCGCTGAGCGGGGCGACGTCGCCGTCCATCGAGAAGACGCCGTCGGTGACGATCAGCCGCGCCCGCGACCCCGCCTCGCGCAGCCCCCGCTCGAGGTGCTCGAGGTCGCGGTGGCGGTAGACGAAGGTGTCTGCGCGCGAGAGCCGGCAGCCGTCGACGATGCTGGCGTGGTTGAGCTCGTCGGAGAAGACCACGTCGCCGGCGCCGGCCAGCGCCGCGACGATGCCGGTGTTGGCCAGGTAGCCGGAGCCGAACAGAAGCGCCGCCTCGGCGCCCTCGAACTCGGCCAGACGCCCCTCGAGCTTGCGGTGCAGCTCCATCGAGCCGGAGATCAGCCGCGAGGCGCCGGCGCCAGCGCCATAACGCTCGGCGGCGTCGGCGGCCGCCTGGCGCACCCGCGGGTGGTCGGCGAGCCCGAGGTAGTTGTTCGAGCAGAGCAGCAGGACCTCGGCGCCGTCGAGACACACCCGCGGGCCCTGCGGTCCCTCGATCAGGCGCCGCCGCCGGTGCAGGCCGGCTCGGCGAAGCTCGGCGAGCCGCTCTTCGATCCCGCTCACGCCATGCCGTCCCGGTGCTCGCGCCGCACCGCCCGCCGCCGGCGGGTCAGTCCCCCCAGCCGGCCGGGGCGCGCTCCGCCTCAACGGCGGCGCGGCTCGGCTCCGCCTCGCTGGGACGTTCGGGGTAGCCCGGCGCGGCTCCCTTGCGCTTGATCACCCGAAGCTGGGTCGAGGGATCCCAGAAGTTCGCCTCGGCCTGGCGGTCGATCAGCTCGTCGACCGGCGTCTGAGGCGTCTCGCCCTCGAGCCAGCCGGAGCGGTTGTCCGGGCGCGGGTTGGAGCCGTTGTCGGGCTGGCGGGCGACGTCGAGCCCGAGCTCGGTGAACATCTCGCGGTCCTCGGCGGGCTCGGCGCCGAGCGTGGTCAGGAAGTTGCCCATCATCACCCCGTTGAGCCCCGCCTTGACCGCCAGCGGCTGGAGGTCGGCGAGGTTCTCGACCCGCCCGCCGCAAAGCCGGAACAGGGCGTCGGGGAGGATCAGGCGGAAGATCGCGATCCACTTGACCACCTCCCAGGGGTCCATCAGCTCGCGGTCGCCGAACTTCGTCCCGGCCCGCGGGTTGAGCAGGTTGATCGGCACCGAGGTGGGGTCGACCTCGGCCAGCTCGAAGGCCATCTCGACCCGCTGGCGTGGGCTTTCGCCGAGGTTGAGGATGCCGCCGACGCAGGTCTCCATGCCCGCCTCGCGGACCGCGTCGATGGTCCGCATCCTGCCCTCGTAGCGGACCGTCGTCGTCACCTCCTCGTAGTAGGAGCGCGCGGTCTCGACGTTGTGATGCACGCGCTGGATGCCGGCGTCGGCGAGCTCTGCCGCGCGGCCCGCCGAGATGTGGCCGACCGAGGCGCAGCGCTTGAGGTTGGTGTGCTCGGCGACCAGGCGCGCGCCGGCGAGGATCTTCTCGAAGTCGCGCTTGCCCAACCCCTGGCCCTGGGTGACCATGCAGAACCGGTGCGCGCCGGCCGCCTCGGCGGCGCGCGCGTGCTCGAGGATCTGCTCGGGCTCCATCATCGCGTGCATCGGCGTGTCGGCCTCGGCGTACCGCGATTGGGCGCAGAAGCCGCAGTCCTCGGCGCAGCCGCCGGACTTGGCGTTGACCAGCGAGCACATGTCGGTGGAGTTGGCGAAACGCTCGGTGCGCACCGCCCAGGCGCGTTCGACGAGCTCGGTGATCCGATCGCGATCGGAGATCTCGCCGAGCTCGAGCGCCTCGTCGAAGGTCACCAGGGGTGCCATCGCCGGGAACGCTAGGCAGTCAGCCGGACGCCTCGATCGGGTCGTGGCGCAGCGAGTGCCACAGATACACGCAGGCGAGGGTCCGGTGCGGGCGCCAGGCCGCGCCGATCCGGGTCACGGCGGGCTCGCTCGGCAGCTCGGGGAGGCCGTACTGCGCCTGCACCGCGCGCCGGATTCCCAGATCTCCCGCGGGCAGGACGTCGGCGCGCTCGAGCCGGTGGATGAGGAAGATCTGCGCCGTCCAGGGCCCGAGCCCGCGCACCGCGCTGATCTCGGCGATCACCTCCTCGTCGGAGAGCTCGTCGAGCCGCCCGAGCTCCAGCTCACCGTCGTCCACGTGGCGGGCGAGGTCGCGCACGTACTCGACCTTGCGCCCCGACAGCCCGGCCTCGCGCAACCGCCCGGGCTCGACCGCGAGCAGCTCGGGCGGCGAGGGCACGGCGCCCCCGAAGAGCTCGAGGAAGCGGACCCAGATCGCCGCCGCCGCGCCGGTCGAGACCTGCTGGCCGACCACGCCGCGAAGCAGCGTCCCGAGATCGTCGGCCACGCGGACGCCGCGGCGGTGCTCGAGCGAGAGCTCGCCGAAGCGCTCGATCAGTCGGGCCATCACCGGGTCGGAGGCGGCGAGCTGGGCGTGGCCGCTCACCGCTCGACCCTACTGGTCACCGTCGAGCGCCCCGTCCGTCGCGGTTTTGCCGGGGTTCGGCATCGCTATCCTGCGCGCACGCCGGCGGCCGGGAAACTCCTGGCGCCGCGACTTGCAGGCGGTAAGCGTGTTTCTTGGCGGGGATGCGGAACGGGCCGTCGCGGCGAGGAACGAACTGACAGTGCTCCGACAAGCGCCGACCGGAAGGTCGAACCCGCGCCGGTCGCGCGTCGCGGCAGCCTGCCTGGCGCTCGCGCTGGCGGTCGGGGTGACGATCTCGATCGGGCTCGCGGGCGGCGCCGCGGGCCCCGAGTCGGCGGGGGCCCAGGGGGCCAAGGGCGGCAAGGGCGCGTTCACCCCGGCGGGGCGTCCGAACATCATCGTCCTGCTCACCGACGACCAGGAGAAGGCGTCGATGCGGGTGATGAAGACGGTCAACAAGGACCTCAAGCGCGAGGGCGTGACCCTGAAGCGCTTCTACGACAACTTCCCGCTCTGCTGCCCGGCGCGCTCGACCCTGCTCACCGGCCAGTACGCCCACAACCACGGGGTGCTCTCCAACGTCCCGCCCGACGGCGGCTACGGCGTCTTCAACGAGAAGCACGGCGACAACTACCTGCCGATCTGGCTCCAGAACGCCGGCTACACCACCTCCTACATCGGCAAGTACGAGAACGGCTACGCGGAGCCCGACGAGTACGGGACAACCCCGCGCGAGATCCCCAGGGGGTGGGACGACTGGCGGGTCCTGGCCCCGTCGCGAGCGCAGTACTTCAAGTACCAGCTGAACCAGAACGGCCGCCTGACGCAGGCCACCCGCAAGCCGCGCGACTACAGCACCGACGTGTTCACCACCAAGGCCAAGCGCTTCATCCGCAAAACCGCCGACTCGCCCTTTTACCTCGAGCTCGGCTACGCGGCGCCCCACGGCGGCGGTGGCGGCAGCCCGGGGCGCTCCTGCAACCGCGCCGCCGAGCCGGCGCCGCGCGACCTGGGGACCCTGAAGGGCAAGTTCAAGGGCACGCTGTCCCCGTCGTTCAACGAGGCCGACGTCTCCGACAAGCCGTCGCCGATCGCGAACCTGGCGCCGCTCACCGAGGGCCAGGTCCGCGACACGCTGCGCAAGCGCCGCTGCGCCTGGGAGTCGCTGCTCGCGGTCGACAGGAGCGTCGGTGAGATCGTCGACGAGCTGGCCCGCGACGGGCTGCTCCACAACACCTACATCTTCTACGTCTCCGACAACGGCTACCTGCGCGGCGAGCACCGCATCCGCAACAACAAGCGCTTCCTCTACGAGGAGTCGGCGCGGGTGCCGATCGTGGTCCGCGGCCCCGGCGTCGCCCACGGGGCGCAGTCCAACGACGTGCTCGTCAACGCCGACCTGACCGCGACCTTCCTCGAGATCAGCGGCGCCGCGCCGGGCCTGGTCCAGGACGGCCAGTCGCTGCTGCCCAGTCTCGCCCAGCCGGAGCTCGAGCACGGGCGCGCGATCCTGCTCGAGGCCTACGCCGGCCAGCCGATCCTCGGCGTGCGCACCGCGCGCTACCTCTACGCCGAGTGGGACACGGGCGAGGGCCCACCCGAGAAGGAGCTCTACGACACCTACGTCGACCCGTACCAGCTCGACAACCAGGCTTCCAACCCCGCCTACGCCCAGGTCGTGGCCGACCTCGGCCGGGAGCTCGACGAGATGATCGATTGCGCCGGGGCGGACTGCCGCGGGCAGCCGACCGGCCAGGTCGCCTTCACGAGCACCGGCACCGGCAAGCGCGGCTGCGCGTTCCCGCCCGTGTACGCGCGCTTCGACGGGGCGCTCGAGGGGATCGCCTCGGTCGACTTCTTCGTCGACAAGAAGTTCCTCGGCGCCGATCCGGAGCCCCCGTTCGAGGTCGCCCTTCCCGACGACTTGCTGCGCTCGGCACGACCGGGCAGGGCCGAGGTCCTGCTGCGCGCGAACTTCGCCGACGGGCGCCGCCTGGCGGTGGTTGGCAAGATCAGGGCGTGCAGGTAGCCAAGTGACGAGCGGGCTCGCGGCGGCCGCCGCGTTTGCGACCGCGCTGCTCGCGGCCGTGGCGATGGCGGGTTGCGGCGGCGGCGGAAACGAGCCGAACCCGCCCGTCCAGCCCAGTCCCCGCTTCGACGCGCAGCCGAACGTCATCCTCGTGCTCACCGACGACCAGGACCTCGCCGCCTACAACCGGCGCACGATGCCCGACACCGTCCGGTTGCTCGCCGACCGGGGGACGACCTTCAGCCGCTACGTCGACGCGACGCCGCTCTGCTGTCCCGCGCGCGCGGCGCTGGTGACCGGCCAGTACGGCCACAACAACGGCGTCCTCAACAACATCCCGGGCTACGAGACGCTGCGAGACAAGGACAACATCGTCTCGACCTGGCTCGACCGGGCCGGCTATGAGACCGCGTACATCGGCAAGTACATGAACGGCTACGAGCGCGTGGTCGGCGACAACAAGACCCCGGGGCCCGGCTGGGACCGGTGGTTCGGGATGGTCGGCAAGCACAGCTTCTACGACTTCAAGCTCGCGGTCGGCGGCGAGCGCCGCAAGCGCCACTACGAGGGGCAATACCTGACGGATGTGCTCAACCGGCTGGCGGCCGAGCAGGTCAGCGACCTCTCGCGCGCCGACGACCCGTTCTACCTGCAGTTTTCGCAGCTCGCCCCGCACGTCGAGAACGGCGACAGCGGCGGCCCGTGCGGCACGGATGCCGTGCCCGCCAAGCGCGACCTGCACCGCTTCCAGAACGCCACCCTGCCGAACATGCCCGCGGTCCGCGAGACCGACGTCTCCGACAAGCCCTCGTTCATCCGCAGCCTGCCGAGGATCGGCGCCCACAAGCTGAAGGTGATCCGCGCCCGCTACATCTGCCGGCTGCAGTCGCTGCGCGCCGTCGACCGGGGGATGAAGATGATCGTCGATGCCCTGCGCGAGGCCGGCGAGCTCGACGACACGGTGATCATCTACACCTCCGACAACGGGACCTTCCAGGGCCAGCACGGCCTGCCAGGCGGCAAGGGGCTGCCCTACGAGGAGGCGGCGCGGCTGCCCCTCGTGATGCGGGTGCCACCCGCGTTCCGGGGTGGGGGGCGGGCCGTCGCCCGCTCCGACGCGCCGGTCGCGAGCATCGACGTGGTGCCGACGATCGTCGACTGGGCGGGGGCCGAGACCTGCCCCGAATCCGGCGACTGCCGGGTCATGGACGGGCGCTCGCTGGTGCCCGTGCTCGAGGGCCGCCGCGACGCGATCGGAAGCGACCGGCCGATCCTCACCGAGTTCGACGTCGGCAAGGACGAGATCCAGCCGGGCAGGGGGATCGCCTGCGCCTATCGGGGCGTCTACGCGGGCCGCTGGCTCTACGTCAACCACAGCTCGGTCCCCGACCCGAGGACCGGCCGGTGCATGGACGCCGACGAGAGCGAGCTCTACGACCTGGTTCGAGACCCCTTCGAGCTCGAGAACGCCGCCTCGCCGAGCGGCGGAGCGCGCGCCGGTGCCGTGCAGGAGCGCCTCGCCGCGATCACCGAGCGCCTCGCCGACTGCGCCGGGATCGAGGGGCGCGACCCCGAGCCGGCGAGCGGGCATTACTGCGGCGCAGAGGCCGGCGCGGGTCGGTAGCCGGTCGGCTCAGCGCCCGCGCCAGCGCGGCGGGCGCTTCTCGGCGAAGGCGCGGATGCCCTCCCGGAAGTCCTCGGAGGCGAAGCAGGAGCGGCGCAGCTCGATCAGCTCGTCCTCCTGCTCGGCGGTCAGGCGCCGGAAGCGGGCCAGGGTCTCGATCGCGCGCTTGTTGCCGGTCACCGAGAGCGGGGCGTTGGCGGCGATCTCGCCGGCGAGCTCGAGCGAGGCCTCGGCGACCTCGTCCGCCTCGACGACCTCGTTGACGAGCCCGATCGCGGCCGCGCGCTCGGCATCGAGGTTGCGGGCGCTGAGAAAGAGCTCCCGCGTGCGGGCGACGCCGATCACGTCGATGAAGCGCTCGAGCCCCGTGTGGCCGTAGATCAGCCCGAGCTTGGCCGGCGGCATGCCGAGCGCCGCTCGCGCCGAGCAGACGCGCAGGTCGCAGCGCACCGCGAGCTCGAGGCCGCCGCCCAGGCAGTGGCCGTTGATCGCCGCGACGATCGGGTACGGATGCGCGCTGACCGCCTCCATCGCGGCCTGGAAGGGGTGGGCGACGAGCGCCTCGGCGTCGCGCTCGAAGCTCCCGTCGGGGATCGCGCCGATGTCGTAGCCGGCCGAGAAGGCGCGCCCGGCGCCGGTGATCACCACGCAGCGGGTCTCGATCCCCTCCGCCAGCTCGGGCAGGATCGCCGCCAGCGCGTCGAGGACCTCGTGGTCGAGCGGGTTGCGCTTCTCGGGGTTGTTGAGCGTCAGCCGGGCGACCGCCTCGGCCGGGCGGTCCAACACGAGCCTGCCGTCGGCGAGCTCGACCGGTTCACCGCCTCCTCCGCCTCGCGTCCGGGGGCGGCGAGGTTCGGGGTTCATCTCGTCACTCGAGGACGACCAGCACTTCGCCCTCCTGGACGGACTGCCCCTCCTCGCAGCGGATCTCGGCGACCTTGCCGTCGTCCTCGGCCTCGACCGGCATCTCCATCTTCATCGACTCGAGGATGACCACGGTGTCGCCGTCGGCAACCTGGTCGCCGACGGCGACCTCGATCTTCCACACGGTCCCGGTGATGTGCGCTTCGATGTCCGCCATCCGCGGGCGGGACAATATCCGGCCCGCCCCGCCCCATGGAGGAGACCCTGCTCGTCATAGTCGCTGCCCGCAACGAGGCCGACCGGATCGGCGCCACGCTCGACGCACTGGCGGCTGCCCTCCCGGGGGCCGAGCTCTGGGTCGCCGATGACGCGTCGGAGGACCGCACGTCGGAGGTGGCGCTGACCCACGGCGCGCAGGTCGTGAGCCGCGGACGACCCCACGGCAAGGGCGCCAACATGACCGCGGCGGCCGAGGCGGCGCTCGGCGGCGTCGGCGGCGCCGGGGCCGACCGGGGCAGCGAGGCGGCGAGCGTGCCGGCCGGGACTGTCCTACTCTGCGACGGCGACCTGGGAGCCTCGGCCGGTGCCCTGCGAGGGCTCGTGGACGCGGTCGACCGCGGCGAGTGCGATCTCGCGATCGCCGCCTTTCGCGATCGGGTCGGCGGGGGGTTCGGGGTCGCCCTGCGCTTCGCGCGCTGGGCGATCCGCAGCCGCTGCGGCTACCGGGCCGGGGCGCCGATCTCGGGCCAGCGCGCGATGCGGGTCGAGGTCCTGCGCGCGACGCTGCCGTTCGCCGCCGGCTACGGGATGGAGGTCGGGATGACGATCGACGCCGTTCGCGCGGGCCACCGGGTGGTCGAGCTCGAGCTCGACCTCGAGCACCGCGCCACCGGCCGGACCGTGCGCGACTTCCTGCACCGCGCCCGCCAGCTGCGTGACTTCGCGGGGGTCTGGTGGAGCCGCCGGTAGCGCAACCCGGCCCGGTCTTCGCCCCGGACGGGTTGAGGCTGGGTAAGGCGGGTGGCCGAGTCGGCCGCGCCGCCGAAAACGCGACACGCTCGCGCCGAATCGCACGCGTTGTCGAGCTGACCGCCATATATGGGGATAGCGCGACTCGAAGCGGCCTGGCTTCGTCGCGTGTCGTGTTGTCGGCGACGTCGGCGACGTAAGCGCTCGCTGCGCCCCGCGGCATGCCCCCGTACCCAGCCCAACCGATTCATCCCCCGACCCGGCGTCGGACCGGCGCTCGGCCGCATGCGGCGGGCCCGGGCCGACCAAATAGCGTTGCGGCGCGATGATCCTCGCGATCGACCAGGGGACGACCGGCAGCACCTGTCTGGTCTTCGATCGCGAGGGGCGGATCCGCGGCCGCGCCTACAGCGAGTTCGACCAGATCTTCCCGCGCCCCGGCTGGGTCGAGCACGACCCGAACCAGATCTGGGCGGTGACGCGACGGGTCGCCGCGCACGCGCTCGCCGACGCCAGGGCCGACCCCGCGAGCCTCGACGCGATCGGGATCACCAACCAGCGCGAGACCATCGTCGCCTGGGACCCCGACGGCGGCGAGCCCGTCCACAACGCGCTCGTCTGGCAGGACCGGCGCACCGCCGAGCGCTGCGACGAGCTGCGCGCCGCCGGCCACGAGCCGCTCGTGCGCGAGCGCACCGGCCTGGTCCTCGACCCCTACTTCTCGGCGACCAAGATCGAGTGGCTCGCGCGCAACGTCGAGGCGGCGCGCGGCGCCGTCTTCGGGACGATCGACTCGTGGCTCGTCTTCAAGCTCACCGGGCGGCACGCCACCGACGTCACCAACGCGTCGCGGACCATGCTCTTCGACATCCACCGCCGGCGCTGGGACCCCGACCTCTGCGCCCTGCTCGGCGTCGACGAGGCGCGGCTGCCCGAGCCGCTGCCCTCGGCGCACGTCTACGGCACGACCGGCGAGTTCGGCGGCGAGGTCCCGGTCGCCGGGATCGCGGGCGACCAGCAGGCGGCGCTCTTCGGCCAGGCCTGCCGCGAGCCGGCGGGATGGCGAAGAACACCTACGGCACCGGCAGCTTCGTGCTGCTCAACGCCGGCGAGCGGATGCCGGAGCCCAGCGAGGGGTTGCTGACGACGATCGCCTGGGGCCTCGAGGACGAGATCGACTACGCGCTCGAGGCAGCGGTGTTCGTCACCGGCGCGGCCGTGCAGTGGCTGCGGGACGGGCTCGGCCTGGTCGCCGCGGCGGCCGAGACCGAGGGCCTGGCCGCGTCCCTCGACACCAACGACGACGTCTACTTCGTCCCCGCGCTGACCGGGCTCGGCTCCCCGCACTGGGATCCCTACGCCCGGGGGACGATCGTCGGCATCACCCGCGGCACGACCCGCGCTCACCTCGCCCGCGCGGCGCTCGAGGCGATCGCCTACCAGACGGTCGACGCGGTGCGCGCGCAGGAGCGCGCCGCCGGCGCCCGGCTCTCGGAGCTGCGCGCCGACGGCGGGGCGGTCGCCAACCGCTGGCTGATGCAGTTCCAGGCCGACGTGCTCGGCGCCCCCGTGCTCGTCCCCGAGGTGACCGAGACGACCGCCTTCGGCGCCGCCTGCCTGGCCGGGATCGGCGCGGGCTTCTGGGAGCTCTCCGAGCTCGGCGAGATGTGGCGCGAGGCGGCCCGCTACGAGCCGCGCATGGGGGCCGCGGAGCGCGAGCGACTGCTCGGGCGCTGGCGCGAGGCGGTTGGTCGCGCGGGTGGCTGGGCCGCCGAGTAACCCGCCCGAAGAAGGGGGGTAGTCCAGGCGACCCGGCGCCCCCGGAGCTCCTCAAGATGGACGAGCTGCGACCGCAGAACTACACCGACCCTCGCCCCGCGGAGCACTTCGCGCCCTTTCACGAGCGGGTCCGGACCCACGAGCCCGACTGGGTCTACGACACCGCTCGGCTGATCGTCACTCCGCCGAGCCTGGCGCTCTACCGAGCGTGGCCGATCGCCACCAACAACGTCCCCGCCGCCGGCCCGGTGATCCTGGCCCCGAACCACTTCTCGAACTGGGACCACTTCTTCGCCGGCATCTACCTGCGCCGGAAGATCTGCTTCATGGCCAAGTCCCAGCTCTACGCCAACCCGGTCGCCGACTTCGTCTTCTCGCATGGCGGGGCCTTTCCGATCCGTCGCGGCGAGCGCGACGACGAGGCCTTCCGCACCGCCCACGCGATCCTCGATCGCGGCGGCTGCGTGCTGATCTACGCCGAGGGGGGGCGCTCCCGAACGCGGGGGCTGGGCGAGCCCCGCCCCGGCGTCGGGCGCCTCGCGCTCGAGTCGGGCGTGCCGGTCGTCCCGGTCGCGATCCACGGCTCGATCGGGGTGCGAAGCTGGCGGCGGCTGCGCTTTCCCAAGGTGACGATCCAGTACGGCGAGCAGCTCAGCTTCGCGCCGGTCGCCGATCCGACCCGCGAGCAGCAGCAACGGGCCGCCGAGCAGGTCTTCGACAGGGTGCGCGCGATGTACGTGGCGCTCGAGGAGAACGGACGGCGCTCGGTGATCCGCTCGCTGCGCGCCGCCGCGGCCGGCGCCGCGGCTGCCGGCGCGCCGTCGGAAGCGCCGTCGGAGCGCAGCTACTCGTAGCGGCGCTCGATCGTCTCCCAGTGCGCGGGATCGTGGCCCGGGAGGATCACCGCCTGCGGGTACTGACTGCGAAACAGCCTCAGCTCGCGCAACGAGCGGCGCCAGTTGTGGCGGTCGAGCGGGCGAGGCGGCTCGGGCCCCCCGTCGAGCTGGTTCACGGTGTAGATCGCGTCGCCGGCGATCACCAGGTCGCGGTCGTGCAGGTGGCAGATCAAGGACTGGTGCCCGGCGCTGTGCCCGGGGGTCGAAGCGAGCCGGACGCTGCCGTCGCCGAACAGGTCGAGGGTGCGACCGAAGCTCGAGTACGAGCTGACCAGGCTGGAGCCGTAGCTGACGGTGCGGTAGTCGAAGGCGTAGTCGTAGTGGGCCTGGCGGTAGCCGCGCAGCAGTGGCCGGCTGTCGGTCGTCGCCGCGACCCACTCGCGCTCGTCGAGGACGAAGGTCGCGCCGAGGAACTCCGCCATCGCCGAGCTGTGATCGAAGTGCAGGTGCGTCATCACCACGAGGCGGATCGAGCGCGGGTCGATCCCGCGGGCGCGCAGCTGGGCCGGCAGGTCGGCACCGGGGTCGAGGCTGGGCCGCCCGAACCGCGCGATCGTCCTACCGAGGTTCTCGGCCGGCTTCGAGCTCACCGACGGGTGCAGCCCGGTGTCGACGAGGAACGGGCCCGCCGACGGGTGGTGGACGAGATAGGCGGGCACGGGGACCGACCAGTACCGCGAGCGTGGCGTGCCGATCCCGAGCATGCGCGCGGTGGCCAGCGTCGTGGCGCCCTCGAAGAAGGCGGGCGCCGCGTTGAAGCGCCCGCAGAGCAGCGGCTCGACCGCCACGGTGGTGCCCGACTCGCCGCCCGCCAGGGGCGCGGTCAGCCGCCTGGTCTCGGCTCGGACCTTCATCGCGGGCGCAGCGTAGCTACATAGACTGCCGGCTCGGTGGCGGAACGAGGGTCGCGAATCTTTCAGCCCGGATTGCTCGCGGGGCAGGTCTGCGTCGTCTCGGGCGCCGGCACCGGGCTCGGTCGGGCGAGCGCGATCGAGCTGGCGCGGCTGGGCGCGACCGTGGTCGGCTGCGGGCGCCGCGCGGAGCCGCTCGAGGCGATGCGCAGCGCGGTCGAGGGCGACGGCGGCAGCGCCGAGGCGGTGGCGATGGACATCCGCGACGACGAGGCGGTCGACGCCCTGTTCGACGGCGTGCTCGTGCGCCACGGCCGCGTCGACCTGCTGGTCAACAACGCCGGCGGGCAGTTCCTGAGCCCGGCCGAGGCGATCTCGCCGAAGGGCTTTCGCACGGTGATCGAGCTCAACGTGACCGGCACCTGGCTGATGACCCACGCCGCGGCGACCAAGGCGTTCATCCCCGCCGAGCGCGGCAAGGTGATCAGCGTCACCCTCTCGCCCCACAACGGGATGCCCGGGATGGTCCACTCGGGCGCCGCCCGCGCCGCGGTCGAGAACATGACGCGCACGCTCTCGGTCGAGTGGTCGCGCTTCGGGGTCACCCTCTGCGCGATCGCCGCGGGTCAGTTCGACACCGAGACGATGCGGACCAAGTACCCGCGCGAGGTCGTCGAGGCGGTCCCGGGCACCGTGCCGCTCGGGCGGCTCGGCACCGAGGAGGAGATGGCGTGGCTCGTCGCCTACCTGGCCTCGCCGGCGGGCGACTTCTTCTCCGGCAGCGTGATCACGATCGACGGCGCCCGCGACAACTGGTTCGGCGCCTGGCCGCCGGGCGCCGACGGCGAGAGCCGCGAGCCACCCGCCGAGGAGCGGCGGCCGCGTGACTGATCCCGGGCGCCGGGCGCCACTGAGGGGCAGCGGCGACGGCCGCGCGACGGCCGCGCGGTGGCTCAGCCGCCGACCCGCTCCGCGACGAGCTCGCCGAGCCGCCGGTAGCCGGCGATCGAGGGGTGCGCGCCGTCGGCGGTCAACCGCGCGGGCATGGTGCCCGGCTCGCCGGGGTCCTCGAGCTCGTCGTGAAAGGGGATCACCTCCACGCCCTCGTCGGCACCGATTGCCTCGATCCGCTCGTTGAGGCGCGCGATCGGCCGGTCGGCGGCGGGATGGCCACCGTTCCAGGGCAGCAGGGTGACCAGATGGACGTCGAGGCCGAGCTCCTCGCCCCGGCGCACCATCGAGCGCAGGTCGCGCGCGGCGGCCGTCACCGGGCGGCGCTGGGCGATGTCGTTGACCCCGCCCTGGACGATCAGCGCGTCGGCGCCCTCGGCGCACTCGGCGAGTCGCGCGGCGATCTGGTCGGTGCGCTCGCCGGAGTCGCCGCAGTTGCGCAGCTCGAGCCCGGGTTCGGCGCGCTCGGCCCAGTGCTCATACTGGCTGCGCTCGTCGCCGCCGCCGGGAAGCTGGGCGCGAACGGCGGGATCGGGGTCATAGCCGGGCGAGCCGGCGGTGATCGAATCGCCGAGCGCGGCGACGAGTGTCGCCCCCGTGCCGGGGCGCTCGGCCGCCGTGGTCGTCGGCTCGCTCTCGGAGCCGCAGCCGGCCACGGCCAGGCTGAGCAGCAGCGATGCGAAGGCTTGCAGCCGCTTCAGGTGGTCATGCCGCCGAACTGCCCGCCGGTCACGTTCAGGACCTGCCCGTGCACGTAGTCGGCGAATCCGGAGCACAGGAAGAGCACCGGGCCGGCGGCCTCGGCGGGCTGCGCCGGGCGGCCCAGGGGGATCACCATCTTCGCCATCGCGCGCATCTGCTCGGGGATCCCGAGGTCGACCTTCTGGCCGCTCGGCGACTCGATCTGCTCGCCCTTCTCCTTGGCCTGGGTGAGCCGGGTCTCGACGAAGCCGAAGGCGACGCAGTTGCAGTTGACCTTGAACTGACCCCACTCCTTGGCCAGCGTCTTGGTCATCCCGACGACGCCCGACTTGGCCGCCGAGTAGTTGACCTGGCCGGCGTTGCCCATCGTGCCCGAGATCGAGGAGACGTTGACGAGCTTGCGGAACACCTCATTGCCCTCGGCCTGCTCGGCCTTGGCCGCCTCGCGCCAGTGCGGGGCGATCGCGCGGACGACCCGGAAGGGGACGATCGTGTGGATGTCGAGCATCGCCTGGAACTGCTCGTCGGACATCCGGTGCACGACGCCGTCCCAGGTGTAGCCGGCGTTGTTGACGACGATGTCGACCGCGCCGAAGGACTCGATCGCCTTCGCGACCAGCTCCTCGGGGGCCCCGGCGTCGGTCAGGTCGCCCGCGTAGACGGCGGTCTCGCCGTCGATCTCCGATGCGGCCTGCTCGGCGACGTCGCCGTCGATGTCGTTGATCAGCACCCTGGCGCCCTCGCGGATGAACAGCTCCGCGGTGGCGCGCCCGATCCCGCGCGCCGAGCCGGTGACGATCGCCGCCTTGCCGTCAAGCAGTCCCATGTTCAGTCGTACTCCCGTGTTCGATTGCGTCAAGCGGTGTAGAGGTCGGGCGGCACTCTATGCGCTCGGCCGTCACGCTTCCGCCACCTTGGTCGCACCCCGGTGCGTCGCGGTCCGCAACGGTTCGCCGATGGTGTCCGAGTCGCACACTGGACGCGCATACCGCGGCGAACGTGCGGCTCGGGCGCAGGAGGCGCGGATCGCTGCGATCGCCGAGCGCCAGTACGGCATCGTCACGCGCGACCAGCTCCTGGGAGAAGGCTTCAGTGGCGATTCGATCGACCGCCGGCTCGCCGCCGATCGGTTGCACCCCGTATATCGCGGGGTCTACGCGGTCGGCCATCGTCTGCTGCCCACGCGCGGTCGCTGGCTGGCCGCCGTCTTCGCGGGTGGGCCCGGCGCCGTCCTCAGCCACAGGGCTGCGGCCGCGCTCTGGGATCTGGCCGCGATCCCTGCCATCACCGACGTCACCTGCCGGTCTCATCGCCGGTCCCGGCCGGGGCTTCGCATGCACGAGGCCGAGTTGCCCGCAGACGAGATCACGGTCGAGCAGTCGATCCCGGTGACCACCGTCGCGCGCACGGCGTTCGATCTCGCCGCGGTAGATGACCGCCACCGCCTCGAGCGGACGATCAACGAGGCCGAGCGGCGAGCGCTCGCCAGCCCGACCTCCCTGGCGGTGCTGCTCGACCGCCATCCGGCCAGGCGCGGATCGGTGAACCTGCGAGCGATCCTCGCCGCGGGACAGATCGGCCGCGGCGTCGCGGCCAGCGAGCTGGAGCTTCGCTTCGCAAGCTTCCTGGACCAGCGAGGGTTCCCACGCCCGGAGCACAACGCTCCGGTCGAGGCGGCGGGGCGCCGCTTCGTGGCCGACTGCCTGTGGCGCTCGCAGCGGCTGATCGCCGAGCTCGACGGGCACGCGTTCCACGCGGATCGCGAATCGTATGAGGGCGATCGCGCGCGCGACAGGGTCCTCGTCGCGGCGGGTTGGCGCATCGTGCGGGTCACCTGGCGCCAGCTCCAGAACGAGCCGGACCGGCTCGCCGCGGACCTCCGCGCCGCGCTCGCCCGAGCCACACCGTGACCGCGGATACCGCGGCTAACGTCCGGCTCGCCAGGACTCTGGGATCGAGCCGCACCTCGGCCGCGGATACCGCGGCAAACGTGCGTTCGGCGGCCGGGCCGCGGTGCGGTGCGGCGGCCGGGCCGCGGTGAGGCGTCAGCCAAGGGTCCGCGCGATCACCAGCCGCTGGATCTCGTTCGTGCCCTCGTAGATCTGGGTGATCTTCGCGTCGCGCATCATCCGCTCGACCGGGTACTCGTTGACGTAGCCGTAGCCGCCGAGCACCTGCACGGCCTCGGTCGTCACCCACATCGCGGTGTCGGAGGCGATCAGCTTCGCCATCGCCGAGTGCTTGCCCATGTCCGCGTCACCGGAGTCGACCTTCGAGCAGGCGCGGTAGAGCAGCTCGCGCGCCGCCGCCGTGCGCGACTCCATGTCGGCGAGCTTGAACTGGATCCCCTGAAAGGCGGCGATCGGTTTGCCGAACTGCCGGCGTTCCCGCGCGTAGGCGGCCGCGTAGTCGGTCGCGCCCTGGGCGATCCCGACCGCCTGCGCGGCGACGCCCAGCCGCGAGCGGTCGAGCGTCGCCATGGCGACCCCGAAGCCGGCGTTGACCTCGCCGATCAGGTTGGCGGCCGGGACCCGGCAGCCGTCGAAGATCGGCTGGCCCGTGGGCGAGCCGCGGATCCCCATCTTGTGCTCGAGCTTGCCGACCGAGAAGCCGGGGCGGTCGGCCTCGACGACGAAGGCCGAGATCCCGGCCGAGTGGCCGGCCTCGGGGTCGGTGACCGCGAAGCAGATGTAGAAGTCGGCGACCCCGAGGTTGGTGATCCAGTTCTTGGTCCCGTCGATCACCCACTCGTCTCCCTCGCGCAGCGCGCGGGTGCGCATCCCACCGGGGTCCGAGCCCGCCTCGGGCTCCGAGAGCGCAAACGCCGGGCTCCACTCGCCCGAGGCGCAGCGGGGCAGCAAGCGCTCCTTGAGCTCGTCCGAGCCGAAGAGCTTGATCGGCAGCGTGCCCAACTCCTGGATCATCAGGATCAGGGCGCTCGAGGCGCACGCCTTGGCGACCTCCTCGACCGCGATGTTGAGCATCAGCGTGCCGGTCCCGGTGCCGCCGTGCTCGGCGTCGAAGGGCAGGCCCATCAGGTCGTGGGAGGCGAAGAGCTCGCGGATGTCGCGCGGGTAGGTGGCCGTCTCGTCGATCTCCTGCGCCCTCGGCGCCACCCGCTCGGCGACCATCTTGGCGATCGTCTCGCGGAAGTCCTCGAACTCCTGCGGCAGCGAGTAGGGGGCCTGGGGATCGGTGACCGCGGTCATCCTCTTCAGGCTATCTGCCCGTGGCTCCGCGGACGCCTCGGTCGGACGCGCGCGCGTACGATCCACGCGTGTCGGGAAGCGATCGCGACCGCCCGGGCTGGATTGTCGAGACCGCGCGCCGGGGGTCGTTCACCACGCGTGACGGATCTGTGGTCCGCGAGCTCGTCGGCCCGCCCAGCGAGACGGCGGTCAACCAGTCGCTCGCCGAGGCGACCGTCGCGCCGGGCTCCGAGACGATCGCCCACCATCACCGCACGAGCGAGGAGATCTATCACTTCGTCTCCGGCGCCGGGCGCATGCGCCTCGGCGACCAGGAGGCGCAGGTGCGGGCGGGCGACACGGTCGCGATCGCCCCCGGCACCCCGCACAAGCTCTACAACCCAGGCCCCGAGCCGCTGGTGCTGCTCTGCTCCTGCGCTCCGCCCTACTCGGACGGCGACACGGTCCCGCTCGAGTAGCGGCGCCGACCGTCAGAGCCCGAGCCGCTTGCCGAGGATCTCCTTCATGATCTCGTCGGTGCCGCCGCCGATCGGCCCGAGGCGCAGGTCGCGCAGGGCGCGCTCGATCCCGTACTCGGTCATGTAGCCGTAGCCGCCGTGGATCTGCAGGCACTCGTCCGCGACCTCGACCGCGGCGCGCTGCGTGTGCAGCTTGGCCATCGTCACCTCGCGCAGGCCGGCCGCGATCGCGGGGTGGCCCCAGTCGCCGCGGGCGATCGCCTCGCGGCGCTCGCGCTCCGGGCGCACGAACTCGCGCAGCGCGTGGTAGGTCAGCGCCCGCGAGGTCTCGAGCTTGACCCCGACCTCGGCGAGCTTGTGGCGGATCGCCCCGAAGCGGCCGATCGGGCGTCCGAAGGCCTCGCGCCCGCGGGCGTAGTCGATCGTCACCGAGAGCAGCCTCCGCATCGCCCCCACCGCGCCGAGCGCCATCAGCAGCCGCTCCCACTGGAAGTTGGCCATGATCAGATAGAAGCCGCCGTGCTCAGGGCCGAGCAGGTTCTCGTCGGGAACCTCGACCTCGGTGAAGGAGAGCTCCGCCGTGTCGGAGGAGTGCCAGCCCAGCTTCTCGAGGCTGCGGGCCACCTCGTAGCCGGGCATCTCGCGCTCCAGGATCAGGAACGAGATCCCGTGGTGGCCGCCGTCGGGCGCCGTCTTCACCGCGCAGACCAGGAAGTCGGCGCGGGCGCCGTTGGTGATGAAGGTCTTCGCCCCGTCGACCACGTAGCCGCGCGCGACCTTGCGGGCGCGGTACGCAGCGCGGCGACGTCGGAGCCCCCGCCGGGCTCGGTGATCCCGATCGTCCTGCCGGCCAGATCCGAGATCTCTTGGATGTCGCTGTCCGCGGGCACCACGATGCTGAAGATGTTCTTCTCGTGGTTGCAGGCGAGCGCCCGCAGGCCGGGGTCGGTCTTGAAGGCGATCACGTCGCTGGGCGCCCCGGCCCAGCCGAAGTCGGCGTTCCCGGCGATGATCTGCTGGGTGACGAATCCCGAGCCGTCGGTCTCCTGGATGTTGAGCTTCAGGCCCTCATCCTCGAAATAGCCCTGGTCCTCGGCGACGAGCAACGGCAGCCAGGCGTTGCCCCGTGGGAACGAGAGCAGCACATCGACCTCCTGCGTCTCCCCGGAGGCGGAGGTGGAGGCGGAGGCGGAGGCGTCCTCATCGTCGTCCCCGCCGCAAGCGGCCACGATCGACGACAGTGCGGCCACCGCGAGCACCGCCACCAAGAGCCTGAGCGCCCTCGCTTGCGACTTCATCCTTGTCCCTTCCAGTCGTGAGTCGGGCCGAAGCTAGGCCGGTCCACCCCCCAGGTCAATGGCGCACGGCCTCGCGACGGGGTTCCCCGCAGAGGTCGAGGGAAAGCCCGACCAGAGCCGCGCTAGGCGGGGCTCTGGCGGCGCGCCAGGAGCGCGACGGAACCGGCCGCAAGCGCGAGCAGCGAGCAGACGATCCAGGCGCTCGAGTAGCCGTCAACGTGAGCGAGCAGCCCGACCAGCAGTGGCCCCACGGTGGCACCCGCGAAGAAGCCAGACATCTGGATGCCCATCGCGGGCCCGGTGGCGAGCGGGTTGTGCGTGACGACCGCCAGGGTCAGTGGCGACTGCCAACCCCACCCCAGGCCCCCGGCGACGAGCGCTCCGACGACCACGGCGAGATTGCCGCCGAGCGCCATCAGCGCAAAGCCGACGGCGCAGACGAGCATCAGCGCGGCGGCACGGCGAAGCGCATCGCCCGGATGCCAGTCGCCGAGCACGCCGAATCCCAGGCGACTGACGATCGCGAGCAGCCCGGTGGCCGCCAGCAGGAGGCCGGCCCCCGCGTCGCCGAACCCGATCGAGACCGCGAAGACGACGAGAAACGAGCGCATGCCGATCCCCGCGGCGCTGATCAGCGCCGCCGCCGTGGCCATCGTGTAGACGGAGGGCAGCGGTCGCGTCCTGCGCTCGCCACGCTCCGAGCGCGGGACCGAGCGGGGCATCCCGCGTCGCTCGAGCGCCAGCAGGCAGACCAGGCTGAGCGTCGCCGCCGCGGCGAAGGCCACGCGCCAATCGAGCGGCTCGGCGATCAGCGGCAGCGCCAGGCCGGCGGCGAAGGCGGCCATCTGGGGAGCGGAGGTCAACAGGCCGAAGGCGACCCCGTGGCGGTGCGCCCCCACCTCGCTGGCCAGCAGCGCCGAGAAGCTCGGCGACCCGATGCCGCTGCCGAGCCCGCCGAGCGCCATGCACGCGATCACCGCCGCCCCGCTGTCGGCGAGCGTCGCCAACGCGAGCGAGGTGAGACCGACGATCGTCGCGCCGACGAGGACGCCGCGCCGGATCCCGACCGCGCCCAGCGCCCTGCCCGTGAGCGGGGAGATGGCCGCGGCGATCGCGAACGAGATCCCGACCGCGGCCCCGAGCTGCGCATCGGTGAACCGGAAGTCCGCCTGCATCTCCACCGCCAGGCTCCCGACCAGGTACTGAGGCAACACGCCGGCCAGCAGCAGGCCGGTCGTCCAGCCCGTGATGCCGCGCGCCGTGCCGCGCGCAACGTTCGGGCGCAAGGTCAGGAGGCGACGGGTGGGTCCTCGACGGCCGAGGCGACCGGCGCCTCGATGCCGAAGAGCTCGGCCGCGTTCCCCCCCAGGATGCGCTCGGCGATCGCCGGATCGTGATCGTCGAGAAAGCCGGGGCTCGAGATGTCGCCCATGTCGAAGGGCAGGTCGGTGCCGAACAACACGCGCTCGGAGCCCGCGATCGTGATCAGGAAGTCGAGCGCGCGCCGATCGAAGACGATCGTGTCGAAGAGCAGGTTCTCGATGTAGTCGAGCGGGGGCCCAACCGCCGTGGCTCGGGTCTCGTCGCGGACCGAGTAGGCATGTTGGAGGCGGCCGATCTGATACGGCAGCGCTCCCCCGCCGTGGACGAGGATCACGCGCAGGCCCGGATGGCGATCGAAGACGCCGCCGACCAGCAGCCGGCAGGCGGCCGCGAACGTCTCGACGGGATTGCCGATCACGTTTCCGAGGTGGTAGCCCTCGAGCCCGGGAGCCGGCGCGGTGATCATCGAGAGGTACGGGTGGAGCATGACCGGCATCGCGAGCTCCTCGGCGACGGCGAAGAAGCCGTCGAAGGCGGCGGCGTCGAGCTGGCGGGTGCCGACGCTCGTGCCGATCTCGACCCCGACCAGGCCGAGCTCCGTACGCGCACGCCGCAGCTCATCGGCGGCGGCGGCCGGGTCGTTCATCGGGACGGTCGCCAGCGCTCTCACGCGACCGCCGGAGTCGCCCGCCATCACCGCCGCGGCATCGTTGAGCATCCGGCACACCTCGACGGTCTCGCCGGGGTCGAGCCAGTAGAGATACAGCGAGGGCGAGATCGAGATCACCGATACGTCGATGCTCCGCTCGTCCATGTACCGCAGGCGGGCGTCGACGTCGCGGAACACCTCGAACGCCGGATAGCGCAAGCCGTTGTCGTGGACGATGAGCGGATCTCGGTCCGCACGCCGCTCGACCGTGAGCCCGGTGGGCCCCTCGCCCGTACCGATCATCTCGATCAGCTCGGGGGGAATGAAGTGGGTGTGGACGTCGATCACCATCGCGGCCCGGTCGCCCAATCGAGGCGACCCGGTCGCGAAACTACCGACCGGCTCGCGGGGAAATCAAGCGCGGCCGCAAGCGCACGGGGAATCCCCGCCACGTAGACGGAAAACACCCATGGACAGGACGGCGCGGTGCGCCTAGCGTTGCACCGGTCCCCGCCCTGTTCGGCCGCAGCACTGCCGGGCACGTCGGGGACGTGTGGTGAGGACCCTGTCGGTCCTTGACTCCTCTCTCATGGCGCCCTCGGCGAGTCCTCCGGACGAGCCGAGAGGCGCTGCTTCCCGAGCCGGGCGAGGCGGCCGTGCTCGCGAACGTCGCGAGGGAAAACCCGCTCGGCGATTCGGCATGACCCCGATGACAGGACAAAAGGGCGACCACATACTGCACCGGCGTCGTGGCCCGCGGAGCCGAATCGGGCGAGCGCGGCAGTCGAGAAAACCAATCGGACGGAGGACGGGCGTGCGTCGACTCAAGGTCGCGGTAGACATCGGGGGAACCTTCACGGACCTCGTCGCACACGACGCGCAGAGCGGCGAGCTGCTGACGGTGAAGACGCCATCGACGCCGCCCTCGTTCATCGACGGCGTGATCAACGCGTTGGAGAAGGCCGGGATCACGCCCGACGAGGTGGCGATCTTCAAGCACGGGTCGACGATCGCCACCAACGCGATCATCGAGCGACGGGGCGCCAAGACCGGCCTGGTGACGACCAAGGGCTTTCGCGACGTGCTCGGCGCCGGGCGCGCCAACCGGCCCGACCTCTTCAACTCCAACTGGGATCCCTCCCCCCCGCTCGTCCCGCGCCGCCACGTTCTCGAGGTGCGCGAGCGGGTCGACTACGAGGGCAACGTGATCGAGGAGCTCGACGAGGACGACGTGCGAGCCGCCGCTCGCAAGTTCAAGCGGCGCGAGATCGAGTCGGTCGCGGTCGCCTACATCAACTCGTTCATGCGCCCCGAGCACGAGCGGCGGACGAAGGAGATCCTGCTCGAGGAGCTCGGCGACGGCGCCTTCGTCTGCACCTCGTCCGACATCCTCCCTGAGATCCGCGAGTTCGAACGCACCTCGACGGTGGCCGCCAACGCGTACCTGATGCCGGTGATCGACAGCTACATCGACAAGCTCGGGGCGGCCTTGCGCGAGTGGGGCTACGAGGGCGAGCTCTACGTCACCCACTCGGGCGGCGGGGTGGTCACCGCGCGCGCCGCCCGCGGCGTACCGGCGCGTATCTGCCACTCGGGCCCGGCCGGTGGGGTGATCGGTGGCCTGCTGGTCGGCGGGCTGTCGGGGTTCGACAACGTGATCACCTTCGACATGGGAGGCACCAGCGCCGACCTGGCGCTCGTCCACGATCGCGAGCCGACCCTGTCTCCGGAGTGGCGGGTCGACTGGAACATCCCGATCCTGTTCCCGGCCATCGACCTGGTCGCGATCGGCGCCGGCGGCGGAACCATCGCCTGGGTCGACGCCGGCGGCTCGCTGCGCGCCGGGCCGCAGAGCGCCGGCGCGGACCCCGGGCCGGCGTGCTTCGACAAGGGCAACCTGGACCCGACGATCACCGATGCCCACCTCTACCTCGGCCGGCTCAACCCGGAGAGCTACCTCGGCGGCGACCTCGAGATCCGACCGGAGCTCGCCGAGGCGGCGATCGCGCGGCTGGCCGAGAAGCTCGACCTGTCGGTCGCCAAGACGGCGAGCGGGGTGCTGCGGATCGCGAACGCCAACATGACCAGCGCCACGCACTTGATCTCGGTCGAGCGGGGCCACGACCCACGCGACTTCGCGCTCGTCGCCGGCGGCGGCGCCGGGCCCCTGCACGCGGTGGAGATCGCCCGCGAGCTGCGGATCCCGCAGGTCGTGGTCCCGCCGACGCCCGGGGTGACCTCGGCGCTGGGGATCCTGCACGTCGACCTCCGGCACGATCTCCTCGCCCCGGTCCTGCAGCAGATCAAGCACCTCGACATCGAGGCTCTGCGGCGCACCTTCGACCGGTTGACGGCCGAGGCAACCGGGATCCTCGCCGCGGAGTCGATCCCCGACGAGCGCCGCTCGATCGAGCTCTCTGTCGATGCCCGCTATTACGGTCAGACCCCGTACATGAACCTGCGTCTCGATCGGGTCCCAACCAACGCCGCCGAGGTCGATTCCCTGGTCGCCGACTACCGCAGCCGCTACGAGAACGAGTTCGGCTACCAGCTGCCCGAGGACGTGGCGACGGTCGAGATCGTCAACGCGCGGGTGGCGGCGATCGGGGTCACCGACGACGTCGAGCTGCCGACCTCCGAGCGCTCGGGCGACACCGAGGCGGCTCGCAAGGGCGCAAGGGCGGTGTACTTCGACGAGACCGCCGAGTTCACCGACACGCCGATCTACGATCGATCGCGGCTCGCGGCCGGGGCGCGGATCGACGGCCCGGCGGTGATCGAGCAGACGGACACGACGGTCCTCGTGCCACCCGGCGCTCGGGCGAGCGTCGATCGCTACCTCAACGTCGTCATCGAAGTGAGCGCCGGAGGGGATCCGGCGCCGGCCGGGGTCGCCGTCGGCGCCGCGAAGGGAGAATGAGAATGCAAGGCGCAACCGCCACGGCCTCGTCGGCCACCTCGGGCGCGGGAGCCCTGCGCAACGACCCGATCACCTTCGAGGTGCTGCGCAACGCCTTCAAGTCGATCTGCAACGAGGCGAGCGCCCTGATCGAGCGCGTCTCCTATGCCCCGACGATCACCGAGGGCCACGACTACTCGGTCTCGATCCTGACCCCCGACGGGCGCCTGGTCTCCCACGGCCAGCGCGACCAGGCCCCGCACATGGGGACCTTCGAGTCGTCGGTGCAGAACCTGGTCCGCGAGGTAGAGGAGTTCGCGCCGAACGAGGCCTACATCTACAACGATCCCTACACGGGGGGCACGCACCAGAACGACGTCAAGATCATCCGGCCGATCTTCTGGGAGGGCGAGCTGGTCGCCTTCGCGATCGCCCTCTGCCACTGGCCCGACGTCGGCGGGCCGATGTACGGGACGTTCAACCCGCGGGCGACCGAGTGCTATGCGGAGGGGCTGCGCATGCCGCCGCTGAAGCTCTATGAGGACGACAGGCCGGTGAAGCCGATCTGGGACCTGATCGCGATGAACATCCGGGTCCCGAAGGAGCGGGTCGCCGAGATTCACGCGCAGCACCGCGCCGGCGTGCTCGTCGAGGAGCGCCTGCTCGGCTACGTCGAGAAGTTCGGGCTCGAGATGGTCAAGGACGGCTTCGAGGACACCATGGACCATTCCGAGCGTCGCTTCCGCGAGTGGGTCGGCCGGCTTCCCGACGGGACCTACGAGTTCGAGGACTGGGGCGACCGCGACCTGGGCAAGGAGGACGAGCCACCGATTCGCGTGCACTGCACGATGACGATCGACGGCGACCAGGTGACGATGGACTGGACGGGCTGCGACCCGGCGCCAATCGCGTCCTGGGGCTTCGCCCGTCCAGCCCTCCAGTCCGCGAGCTACGACGGGACCATGCATTGCTTCCCTGAGCTCGCGCCGCTCAACCATGGCGTCGTCCGCGCGATCGAGATCATCTCCACCAAGGGCACCTGCGTCGACGTGGTCGAGCCGACGCCCGTGACGGGCTACTGCTCGGGCGCCTACGAGAAGGTCGACGCGGTGACGATGGCGTGCTGGGGCCAGGCCTTGCAACGGGTCGATCCGCATCGCGTGCACGCCGCGACCGTCAACCTGCAGAATTTCTGCACCGGCGGCACGCACCCGAAGACCGGCGCGAAGTTCGTCTCCTACATGTGGCTCGAGGGCGGTCAGGGGGCCCGCGCCTACGCGGACGGCAACTCGTTCTACATGATGATCTTCATCGGCGGCGCCTCCAACCAGCCCAACGAGACGCTCGAGCGCTGGTACCCGATGGTCTACACCAGCACCGAGGCAGTGGTCGACTCGTGCGGCGACGGTGAGTACCGAGGCGGCTTCGGAATCTGGCGGAGCTTTCGGGCTACCGGCGACACCGAGCTCGTCGTGCTCGGCGATCGCGAGCGCGTCGGGCCGTTCGGGCTCGCCGGCGGCAGCAACGGGGGGCCGAACATGGTCGTGCTCAACCCGGGCACCGACGCCGAGGAGAACCTCGGGATGTTCACCACCAAGGCGAGGCTGAGGTCCGGCGACCAGCTCGAGTTCGGCTCGAACGGCGGCGGCGGCTACGGCCGGCCGTGGGAGCGAAGGGTCGAGTCGGTCCTCGAGGACGTCATCGACGGTCTGCTCTCCCTCGAGAAGGCTCGCGGCACCTACGGCGTCGCGATCGACGAGGTCGACGCCGACGCCCTCGTCTACGAGGTCGACGAGAACGACACCCGGTCGCTGCGGGAGGCGCTGGCCAAGGACGACCGCCCCCGCGGCACCGCGCCCTTCGAGGTCCATCCGCTCGGCGAGCAACTGTTCTCCCGGCCGGACGGGCTCGGAACGCGCGCGGGCCAGGCGACCGCCTCCGGGAACGGACGGGGCTGAGATGGCCAAGCGGGCGATCAACCCGGCCGGGCTGCCGACTCCGGTCGGGCCCTATTCGAACGTCGTCTCAGCCGACGCCGGCAGAGTCGTCTTCTGCGCCGGCCAGGTCGCCCTCGACGCCGGCGGCTCGATCGTCGGCGAGGGTGACATCGTCGCCCAGACGCGGCAGGTGATGGAGAACCTCAAGCTGGCGCTCGAGGCCGCCGGGGCGAGCTTCGCCGACGTGGTCAAGGTCACCAACTACATCACCGACGTCGCTCAGTTCTCGAAGATGGCCGCGGTCCGTCAGGAGTACCTGCGCGAGCCGTACCCGGCGAGCACCCTGATCGAGGTCCAGGCGCTCATGTTTCCGGAGCTGCTGATCGAGATCGAGGCGGTCGCGGTCGTCACGGCCGGCCGCTGAGGGGGCCGGGCGGCGGCCAGCGTGACCGACCGGGTGATCATCACCGTCGCGCCCACCGGGCCGCTGACGACGCGCGACGATCACCCCGGGGTCCCCCTGTCGCCGGCCGAGATCGGAGCGGCCGTCGCCGAGGCCGCCGAGGCCGGGGCCGCCGTGGCCCACGTCCACGCGCGCGACGCGGACGGGCGACCGACGGCCGATCCAGAGGTCTACGCCGCGATCGTGGGCGAGATTCGCGAACGCTGCGACATCGTCATCCAGGCATCGACCGGGGTCGGGCTCACGGTCCCGTGGGAGGAGCGGCTGCGGATCGTCGAGTCGGACGCCGTGGACGTGACGATGGCAACGCTCAACCCGGCATCGATGACCTTCGCCGGGGGAACCTTCAGCAACCCCCCGGAGTTCGTCGAGCGCCTGGCGCGGGCGATGCACGAGCGCGAGGTGCACCCCGAGCTCGAGGTCTACGACCTCGGTCACGTGTCGCTGTGCCTCGAGTTGGTCGCCGACGGCCTGATCCCCGAGCCGCTTCAGTTCAGCTTCGTGATGGGGGTTCGCGGGGGGATGCCGGGCGACCCGGGGTTGCTGCCGATGCTGCGCTCGATGCTGCCCGAGGGCGCGATCTGGCAGGCGATCGGGATCGGAAGAGCCCAGCTGCCGCTCTCGTTCGCGGCCCTGGCGCTCGGCGGCAACATCCGGGTCGGGTTCGAGGACAACGTCTACTTCGCGCGCGGCCGCCTGGCGGATTCCAACGCTCAGTTCGTTCGCCGCGCGGTCCAGCTCGTGCAGGCCGCCGGTCGCGAGGTCGCGGGGCCCGAGGACGTGCGCACCCGCCTCGACCTCCGATGACGGCGCCGAGCTCCGCGCCGTCGAACGCCGGAATCAGACGCCTCGTGATCGCCCTCGGCGGAAACGCGTTGGCAACGGCCCAGGACGCCGGCCCGCGCGCGCAGCAGGCCGCCGTCGAGGTCGCGATGGAGCAGGTCGCAGAGCTCGTCGCGAGCGGCTACGAGATCGCGATCACGCATGGAAACGGGCCCCAGGTCGGCAACCTGATGCTCAAGAACGAGCTCGCGCGCGATGTCGTCCCGGCGGTGCCGCTGGACTGGTGCGTGGCTCAGACGCAGGCGACGATCGGGTATCTGATCGCGACCGCGCTCGAGCGTTCGCTCGCGCGCCGCGGGATCGAGCGGGCGATCGCGGTGCTCGTCACCAGGGTGCTCGTCGACGCCCGCGATCCAGCGTTCTCGAACCCGAGCAAGCCGATCGGCAACGATCGGCGGCTGGTCGCCTCGCCCGAGCCGCAGCGAGTGCTCGACGAGGCCTCGATCGTCCGCCTGCTCGACGACGGAGGGGTCGTGGTCGGCGCCGGCGGGGGCGGCGTGCCGATGGTGCTCGAGCAGGGAGCGCTTCGAGGCGTCGAGGCGGTGATCGACAAGGACCTGTGCGCCGCCCTGCTGGCGGACCACCTGGCCGCCGACGCGTTGGTGATCGCGACCGACGTCCCCGGGGTCGCGCTGGAGCTCGACTCCGACCGTCCGCGATGGCTGGGCCGGATCTCCGCCGACCGGCTCGGCGAGCTACATCGCGCCGGCACCTTCCCGGCGGGCAGCATGGGCCCCAAGGTCGAGGCATGCCTGCGCTTCGTCCGTGCCGGTGTGGGCCGACGGGCGTCGATCGCCGCCCTGCAGGACCTCGGTGGGGCGGTCGCGGGCGAGCGCGGGACGATCGTCGTCGGTGGCTCGGGATGATCGAGCGACTCACGGTCCGCAGCGGTGCCTACCGAGACTCCGTCACCCTGATGCTGGCCTCCCAGGACGCCGGCGCGATCGCGGGCGTCGTCCACGCCTCCGCGGTGAGCGCGACGCCGCTCAACCTCGAGCTCCTCGAGCTGGCGGGCTTCGGGCCCGGCGAGCTCGAAGCGCTCGAGCCGACCGACCTGGTGGTAGCGGTGCGGGCCGAGGACGAGTCGGCGGCCGCGGCCGCCCTGGAGGCGATCGAGGTCCGATTCGCGGCCCACGAGACGACCGAGCCCGCGGGACTCCCGCCGCCGCGCTCGCTGACCGCCGCGGTCCGCCGGCGCCCCGACGCGAGCCTGGCGGTGATCTCGGTGCCCGGCGAGGACGCGGCCCACGAATGCTCGGTGGCGATCGAGGCCGGGCTGCACGCATTCTGCTTCTCGAGTGGCTTCGACGTCTCGGTGGAGGCGGCGCTAAAGCGGCGCGCGGTCGAGCGCGGGCTGCTGCTCATGGGTCCGGACTGCGGCACGGCGATCCTCGACGGGATCGGGATCGGCTTCGCCAACGAGGTCCGCCCGGGCCCCGTGGGGATCGTCGGGGCGTCGGGCACGGGAATCCAGGAGGTCGCGTGCCTGCTCGACATCGCCGGGGTTGGGATCTCGCAGGCGATCGGCGTCGGCGGGCGCGATCTCGGAGCCGAGGTGGGAGCGACCATGTCCCTGCGGGCGATCGAGCTGCTCGCGGGCGACGGCGCGACCGAGGTGATCGTGGTGATCGCCAAGTCGCCCGAGCCGGGCGCGGCGGGCTCGGTCGCCGCCGCCGCGGCGGCGACCGGCAAGCCGGCGATCCTCTGCTTTCCGGGGCTGGGCGACCTCGTGCCCGGCGAGGATGTCGAGGTGGTCGCAACGCTCGAGGAGGCGGCGCGCCGCGCGGCGATTCGAAGCGGCGCCTCCCTCCACCCGCCGCTCGTCAACGCGCCGGCGACCCGCCCCGGGCTGATCCGGGGCCTGTTCTCGGGCGGGACCCTGCGCGATGAGGCGTTCGCGCTGCTGGCGTCGGCGCTCGCCGAGGCCGGCGAGGCGCCGCCGCTGGCGCTCGGTCGCGAGCCGCGGCCCGAGGAGGAGGGGCGCCACCTGCTGATCGACTACGGGTCCGAGGCGCTGACCCGGGGCCGCGCCCACCCGATGATCGATCCGACGCTGCGCGCCGCGGCGCTCGAGCGTGCCGGCGCGCGAGGCGAGATCTCAGTCTTGATAGTCGACGTCGTGCTCGGACGCGCCGCCCACGACGATCCCGCCGCCGTCCTGGCGCCGGCGATCTCGCGGATGCTGTCCGCTCGCCCGGGCGAACTGGCGGTCGTGGTCTCGCTGTGCGGCGCCGCGCGCGATCCTCAGGGGCTCGACGAGCAGGCCGCCCGCCTCGCCGATGCCGGCGCCGTGGTCGTCCGCGGGAACGCCCAAGCGACCCGCCTGGCAATCGCCGCCGCGGCGGGCACCACGGGGGAGCCGGCTTCGGCGTGACCGAGGAGCTCGGGACACCCCTGCTGCGCGCCCCGGCGGTCGCCGTCAGCGGCGGCATCGCCGTCCTCGCCGCCGAGCTCGAGGCCCAGGGCGTGGGCGTCGAGCGGATCGACTGGCGTCCCCCGGCGGCGGCCGCCGCGGACCTCGAGCGTCTGGCGGCGGCCGGCGGGGAGGTCGCCGCCGCCAACCGCGAGGCGCTCTCGCGGATGAGCACGGCACGCCCGGTCGTGCTCGGCATCGCCTCCGCCGCCGACGCGATCGGGCTCGAGCGCGGCTGCTTTCTGCACGCCGGCCCACCGGTCGCCTGGGAGGCGATGTGCGGGCCGATGCGGGGCGCGATCGCCGGCGCCGCGGTGCTCGAGGGCATCGCCGACGAGCCCGAGCGCGCCCTGCGCGACGCTGCGGCCGGCCGTTACGAGCTCGCCCCGTGCCACGAGCACCTCGCGGTCGGGCCGATGGCCGGCGTGATCAGCCCGTCGATGCCCGTCTGGATCGTGGAGAGCTCCGAGCACGGCAACCGCGCCCACTGCACGCTCAACGAGGGTCTCGGCAGGGTGCTCCGCTACGGCGCCTACGACGCCGGGGTGATCGAGCGGCTGCGATGGATCGAGCGCTCGCTGGCACCGATCCTCGCCGAGGCCCTGGCGCGGCTCTCCGAGCCGCTCGACCTGCGCGCGATCGGTGCCCAGGCCGTGGAGATGGGGGATGAGCTGCACAACCGCAATCGCGCCGGGACCTCGTTGCTGCTGCGCGCCCTCGCTCCGGCGCTCGTCGCCAGCGAGCGCCCCTCCGGCGATCTCTCCGCGGCGGTCCGCTTCATCGCCTCCAACGACCACTTCTTCCTCAACCTCTCGATGGCGATGGCGAAGGCGACCGCCGACGCGGCGGCCGGGATCGAGGGCTCGAGCGTGGTCACCGCGATGGCGCGCAACGGGACCGACTTCGGGATCCGCCTGAGCGGAACGGGCGAGACATGGTTCACGGGCCCCGCCGGCCGAGTCGAGGGGCTCTACTTCCCGGGCTACGGCGACGCGGACGCCAATCCCGACCTCGGCGACAGTGCGATCACCGAGACGGTGGGCCTCGGCGGCTTCGCGATGGGCGCCGCGCCGGCGATCGTCCGCTTCGTCGGCGGAGACAGCGAGCTCGCGCTGGCCACCACCCGATCGATGTACGACATCGCCTGCGGCGAGAGCGAGGCCTTTCGCGTGCCGGCGCTCGGCTTTCGCGGGACCCCGCTCGGAATCGACGCCCGCGAGGTCGTCCATACCGGCCTGCTGCCGCAGATCAACACCGGCATCGCCCATCGCGAGCCCGGCGTCGGGCAGATCGGCGCCGGGCTCGTGACCCCCCCGATGGAGGCGTTCGCGGCGGCGGTCGGCGCCCTCGCGGGGCGCGGGCCGGCTCGTGGGGAGGCCGCGTGACCGGGCTCGTGCCGCGGCGCGCGATCGGCGAACCGCCGGCCGCGGCGGTCGCCAGCCACGGCGAGGCGATCCTGACCCGGGTCGGGGTCGAGCCATCGGTCGACGCCGAGGCCCTTGCTATCGGGATCCTCGCCGACGTCGACGGTCCCTTTCACGATCGGCTGCGGGCCGGGCTTGGGATGCTGCTCCGCGCCGTGGCCGAGCGCCGCGCGCAGCTCGGCACCGCCGCGGCCTGTCGCCTGATCGGCCTCGGCCCCGGAGCGACCCCACTCGGCGACGACTACCTCGCCGCCTGCGCCCTGGCCGTCGCCCGGCTGGGCGGCGCAGCGGGATTCGCGCGCCCCGAGCGCGACGCCTGGCTGCGGTCGCTGCTCCCGCAACGCCTCGGCAAGGCGACCACGCCCGTCTCGGCTCATCTGATCGCGGACGCCGTCCGCGGCTTCGCGCCGCCGCCGGCGCACGCGCTATTCGAGCTGGATGCCAACGAGATCAGGCTGGAGACCGCGATCGAACGGCTGGCGGGCATCGGAGCCACCAGCGGCCACGGGTGGGCTGCCGCGATCGGCGCGACGGCGCTTCTGCTCGCGGTTGACCATGACAAACGAGCGAGAGGAGAAGCACTCAGATGAGAGTCATCGACCTGTCCCAGGACTTCTCGGTCCACACCCCGGCGTTCGCCGGCTACGACGGCCCGGACATCAAGTGGATCAAGCGCCTGGCCTTCGACAAGGCCGGCGGCCAGGAGATCACCAGCACCCTGCACGTCGGGACCCATCTCGATGCGCCCGCCCACTTCCTCTCGGGCGGCAAGTTCATCGGCGACCTGCCGCTCGACCATCTCGTCGGCCCGGCCTGCGTCGTCGACCTCGAGCGGATGGGCATCGGCGACTACGGGATCTACGGCCCCGAGCAGTTCGAGACCTGGGAGCGCGAGACCGGGATCCGGATCGAGCGCGGCGACATCCTCATCGTCCACACCGGCTATCACCGACACTACCCCGAGAACTGGGCGGATCTCGACGCCGTCGACGAGACCCGTTACTTCATCCGCCATCCCGGGCCGACGCGCGAGTTCGCCGAGTGGGTCCTCGACCGGGGCGTGCGCTGGCTGGCAGTCGACGTGGGCACCGCCGACCACCCGATGAACACGGTGATCAGGCGCATGCGCGCCGACGAGGCCGAGCTCGCCGAGCAGGCGCTCGGCCGCTCGCTGGACGACGTCTTCCCGCGTCCCGACTACCAGATCATGCACACGCTGTTGTTCCCGCATGACGTGGTCCACATCGAGAACCTGGGCGGGGCGATCGACGAGGTACTCGACCGGAGGATCTCATTCGGGTGCTTTCCGTGGCGCTTTCAGGGCGGGGAGGCCGCCTTCTGCCGGGCGGTCGCGTTCCCGGACCTGGATCCGTGAGCCGGGTGAGCGAAGTCGTTCGCATACGTCAGTCGACGAGAACGGAGAACCGATGAGCGCAGCACCGCAAGCCGACGCAGGCATCCTCGTGCGCGGCGGTCAGATACTCGAGGCGGGCGGCTCGAGCCGCCGAGCCGACGTCCTGGTCCGCGACGGGGTGATCGCCGAGGTCGGCGATCTCGAGCGGGACGGAACGCCCGAGATCGACGCCGGCGGCGACTACGTCGTACCCGGGCTGATCAACTCGCACTATCACTCGGCCGAGAACTTCAACCCCGGCCTGTACGAGAACCTGCCGCTCGACCTGTGGTTCCTGCACTCCCACCAGGTCACCCGCGCCGAGCCGCCGAGCGCCGAGACGATCTACGCCCGGACCATGCTCGGCGCGATGCAGATGCTGCGCACCGGCACGACCAGCGTCGTCGACTTCGTCTTCGAGGCGCCCGAGATCACGGTCGAGACGCTGGAGCCGATCGTGCGCGCGTACCGCGACGCCGGGCTGCGGGCGACGATCCTGCTCGGCGTCGCCGACAAGCCGTTCGCCGACTCGCTGCCTCTCGAGCCCGGCGAGCGGGCCGCCTGGACGGATGAGGCCGAGGCGCCGTCGCTGGAGCGGATCATGGACACCGGTCGCGCCGCGATCGAGCGCTGGCACGATCCCGACGGCCTGATCGCGATCGGCTTCGGGCCATCCGCGCCCCAGCGCTGCACCGAGGCGCTCTTCGAGCGGACGCTCGAGCTCTCGCGTGCGCGCGGGCTGGCCTGGCAGACGCACGTGCTCGAGACCAGGACGCAGGCGCTGACCGCGCGCAAGTGGCACCGCGGAAGCTCGTTCGTGGAGGTGCTCGATGAGCGAGGCATGCTCGGCGACCACGCGTCCCTGGTGCACATGGTGTGGCTCAGCGACGCCGACATAGAGACCATGGCGCGCACCCGGACCACCGCGGTGCATTGCCCGTTCAGCAACATGCGCCTGGGCGACGGGATCGCGCGCCTGCCCGCGCTGCGGCGGGCAGGCGTGCGAGTCGGGCTCGGCACCGACGGGCGTGGCTGCGACGAGACCCTGGACATGCTCGAGCTCGCCCGGGTGACGACGCTACTGCACAAGGTCCGGGGCGAGCACCACGCCCTCTGGCCGACCGCCGACGACGCGCTCTCGATGCTGACCGGGGAGGCGAGCATCTGCACCGGGCGGGGGGAGCGCCTCGGGCGCATCGAGCCGGGCGCCCACGGCGATCTGCTCGTCGTCCGCGGCGACGGCATCACCTTCACGCCCGTCCACGACCCGGTGCGCCAGCTGCTCTACGGAGGCTCGGCCGCCGACCTGCGCCACGTCATCGTCGGGGGCCAGGTCACCGTCGCCGACGGGCGCCTGAGGACCGTCGACGAGCGGGAGATGCTCGCCCTCGCCCGCGAGCGGGCCGCCGCCGAGATGCCCCACCTGCGCGGCCGCGACGGGGCCCCGGAGCTCGAGCGGGTGGTCGAGGACGTCTACCAGCGCGCCGAGGCCGCACCGCTCGAGGTGAACGCGTACATACCGGGGTAGTGCGCCGCCTCGGCAGCCCCGCGGGCAGCGCCCGGATCCTGATCGCGATCCTCGCCGCCGCCTTCAACCTACGGATCGGGATCGTCGCGATCGGGCCGGTGATCGACGAGGTGCGCGCCGACACGTCGATGTCGAGCGGCGTGGCCGGCGTGCTGACCACGATCCCGTTCCTGTGCATGGGCACCTTCGCGTTCCTGGGCCCGCCCCTGGCGCAGCGGGTGGGCGCGGCGCGCGTCGTGATCGGCGCCCTGGCGCTGATCGCCGTCGGGTCGGCCGCCCGCTCGGCGGTCGCCGAGGCATGGGCGGTGCTCGCGGCCACGCTTCCGATCGGGCTCGGGATCGCCCTGATCGGGGGTCACCCTGCCGGGGGTGGTCAAGGAGCGATGCGCTGGTGCAATCTGAACCTCAACCGGGTCCGCCGCCCGCTGATCGGGTTCGACGCGGCGGCGCCGGACTGACTGACGACCATTCGCCCCTGCTGGGCGCCGACCCCGGCTCAGCGGGCTCGCTCAGTCGTGGCCCTCGCTGGCCCCGGGAGGTGCGTCTTGGCCTCCGAATGCGCCGGGGATGCCGAGCCGCCCGCCGCGATACCGCACTTCGCCTCGGCGTGATCCGCCTCATCCCCGCGAGGCATCCCCCCCGGGAGGGGTGATTGTGCTGCCCTCGGCGGTGTTCGAGAGCAGGGTCTCGGTCCGGCGCAGGTGCTCCGCGAGAAGCGAGACCGCCACCGTCGGGTCTCCCTCCCTGACGGCCGCCAGGATCGCGGCGTGCTCGGCCGCGAACGCCTCCGGGGTGCTGCGCATCTCGGGCGAGAGGCGCAGGTAGCGCTCGGCGCCGGTCCAGAGCTGCCTGATTACGTGCATTGTCCACGCCGAGTGCGCGGGCTCGTAGAGGATGAAGTGGAACCTCCGGTGCTGTTCGTGCGCCTGGCGATCGCGGGCGTCGGCCAGGAGGCGGGTCATCCCGTACAGGATCCGCTCTGCTTCGTCGAGCAGGGTCACTGTGAAGTAGGGGAACGCCCGCCGCAGGGCGTACGTCTCGATCACGAGCCTCGTTTCGTAGATGTCGCGCATGTCGTTGACGCTGATCGGCGTGACCGTCGCGCCCCGGTTCACCGCGATCTCCACGAGGCGCTCCGACTCGAGGCGGCGAAGCGCCTCTCGGACCGGGATCGGGCTGACGCCGTTCTCCTGCGCCAACCTGGAAACGAGCAGGCGCGAGCCCGCCTCGTATTCGCCGGAGAGGATCGCCTCGCGGACCGCGCGCTGAACGCGGTCGACGAGGCTCAGCTCCGTCCCGGGTGAGTTGTTGCCTTGTCGATTCGCCATCCGCGCTGGCCTCCCTCGCAGCGACATGAGACGCTTCGGTCGCGACCATAAAGGGGGTCTCGGTCGGCTACAAGCAACCTATAATATATCTTGTTGTGCGTCCTACACCCAGGAGTGCCGAGAGCGGATCGATGAGCAGCGCGCGAGGCGCGGTCATCGGTCTCACCGGGGGCTTGTTCTCGGGGCTGCTGGGCATCGGTGGTGGCACCGTGATGGTGCCGCTGCTCGTGCTGTGGGCGGGGTGCGAGCAGCGCGTCGCGCATGCGATGAGCCTGGTCGCGATCATTCCGATCAGCGCCGCGGCCGTGCTCGTCTACGGCGGCGCGGGGGAGGTCGATCCGGCCGCCGCGGTCGCGCTCAGCCTCGGCGCGGTCTTTGGGGCGCGACTCGGCGCCAGCCTGCTGACCCGCGCTCCGGAGCGTGTGCTGAAGGCCGCGTTCGGCGTCTTCATGCTGGTCGCCGCAGCGCTGATCGCGGTGGACGCTTAGCGCGATGGATCTCTTCACCTTCCCTCTCATGCTCGCCGCCTTCGGTGTGCTCGTCGGGGTCGCGTCGGGCCTGATCGGGGTTGGTGGCGGCATCTTCCTGGTCCCCTACTTGGTAGTCCTTGCCGGCCTCTCGCAGCACAGCGCCCAGGCAACATCGCTGCTCGTCGTCCTGCCAACCGCCGCGGTGGCCTCCTGGTCCCTCGTCCGCCGCGGGGTCACGGATGTTCGCACGCCGTTACGGATCGGCGCCGTCGGGGTGGCGGGCAGCGTCGTTGGAACCCTGTTGGCGTTGGTGCTCCCCGGCCAGGCGCTGCGGATCATCTTCGCAGTCCTGATGTGCATCGTCGGGATCCGCCTGCTGCGCGACGCGGTCCGGCGGCGGGCCGTCGCGGAGCCCGAGCGGGGAGGCGAGCTCGACGAGGCGCCGGCCGTGGCGCCGGGGCCACGGGCGTGAGTGCCCCGCTCGCGACGCGCTGCGGCCGCCGGCGCGGGTCGGTTGGCGTGGCCGCGGCGCAACCCGGTCGGCGCGGTGCCCGGCTCGAGTTGATCGAGGGACCACTTGACGGCGACGCCCGGATAGATATTATATTGTGACTCGGCATTACGGAGGCGACGGGAAGGAGGCAGCATGAGTGGTCGTGACCGTGGGGCCCTGGCCCGCCGGTTGGTGTTCATGCTGGTTGCGGCGCTGGCCGTCGGGCTGGCGGCGGGGTGCGGGGGCTCGGACGACGAGTCCTCCGGGGAGGGCTCCTCCAGCGAGAGCCTGACGCCGATCTCGTTCTCGCTCGACTTCCTGATCGACGGACGCTACGCCCCCTGGTTCGTCGCCAAGGAGAAGGGCTTCTACGAGGACGCAGGGCTCGACGTGACGATCAACCCGAGCCAGGGGGCACAGGAGGCGGTCCAGGCGCTCGCCGCGGGGCGCGCCGATGCCGCCTTTACCGACATGGGGCAGCTGATGGTCGCGAAGGCCCAGCAGGATGCGCCGGGGAAGCTCGTCGCGGTCATCTATGCGAACCCTCCCTACGCGCTGTTCTCGGCGAAAGAGGATGACTATACGACGCCGGACTCGCTGATCGGGAAGAAGATCGGCACCAACGCGGGCAGTCCGATGAAGGCGATCTGGAACATCCTGATGACGCGCACGGGCATCGCCCCGAGCGACTTCGAGTGGGTCAACCTGGACCCGGCGACCAAGCCGCAACTGCTCGCCGCCGGTCAGGTCGACGCGATCGACAACTACCTGCCGAGCGAGCCTCTGCTGCAGCAGGCGCTTGCCCCGGAGGGCGTCAACGCGATCCGCTACTCCGATCTCGGCCTTGAGATCTACTCGAACGGGATCTCGTTCACGGAGGACTACCTGAACGAGAACCCAGATGTCGTCGCTGCGTTCGTCAAAGCGAGCCTGCAGGGGTTCGAGTACGCATTCGAGCACCCCGACGAGGCGGCCGAGATCATGACCGAGGTCGATCCCACGCTCGACCCGGAGGTCGTCAAGCAGCAGGTCGCCGTCCTCGAGGAGCTGATCAACGGCCCCGGGGCCCGCCGCAACGGCCTCGGCTTCATGGATCCGGCGATCGTCGAGGAGACGGCCGAGGTGACGAAGGACACCTACGGGCTCTCGAAGGTGCCCGACGCGGCCGCCGCCTTCACCAACGACTACCTGCCGGGCAGCTGAGCGCGAATGTCGACGATCGGGGCGAGGGATGTTCAGCTCGCCACAGCTGACCGCACCACCAGCGACGGTTTCGCGGGGTCCTCGGCGATGGTCCGGCTCGAGCGCGTTGACAAGACCTACGAGAGTCGCCGGGGAGCGGTGCAGGCGGCGCGCGACATCAGCCTCGAGGTCGCCGATCGAGAGCTCGTCTCGATCGTTGGCCCGTCCGGAGGGGGAAAGACGACTATCCTGAAGCTGGTCGCGGGGCTCCTGCGCCCCACGGCGGGCACGATCTGGGTCGACGGCAACCGAGTCGAGGCCGACCCGCCGCAGGGGATCGGCATGGTGTTCCAGGCGCCGGTGCTCTTGCCGTGGCGTTCGGCGCTCGAGAACGTGACGCTGCCGGCGCGGATCCTACGGCTGGATATGGGGGCCGCGCGGCGGCGGGCTCGGGAGCTGCTCGAGCAGGTCGGGCTCACTGGATTCAACGATCGGCGCGTCTACGAGCTCTCGGGCGGCATGCAGCAGCGGATCTCGCTCTGCCGCGCCCTGCTCCACCGCCCTCGCCTGCTGCTCATGGACGAGCCCTTCGGGGCGGTCGACGAGCTGACGCGGGAGAGTCTCAACGATCAGCTGCTCGCGCTCTGGCAGGCCGACGCCAAGACGGTCGTCTTTGTGACCCACTCGATCGAGGAGGCGGTCTACCTCTCCGACCGGGTGGTGGTGCTCTCGCCCCGGCCGTCGACGATCCTGGGCATCGAGACGATCGACCTGCCCCGCCCGCGCGACGGCAGCCTGCGCCTCGAGCCAGAGTTCGCCGCGCACGTGCGCTCGATCCGCGCGTCCCTGGGGTTGGCGGCATGAGAGGGGCGGAGACGGCGATCGACGCCCCGCCCCCCCCCGGCGCCCGGATCGAACGCCGCCGCCGGATCGGCTGGTCGGAGGTCAGCCTCGTGCTGCTGCCGGTCCTCGCCCTGGTCGCGATCCTGGCCGTCTGGCAGCTGGCGGTGGTGGCACTCGACGTTGAGCCGATCATCCTCCCGCGCCCGACCGAGGTCGCCCAGTCGCTCGCCGACAACGCGAGCGTGCTGTCGAGCGCCACCTGGGTGACGCTGGGGGAGACACTGGCCGGGTTCGGCGCCGCGATCGCGATCGGGATCCCGCTCGCGGTCGTGATGATGTACTCGCGCGGCCTGCGCCTGACGCTCTATCCGTTGCTGGTCGTCGCGCAGTCGATCCCCAAGGTCGCGATCGCGCCGATCGTGCTGATCTGGCTCGGTTACGGCTTCGAGCCGAAGGTGGTGATCGCCTTCCTGGTCGCGTTCTTCCCGGTCCTGATCGGCAGCGCCACCGGCCTGCGCGTGATCGAGCCCGACCTCGTGCACCTGACGCGCTCGCTGCGAGCCTCCGAATGGCAGACGTTCTGGCTGGTGCGCCTGCCGAGCGCGCTTCCGCACATCTTCTCGGGGCTCAAGGTCGCGGTGACCCTGGCGGTGATCGGCGCCGTGATCGGGGAGTTCGTGGGTGCGACCAACGGCCTCGGCTATCTGGTTCTGCACTCGGCCTCGCAGTCGAACACGGAGCTCACCTGGGCCGCCCTCGTTTGCCTCGGCGTGGTCGGCGTGGGGCTGTTCGGGCTGGTCGCGCTCGCCGAGCGTCTGCTGGTTCCCTGGGCCGATCGGGAGCCTGCCGAATGAACGGCATCACGGAGGTCCGCTCGGACGCGCTCAGCCCGCCGCGGGGGAGCTTCTCGCAGGCGATCAAGGTCCCCGCCGGGGCCGAGCTACTCTTCGTCAGCGGGCTCACGGCTCGCGATCGCGAGGGCGCGACCATGGGCATCGGCGACATCGCCCTGCAGACGGAGACCATCCTCAAGAACCTCCGGCGCCTGCTCGCCGATGCCGGTAGCAGCCTTGCCGAGGTGGTCAAGCTGACGCTTTTCGTCTGCGACCTCGAGCGCTCGCCGGAGGTCTACGCGGTCCGGGCACACTACTTCGAGAAGCCGTATCCGGCCTCGAGCATGGTCGGCATCACCCGGCTGGTTTCGCCGGATCAGCTGATCGAGATCGAGGCGATCGCGGTGGTCTCGGGCTCATGAGCGCCACGGCCCCTAGCCGCTACGCGCTGACCGGACGGGTGCTCGACGGAACCGGCGACCCCCCGATCGAGGACGGGGTGCTGCTGGTCGAAGGCCAGCGGATCGCCGCCGTCGGGCCGCGCGAGGACTTCCCCGAGCTTGAGGGGGAGGTGATCGACTGCGCCGGCGGTGCGATCCTGCCCGGCCTCGTCAACAGCCACCTCCACCTGGCGCTCGACGGAGATGACACCCCTTACCCTGCGAAGCTCCCCCGCCTCGCGCAGATGCGCGACCGGGAGCTGATCCCGCTCTACCTCGAGCAGGCCCGGATCAATCTCGAGGCAGGGATCACCACCGTGCGCGACCTCCATCCGGGCCCGGGCGGGACCACTGAGGGGATGCTCGTCGCGCAGGAGCTGCTGCGCCGCGGCGAGGTCGCCGGCAGCCGGGTGCATCTCGCGCTGCGGCCGCTGGTCATGGCCGGCGGCCACGGCACGCAGTGGCTAAGCCGGGTGGCGAGCGGGCCGGAGGACGTCCGCCGCGCGGCCCGCGAGAACGTTGCAGAGGGCTCGCAGTTCCTGAAGCTGATGACCGCCCACTCGTGGGGACCGCTGCCCGGCCGCCCGGAGTCGTGGCGCCGCTACTTCACGGTTGCGGAGCTCGCGGCCGCGGTCGACGCCGCCCACCGGGCCGGGATCCCGGTCGCCGCCCACTCGCACGGCGTCGACTCGATCGGCGACAACCTCGAGGCGGGGGTCGACAGCATCGAGCACGGCTCCGGGCTGACCGAGGAGCTCGTCACCAGGATGGTCGACCAGGGGACCTTCCTGGTGCCCACGCTCGCCTCGTATGCGAGTTTCATCGCGGTCGGCCCCGAGCGCGGCGCCCCGGCCGGGCGGGTGGAGGAGGCGCGCTACGTCCACGAGCGCCAGCGGTCCGGGATGCGGCTCGCGATCGAGGCCGGGGTCAAGATCGCCGCGGGCACCGACGCCGGCTTCCAGTACCTGCGCCACGGTGCCACGCTGGTGCGCGAGCTCGAGCTCTACGTCGAGCTCGGCATGACGCCGCTCGACGCGATCGGGGCCGCGACCCTGCGCGGGGCGGAGATCCTGCAGGTAGCCGATCGGCTAGGCAGCCTCGAGGCGGGCAAGATCGCCGACGTGATCGTCGTCGACGGCGATCCGCTCGCCGACGTGGGCGCGCTGCGCGCCGTCAAGGTGGTGATCAGGGAGGGCAGGATCATCCTGCCGCCCGATCGCGGGGTGCGGGAGGTGGCTCGGTGAGCTGGGACCTGGTGATCGCAAACGGCGAGGTGGTGATCCCCGAGCTTGGGATCGTAGAGGCCGATGTCGCGATCGAGGGCGATCGGGTCGCCGCCCTCGGCAAGGGCCTCGGCGCCGCGGGGGAGACGATCGACGCGACCGGGCAGGTGGTGCTGCCAGGGGTGGTCGATCCCCATGTCCACCTCGGCCTTGAGAACCCCTTCGCCGACGATGCGTCGACCGAGACCGCCTCCGGGCTGGCCTCCGGGATCACCACGATCGGGATCTTCCTGCGCAGCCTCGAGGACCCGTACGCCCCGCAGCTGCCGGGAATCCGCGAGGAGTACGAGGCGAACGCGTTCACCGACTGCTTCTTTCACCTGCAGATCTTCAACGAGGCCCAGCTCGCGGAGCTTGCGGCCGACGCGGAGCTCGGCACGACTTCGTTCAAGTTCTACATGCACGGCCTGCCCGGGGTGGTGCCGAGCGTCGACGACGGCTTCCTGCTCGCCGGCTTCCGCGCCATCGCCGAGCTGGGCGACGGCGCGATCGCCTGCGTGCACGCCGAGAACGACAGCATTGTGCTGCGCGCCACGGCCGCGCTCGAGCGGGAGCGCCCCGATGGCACGCTGGCGGACTGGGCCGACTCCCACCCCGATGAGGCCGAGGCCGAGGCGATCCACCGGGCCGCCTACCTGGCTCGGCTGGCCGGTTGCCGCCTCTACGTCGTCCACCTCTCGACCAGGCTGGGGCTCGAGGAGGCGCGCGCTGCGCGGGAGGCCGGGGGCAGGGTGTACTTCGAGACGACCAGCCCGCTGCTCTCGATCGCGAAAGACGACCCGATCGGCCTGCTGGGGAAGATGTCACCGCCGTTGCGCTCGCAGGCGGATCTCGACGCGCTCTGGGAGGGGGTGCTCGACGGTCAGATCGACACGGTCGGCACCGACAACACGTCGCGTTCCCGCGCCGCGAAGCAGGTCGATGCCGGCCTGCACGGGTCGCGCACCGGGTATCCGGCGCTTGCCACGCATCTTCCGACCCTGATCGAGGAGGGCTACCACCGCCGCTCCGTGCCGCTGACGACGATCGCGCGGATCGCCTGCATGGGTCCGGCGAGCGTGTACGGGGCCTACCCGCGCAAGGGGACGATCACGGTCGGCGGCGACGCCGACCTCGCGGTGATCGATCTGCACCAAGAGCACACCGTGCGCCCGGAGGAGCTGCACTCCTTCTCGGACTTCTCGATCTTCGAGGGTCGATCCATGCGGGGATGGCCGACGGCGGTGATCAAGGCTGGGCAGGTGGCGGTGCGCGACGGCGAGATCCTCGCCGAGCCCGGGAGCGGCCGCTACATCCGCCGCGACCCAAGCCGCCGAACGGGACAGGGCGTCGCTGTCCGTTGCGGCGGCTCGCGTCCAATTCGACGAGCGCCCGCATGCTGAGGCCGCGATGACGGTGGTCGACGTCCACACCCACATGATCCCCCCGAGCCTGGTTGAGACGATCGCCGGCGGGGACGGCCCGGACGGGATCGGCGTCGAGGAGCAGGGTGGGATCCCGCAGCTGGTCTACGCGGACGGTCGTCGCTACCCGGTCCGCCCGATCTTCGGCGACGTCGCGGCGAAGCTCGAGCAGATGGACGGCGACGGGATCGACGTCTCCGTCGTTTCGCTGCCGTCGACCCACCTGCCGTACTGGCTCGACCCGAAGGAGACGGCGAGGCTCTGCCGCGTCATCAACGACGGCATGTCCGCGCTGAGCGCCGCGGCACCGGGGCGGATCTACGGAATGGCGTCGGTACCGATGAACGAACCGCGAGCGGCCGCTGAGGAGCTGCGGCGCGCCCGCCGGGAGCTCGGTCTCGCCGGGCTCGCAATCGGCACCAGCGTCGAGGAGATCGGCTTGGACGCCGAGGAGCTCGACCCGATCTGGCGTACCGCCGTCGAGCTGGGTACGCCGATCTTCCTGCACCCCTACAGGTCGATGACGAAGGAGCCGCCGGCCGAGTTGGCGGACTTCCACCTCTCGAACGTGATCGGGAACCCGCTCGAGACGTTCGTCGCGGCCAGCCGCCTGATCCTCGCCGGAGCGCTCGACCGCCACCCCGAGCTCACGTTCCAGCTGGCCCATGGCGGGGGCTCGCTGCCCTATCAGCTCGGGCGCCTCGACCACGCCTACCACGCGGTCGCCGGCGCCGGCGCCGCGGCGGCGAAGCGACCGCTGGCTTACCTCGACCATTTTCTCTTCGACACCGTGATCTTCGAGCCGCGCGCGCTCGAGTACCTGATCTCGCTGGTCGGCGCGGAGCGGGTGGTCTTCGGAACGGACCGGCCGTTCGAGATGGCCGACCTCTCGGGGACGGCGATCGCGAAGACTGCGAGCCGGTGCGACGCAGAGCGGATTCTCGGGGCGAACGCGCTCGAGGCGTTAGGGATCGAGCCGGCGGTCGCGAGCGAGCGGGTGCCGGATCGGCAGCGGTCGGGACTTTGAGTCAAGACAAGGAGGCAAGGATGCGTATGGCGCGGAGCGCAGGCGGACGCGGGCGGAAGCGCAAGGTGCGCCGAGCCCCACTGGGGCGCCTGGGGGCGGGAGTGGCCGCCGCGGCGCTGCTGGCGGTCGGCGTCGCCGCGTGCGGAGGCGACGACGAGTCCGAGGACGTCTCGGGCGGTGAGCGCCAGGAGGTGACCATGGTGATCCCGCTGCCGGAGTCGATCTCGTTCGTCGGCCTCTCGGTCGCGCAGGAGCGCTTCTATCCCGAGGAGGGCCTCGAGGTCGATACCCCCCCCCCGTGGACGGCTGCGGCGCGGTGCCGCAGGTCCTGCTCTCCGGCCAGGAGAAGTACGCGCTGCTGTGCACCGACTCGGTGATGGTCGCCAACGGTCAGGGCAACCCGATGCGCCAGATCGCGCTGCTGCGGCGAAACGCCTTCACGATCGCGGCGCCGATCGACTCCGACGTCCGTACCGTCGCGGATCTGAAGGGCGGGTCGCTGGGCATCACGGAGGGCTCCGGGGGCGAGATCGGCCTGGTCCAAATCGCGCTCGAGAACGCGGGCCTCGACCCGCGCATCAAAGGCAACGAAGACGTCGACATTAAGGTCGTCGGAGCCGGCGGTCCGGGGGCTTACAACGCGCTGCAGAGCGGTGATATCGACGCCTACGCCGCGGCGCTGAACGACCTCGCAGTGATGCAGCCGCTGGGCCTCGAGTCGCGGTCGATCATCCCGGAGGAGCTGCAGCAGCTCCCGAGCAGCGGCCTGACCCTGATGGAGGACACGCTTGCCGACGAGCGGGACCGCGAGGTCACAATCAAGCTGGCGCGCGGCTGGGTGAAGGGCAACGAGTTCGCCGTCGAGCATCCCCAGGAGGCGCTCGCGATCGTCTGCGAGCGGGCGCCCGAGCAGTGCAAAGACATGGACGTCGCCCGCGCCTACATGAAGAGCGTCCTGCAGACAATCGCCACGGTCGACGGCCTGGAGCCCGGCGAGCAGGCCCCGATCGAGGGCTATGAGACGGTCGAGGACGCGCTGCTCGCCTCGGGCGACCTCGAGAGCGAGGTCGACCTGGAGACGATCTTCACCAACGACTACCTGCGCGAGATCGATGCGGGGGGCTAGCGGCTCCTCTCCCGGGCGGGCCCTGCTCACCTGGTTGGGGCACGGGTCGTTCCGCCTCGACAGCACCGAGGGCGTGCGCATCTACGTCGACCCCTGGCTGGCCGGAAACCCGAGCTGTCCTGAGGGCGAGCACGATCCCGAGCGCGCGGACGTGATCGTGATCACCCACGGGCACGTCGACCATGTCGAGGACGCGATCGCGGTCTGGGAGAAGCACCGGCCGACGGTGATCGCCCAGCTCGAGGTCCGCCATTGGCTGGAGCGCCAGGGCGTCGAGCCGGACATGTCGCTCGCCCCGAACAAGGGAGGGACGGTCACCGCTTCGGGCGTCGGGTTCACCTACACCGACGCGCGGCACTCCTCGAGCACGCCGGACGGTGCCTATGCGGGGGAGGCCTGCGGGGTGGTGGTCGAGCTCGAGCACGGAGCGACCATCTACTTCGCCGGCGACACCTGCGTGTTCGGCGACATGACCCTGATCGGGCGCCTGTACGAGCCGGACCTGGCGGTGCTGCCAATCGGAGGGCACTTCACGATGGATCCGACGCAGGCGGCGCTGGCGCTGGAGCTGCTCGGTGTCGGGCGCTGCGTCCCGTGCCACTACGGGACGTTCCCGTTTCTGACCGGCCGCCCCGAGCAGCTGAGCGCCCTCGCCCGCGGGGTCGAGGTGCACGCCCTGCGGCCGGGGGAAACGCTGGAGGTCGCAGGCGGCGAGTGGATGCCGGAGGAGGAAGAGAAGTGACCGTGCTGATCCGCGGCGCGTACCTGCGCGGTCGGGAAGGCAGCTGGGACCTGGCGATCGAGGGCGAGCGGATCGCCGCTCTCGACCGCAGCCTCGAGGTCTCGGCCGAGCGCGAGATCGACGGCGCGGGCTGCCTGCTCGTGCCCGGGCTCGTCAACGGTCATATGCATTTCGACAAGTGCATGCTCGGTGACGTCATGCGCCCGAACGAGTCGCAGACGCTGCAGGAGGCGATCTACATCACCTGGGACCACAAGCGCGAGTACACGCCGGCCGAGATCGCCGATCGAGCCGCGCCGGTGGTCGACCGGGGAATCGTCCACGGGACGACCGCGGTGCGCGCCTTCGCCGACGTCGACCCGATCGGCGGCACGGTCCCGGTCGAGGGCCTGCTCGAGCTCAAGGCGCGCTTCGAGGGCGAGACGCACTTCGAGGTGGTCGCCTTCCCGCAGGAGGCGATCGTGCGCGAGCCCGGCACCGCGGTCCTGATGGAGGAGTGCATGCGGCTCGGCGCCGACGTGGTCGGCGGGCTGCCCTGGTACGAGCGCACCGACGGCGCGATGCGCGACCACGTGGACTTCTGCTTCGAGCTCGCCGAGCGCACCGGCAAGGACATCCACATGCTCGTCGACGACACCGACGACGCCTACTCCCGGAGCCTCGAGTACCTCGCCGTGCGGGCGATCGAGGAGGGCTATCAGGGGCGGGTGTCGGCGAGCCACTGCGGCGCCCTCGCCGCCTACGACCACAGCCACGCCGAGAAGGTGATCGGGCTCGTCAGGGAGGCCGAGATCACGGTCTTCTCCAACGCGCAGATCAGCCTCGTCATGGACGGCCGCAACGACCGCGGGCTGATCCGTCGCGGGACAACCCGGGTCAAGGAGCTGCTCGCGGCCGGGGTCAACGTGGCCTCCGCGCAGGACGACGTCAACGACCCGTACTACCCGTTCGGCAGGCCCGATCAGCTCGAGGTCGGCCAGTACATGGCGCACGTCGCCCAGCTCACCTACCCGAGCGAGCTCGAGACGGTCTTCGACATGGTCTCTGCCAACGCCGCGCGGGCGCTGCGTCTCGACGGCTACGGGATCGAGCCGGGCGCCCTTGCCGATCTGGTCCTGATCGAGGCGCCGACCGTGCGCGACGCGCTGCGCCTGCTGCCCCCGCGCCGGGCGGTGTTCCATCGCGGTCGCCTGGTCGCCGAGAGCCGGGCCGAGAGCGTCCGCCACCGGGCGGGCGGCTGATCGGAGGGATCGATGGCGGCCGCCGCCGCGACCGCGGTCGAGCTCTACGAGACCCAGGTCGCGTTCCTCGACCGGGTCGTCGCCGGGGGTGAGCACGGATCCGACCGCGGCGAGGTGATCCGCGCCCTACTGCTCGAGCACGTCAATCAGCGGCTCGCGGGGGCGAGCTCCTACGTCGGCGGCACGGCCGAGCCGGAGGTGCTCGCATCGGCGTTCCCCGAGTACGGCGACAAGCGCCTGGAGGTTGTCCTCGAGCCGGTCACCGGCAAGGCGGTGCCGGTCCACCGCGGCGAGGTGCTGCGCATCGAGCAGCTGGTCGGAGGCACGTGCGTCGATTTCAACGCCTTCAACCTGCGCGACCACAAGGAATTCCTCGACTGTGGCTTCACGCGCAGCTTTCAATCGTTCGACCCACGCCGCGGGGAGTTCATCTGGTCCAACTCGCCGCGAGGTCGGCCGATGTTCGCGATCCTCGAGATCGCCGACACCTGCGAGCTCGACATCGTCGGGCATCGCTGCAACCGCGTCTTCCAGGAGCTCGGCTGGGGGATGACGACTCACGCGAACTGCCAGGACACGCTCGCCGAATGCATCCGCGAGTACGGGCTCACGCCCGACGACGTGCACGACTCCTTCAACCTCTGGATGGCGACCACGATCGACGACACCGGACGGCGCCAGTTCAAGTGGAACCCGGCCCAGCGCGGCGATCGCGTCGACCTGTTGGCGATCTTCGACGTCCTCGCGGCATCGGTGATCTGCGGGCTGGGCGACCTGGTCGGGATCAACAACTTCGGCTTCGAGCCGGTCAAGGTCGAGGTCTTCGAACGCTCGCCGGCGACCGTCGCGTTGACGGATCGCATCGAGGGGCGCTGGGGCCGGATGGAGAGCCAGGATTCCGAGGTCGACCTGGCCTCGATCCCGGTGCTCGCGTCGCGTCCGCTCGAGCGCGACCCCGACTATCGGCCGCGATTTCGCCCGGCGCCACAGCTGTT
>WHSW01000003.1:53414-57843 GCA_009379895.1 Solirubrobacterales bacterium
GGATGAGCGGCGCCTGCTCGACGGCCTGATCGCGACCGGCGTCTACGGCAAGACCGAGGGGGAGGCGCTGCGCGCGGCCTTCATGCGCTGGTGCAACCTCAACGTCAACCGCGTCCGCCGCCCGCTGATCGAGTTCGATCGCGCTGCTTAGACGCTCTCGCCGGGCATCTCGATGATCCTCCGGGCGACGCCGATCGCCGCCGCATGCGCGCGGTTGTGCGCGTTCAGCTTGCGGACGATGGTCGCCACCTGACGCTCGACCGTCTTGGTCGCCAGGAAGAGGGTGCCGCCGATCTGCGAATTGGTCTGTCCCACGGCGACCAGCGCCAGAATCGAGCGCTCACGCCCGGTCAGCATCTCGGCGCGTCCCTGGTCGCCCGAGTCCGGGGGGCCGCCGAGCACGTGCGTTCCGCAGGCCACCGCGCGTACCGCCTCGGTCAGCCGCTGCGGGTCGACGGGCAGGTGGACCACGCCGGTGACTCCCCACTCGATCAGCTCGGCGTCGCGACCGACGTCACCGTGCGAGACGGCGAGCAGCTCGGTCGACGGCGACGCCTTACGAGCCTCGACCACGAGGCGCTCCAGCTCTCCGTTGGCAAGCGTCGTGCTGAGCACGACGACGTCGGGATGCAGCTGGCGCAGCTGGCCGCGCAGCTGCTCGCGAGAGTCGGCCTCACCCACGACTCGCATCTCGCCGCCGGCCTCGATCAGCCTGCACATCCCGCCCCTGAGCAGGACGTTGGCCTCGGCGACGAAGACGCGCAACGTGCCCTCCTGGGGCTCGTCTCCGTTGGGCCCTCGCGGGATCACGGTCCGACCGTCCCGGGCCTCGCGCATGTCGGGCACGTTGAGGCGGATGGCGGTCCCGTTGCGACGATCGCTCTGCACCGTCAAGAAGCCGCCGATCGTGTCGGTGCGTTCACGCATGTGGCGCAGGCCGAGGCCCTCACCGTGGATCGCCTCCCGTGTGTCGAAGCCGATGCCGTCGTCCTCGACGGTCAGGACCAGCCCGCGATCGACGTTCAGCTGCACCGTGACCTCGTCGGCGGCGGCGTGCAGGCGGACGTTCATCAGCGCCTCCTGCAGAACCCTGTAAGCCGTCGAGGCGACGTCGCCGGGTACCGCGGATACGTCCCCGTCGAGGCGGAGGTCCGTCTCGCAGTCCGCCTGCTCGCGAAAGCGCTCCAGGGCGCGGGCGATCATCTCGGCGAGGCCCCCGCTCTCGAGCCCGGGGGGATCGAGGTCGACGATCGCACGGCGCATGTCCGCCAGGCCCTGTTCGGCGATGTCGCGGATTCGCACGGCGTTGTCGCTGGTCGGCGACTCGTCGTCGGCCGCGGCACGCTCGATCTCGCTCGCGGCGGCGCTGATCTGTGGCACGGCCTGGGCCACCGCCTGATAGAGGTCGCGTACCAGGCGGGTGCGCTCGCGCTCGGAGGCCTCCTGACGGACGAATCCCTGCATCCGTTGCTGGAGCCGCAGGTTCTCGACGAAGGCGGCGATCTGATCGGCGATCTGCTCGGCGATCGGAACGTCCTCCTGGCGGTAGAACCCGGCCTTGCGGCTGACGAAGTTGAGCACCCCGAAGGGCCGCCCGTCGTGGCGCAGCGGCACGCTGAGCAGGCCGTGGAACCCGGCGCGGGCGATGACCCGGTCCTCGGCTCCGATCAGCCTCGGATCGGCACCGAGGTCGCTGGAGACGATCGGGCGGTTGTTGAGAACGATGTGACGAAGGCCGACATCCTCGAACGGGATCAGCACTCCCTCGCCGGGAACGATGGTCGAGGTCGCGACCGCGAATCGCTCGAAGGCGCGCCCGTCGTGGCTGACCAGGTAGACGCTGAGCCGGTCGTGATCGAGCAGGCGCTTGGCCTGGCGGGCGAAGCCGGCGATCACGCTCGAGGCGTCGCTCGCGTCCGCGACCGCGGCGGGGAGCAGCTGTACGCCGCTCACTCCCTGATTGGCGAGCATGCTGAGCCGACACGCGATCAGCGGCGCCGCGGCCTCGACGACCTCTCCGTCGTGGAGGTCGTGAACCTCGAGCACGCCGAAGCTCACGCCGTCGGCTTGGACGCCCATCAGCAGGCAGGCCTCCGGCCCCACGGTGGGGCGGTCCGCGGTCGCGGCGCGGCGCAGGTCGAGAGCCGCGATCTCGGGCAGCTCGGTGGCGCCGGCCGTGCGGCCGACCTCGCGCAGCCCGTCGGCGGTCATCCCCCAGAGGCGCACGGTCGCGGGCTCGCAGTCGCCGAGCGCCTGCGCGGTCGCGGCGGTGAGCTCGTCCGGATCGCGGGCCGAGGTCAGGCGCCGCGCCAGGCTGGCGAGAGCGATGTATCGCTGCTCGGCCCGTTCGGCTGTCACGGACGTCTCGGTCCGGGGTTCAGCAACCCGCGGCATGCGACCCTCTCCTCGCTGCACCTGCTCGATGCAGGCATACGTATAACATACTCTGGCAGACGGCGTGTGTGGAGCAGGTGGGGCCGGTCGCGCACCCCCCGTGCACCTCGATTGTCTAAAGTAGTACAAAGGTGAGACGCCGCTCTCGATCGAGGCGCCTGCGGGCGGTTCCCGGGCCGTCCTGATGGCGATCGGCGGCCGGCTGCTGCGCCTCGAGGACGGGCCCTTGCTCACGGGCACGGCCTCCTTCGTCGACGACATCCACCTCGACCAGACGGTCGAGGCCGCGTTCGTTCGCAGCCCGGTCGCCCACGGGCGGCTTCTCGACCCCGGGGTCGAGGGGGCGCGCGCCATGCCCGGCGTCGTCGCCGTCTACGCGAGCTCGGACCTCGCCATCCCGGCGCTGACCCCGCCCAACGCCAACCCCGACGTCACCCCGCCGTCGCAGCCCGTGCTCGCGACGGAGAAGGTCCGCTTCGCCGGTGAGCCGTTGGCGATGGTGGTCGCCGCGGACCGTTATCTCGCCGAGGACGCGGGGGACCTCGTCACTCCTCAGATCGAGGAGCTCGAGCCGCTCGTCGACCCGTGGCGAGCGATCGCCGCCGGCGCTCCCGAGATCCATGAGGGCCGGTCGAACGCCGTCGTCGACACGGGCCAGTCGGCGGGCGACGTGGAGGCGGCCTTCGCGGGCGCCGAGGTGGTGGTCGAGCGCACCCTGCGCAGCCCGCGGCTCTCGGCGATGCCGATCGAGGGACGCGCGGTGCTCGCGACGCCCGAGGGTTCGGGGCTGCGGGTGTGGAGCTCGTCGCAGATCCCGCACAAGCTTCGTGGGACGCTGGCCGAGGTCCTCGGCCTGGATCCCGGGGACGTCCGGGTGATCACGCCGGACGTCGGGGGTGGCTTCGGCGTCAAGGCGCACGTCTACCCGGAGGAGGTCGCGGTCGCCGCGGCTGCGCTGCGGCTCGGGCGGCCGGTGAAGTGGACCGAGGACCGCGCCGAGAACCTCGCCGCGGCAACCCAGGCGCGCAAGCAGGAGCACAAGGTTCGGGCGGCGATGAGCTCCGACGGGGTGCTGTTGGCGATGGACGTCGACATGATCTGTGACCAGGGTGCCTACGGTGCCTACCCGCACGGCGTCTCGCTCGAGGCGATGACCACCTCAGGCATGCTCCCGGGCCCGTATCGGCTCGAGAACTTCCGGGTGCGCGCGCGGGCCACGGTCACCAACACCGCGCCGGAGGGCGCCTACCGCGGCGTCGGCTTCGTGATCGCCACGTTCGTGCATGAGCGGATGATCGAGGCGCTCGCTCGCGAGAGCGGTCTCGACGCCGCCGAGATCCGCCGCCGCAACCTGATCGGCGTCGACGAGTTCCCCTACGTCTCGGCGACCAAGCAGCCCTATGACAACGGCGACTACGGCCGAGCCCTGGAGAGCGCGCTCGACCGCCTCGGGTACCACGAGCTGCGCGGGCGCCGGCGCGAGGCCACCGGCGCGGGCCGCAAACTCGGGCTCGGCATCGCCTGCTACGTCGAGCCGACCGGGATGAACTCGCACGTCTTCGCGCTGCGCGGGATGACCGGGATCGAGGGCTTCGACGGAGCCCACGTGTCCGCCGAGCCCGACGGCACGTTCCGCGTCTGGACCACCACGCCGGCGATCGGGCAGGGGACCGCGACGACGATGGCTCAGATCGCCGCCGACGCACTCGGCGTCGAGGAGTCCTCGATCACCGTCGAGTACAGCGACACCGGGGCCGCCGAGCTCGCCGGCACCGGGACGTTCGCCTCGCGCAGCGCCGCATCGGCGGGCGGCGCGGTGACCGGCGCGAGCCGCGCGCTACGCGAGCGACTACTCGCTGCCGCCGCCGATCACCTCGAGGCCGCGCCGGGTGACCTCGAGGTCGACGGCTCTCAGATCGGGGTCACGGGCTCGCCGGGTGCCTCCGTCTCGATCGCGGCGCTGGTCGAGGCCTCCCCCGAGCGCTTCCGGCTCAGCGACACCTTCGATCCCCCGCAGACCGTGTACCCCTACGCG
>WHSW01000400.1:0-354 GCA_009379895.1 Solirubrobacterales bacterium
CGGGAACAGCAGTAGATATGGGGCTCGGGCCGCGAGTGCTAATGATCCGACCCGCTTATGCGTCGTGGGCGGGCCCGGGAAGGGTTCCGGTTTCGTAGGCGTAGATCACTGCTTGAATCCGGTCCCGAAGCCCGAGCTTCATCAGGATGCGTTTGACGTGGGTTCTGACCGTGGACTCCTCGACGATGAGGTGTTCGGCGATCTCCCGGTTGGCCAGTCCGCGGGCCAGCAGGGTGAAGACCTCGTGCTCTCGCGGGGTCAGGTTGTTGAGTTTGGCGCGTGCCTCTGCCGGAGGGGTGGGGTTCTTGGGTATCTGTTCGATCACTCGCCTGGTTACTGACGGGGAGAGCAGGG
>WHSW01000400.1:364-745 GCA_009379895.1 Solirubrobacterales bacterium
GGACGACATCGGGGCTGAGGCTCTTGGCGTCGGCGACGGCCTCGCGGCCGGTCGAGGCTTGCCCGACGATCTCGATGTGCGGGTCGCTGGTGAGTAACTGGACGAGTCCGGCCCGCATCAGGTCGTCGTCATCGGCGATCAGCACCCGGATCACGCGCGGCCCGCTTCGTAGGGGATCCACGCGTGCACCCGGAATACGCGGTTCGAACGAGTGGCGTCGAGGCTTCCGCCGAGCAGGGTGGCACGCTCCCTCATGCCGATGAGTCCGTGCCCTCCGCCTATCTTCAGTTCGGGCCCATCCGTGACGGGGTTGGTGATGATGAGGTCGAGGCGGTCTTCCCCGAATGCGACGCATACGTCGGCATTGCCGGTGCCGTATCG
>WHSW01000401.1:0-323 GCA_009379895.1 Solirubrobacterales bacterium
CATAGCTCGGCATCGCCATGGTTGGCATTGATGTCGGCAACGCAGGTATCCAACCTTTGGCGGGGATCGAGGCCGTGGAGTTCCTCGCCGAGGGGAACAAAGTGCGGGTCGGTGACGTGCAGGAATTTCATTGTGAGTACCCTTGCTGCCCGGCGGCGCGGCGCACCCCCGGGGATGCCGGATCGCGGTCGTCTTCGCACCGTGATGCCGCGGCGAGCAACAGCCGCGTGTAGCAATGCCGCGGTTCGGCGAAGAGAGATTGAGTGGGCCCGGCTTCCACGACGACGCCTTTTTCGAGAACAACTGTCCGGTTTGCCACCTGT
>WHSW01000401.1:333-740 GCA_009379895.1 Solirubrobacterales bacterium
GAAGAGACAGGCCGTGCCGGTCTTCTGCTGCATCGCTTCGAGGAGGTCCAGAACATGCGCCTGAACGGAGACATCGAGCGCGGATGTCACCTCGTCGCAAAGAATAAGATCGGGCTCGGCCGCGAAGGCGCGGGCGATCGCGACGCGCTGCTGCTGCCCGCCGGATAGCTGGCGGGGGTAGCGACGAAGCAGATCGGTGGAAAGGTCCATCTCTTCGAGCAGCGTCGCCGCGCGGTCTCGGGCAGCGGCATCCGTCAGTCCGAAAAATATACGGAGCGGCCGCGTCAGTATCGTTTCGATGCTGTGGCGCGGATTGAGCGACGATAGCGGATCCTGGAATATGATCTGGATCCGCCGTTTGAGGTCGAGCGGCCGCTCACGGTCGGCGACTGAAATCGAACGACCGG
>WHSW01000402.1 GCA_009379895.1 Solirubrobacterales bacterium
CCGGGCTCGGCGCTACCGGTTTCGGCAGCCTTCGCGGACACGACGGCCACCAGCGCGGCCAGTTCCTCAGCCGTCGGCTCACCCTTGACGACCTGTAGTGGAGTCTCGGCGTCCTCACTCACGCAAGCCATTGTACGGCGGACCGAGGTGGAGATCCGATGCCCCGTTACCGGTGTAGCTCGGCCAGCGCCTCGGCAGCGTCCTCGACTTTGCGGCGCGTCCGTGGTGAGAGCGGTTCGAACGGGTTCAGCTGGACGTGGCCCTTCTCGTATCGCCAGGTGCCGGCGACACGGCCGTCCAACAGGAACGTCGGGAAGGAGTGCGGGGTCTTGTTGGAGAAGATCTTCGGCCGATGCTCCTCGGGCAGGATCTGGGTGCGCCGCCTGTGTACCAGCAAGGTGGCGTCCCAGGTCGGCAAGAACCGTACGGGCGCAGGCATCTCGGCGTCGGGAAGGGCGCCGCCCGGCAGATCGACGAGTTCGGCGCCATCCTCGGCCTCGTAGCGGACGAGGTCGAGTCGCTCGAGGACCGGCGTGATCTGCCGGACGCGCATCATCGCCCATGACGCGATCTCCGCCGGAGTGGCCGGCCCGAAGCCGCCAAGGTAGCGGCGGACGAGTAGGTCCCGAGCCTCGGGAAGCGTGATTTCGATCTTGTCTACCCACTGCTCGGCGTCGGCGTAGAGGTCGGCCCGGCGTCGTTCCCAGGTTCCGGACGGCGGCACGCGAAGCA
>WHSW01000403.1 GCA_009379895.1 Solirubrobacterales bacterium
GCTCGGCTTCGCTTCGCTCCGCCCAATATCAGGCGCCTCAACGGCGGCGCGGCTCGGCTTCGCTTCGCTCCGCCCAATATCAGGCGCCTCAACGGCGGCGCGGCTCGGCTTCGCTTCGCTCCGCCTCACGGGATCGTGATCTGTGAGTTGTCGCCGACGATCATCCGCAGCGTCTTCGGCATCTCCCGCCCGCGGGCGAGGGTCACGTTGCGGCCCAGCAGGCTCGCCTCGATACGGGTGTCGAGATCGTGCACCCGCGCGCCGGCGAGCAGGATCGAGTGCTCGACCTCGGATCCGACGATCTCGACGTCGCGGCCGATCGAGGTGTAGGGGCCAACGTAGGAGTCGGCGATCTTCGACCCCGCGCCGATCACGGTCGGGCCGCGGACGACCGAGCGCTCGAGCGTCGCCCCGGCATCGATCGCCACCCTGCCCTCGACGCGGCTCTCGGCGTCGGCCTCGCCGTCCATGCGCCACTCGAGCTCCTCGAGAACCAGGCGGTTGGCCTCCAGCATGTCGGCGAGCTGGCCGGTGTCCTTCCACCAGCCGCTGACCGTGTGGCTCTCAACCTTGTTGCCGGCGTCGATCAGATGCTGGATCGCGTCGGTGATCTCGAGCTCGTCGCGCCACGAGGGCTCGATCGCCCGCGCAGCGTCGAAGATCTGAGGGGTGAACATGTAGACGCCGACCAGGGCCAGGTCGCTGGGGGGGTCCTCTGGCTTCT
>WHSW01000404.1:0-400 GCA_009379895.1 Solirubrobacterales bacterium
AATAGAGCCTTGAGCGGCTGTTATCGAGCCGTATCCGTGTGCCTCTGTAAAGCCGGAGCGAATCGCTCACTACTTGTCGAGAACGACGTATCCAGCCGAGAACGTACACGATTGACCTTGGTCTCAAGCGATCATCGCAACAGCCTCGGCGAACATCTCAGATGGTGACCGCCAGTTGAGGGTTTGTCGAGGGCGGCCGTTCAGTTCGGCAGCGACGGCGTCTAGCTCTGCTTGGCTGACGATCGTGAGGTCGGTACCTTTGGGGAAGTACTGGCGGAGCAGGCCGTTGGTGTTCTCGTTCGTGCCTCGCTGCCAGGGGCTGCGCGGATCACAGATGTAGATTTGCAGGCCGGTGTCGATAGTGAACCGCGCGTGCTGGGCCATCTCCTTGCCCTGGTCC
>WHSW01000404.1:409-720 GCA_009379895.1 Solirubrobacterales bacterium
CCCAGGTCAGCGAGCGCAGCAACTGTTCGGGGAGGGTGGCGATGCGCTCGGCCAGCGCCGTGAGCACCGGCTCGGAACCGCGGCCATTAGCCAGGCGGACGAGCAGGGCGAGGCGACTGCTACGTTCGACCAGCGTGGCGATGGCGCTATTGCCGCGCCCGAGCAGCAGGTCGCCTTCCCAGTGCCCTGGCACAGACCGGTCGGCAGCCTCGGCAGGACGGGCGCTGATATGGACGATGTCCCTCAGCTGGCCCTGGCCTTGGCCATTGGCTGCCCGTGCCGCACGTGAGCGGCGGACCTTGCGACGCGTG
>WHSW01000405.1 GCA_009379895.1 Solirubrobacterales bacterium
GTATCTCTTCTTATCGGCCAGCGGTGTCGGAGTGGCCCCTGTCGTTGCTGCCTGATGAAGGCGGCACCTCGCCCGGGGCCCTTTGGCTAGCTCGACCAGCGCCAGGGCTCCGGCTGTGTTTAGGCAGCAGCGGCGAGCAGGCACTGCAGTGCCTGGGCCACAGAGGCAAGAAGCTCGCCCAAACGCAATCAAGGCCCTGGCGCCGTCGCGCCAAGGCCTTGATTTCATTGGTAGCGGGGGAGGGACTCGAACCCCCGACACGCGGATTATGATGTATCTAGTCCCGTTTTGTTTTTCAATTAGTTATCTGCTCCATGTTGCATTCTTGTCGCACGGCGCAAGTATCTGAGATTCAAGGCAGAGGACAGTTCATTTTTATAATCCGCTTGTCCTAGCCGATAAGTGCTTGTTCTCCCTCGCTGAATTCCGCCGCCTCGTCGCCCTTGGCAGGCAACAGGTGGCCGTAGGTGTCCGCCGTCATCTGCAGCGAGGCGTGCCCGAGCAGCACCTGTGCGCGCTTCAGAGAGATTTCGAGGCCGCCCCGCCCCTTCTCGTTGATCAGCCAGGACGCGAAGAAGTGTCGCAGGGCATGGATGCCGTACTTGGCCTTGAGGATCGGCTCGCCGTCCTCGTCCTTGTTGCCGGTGTCGACCGTGGCGCCAGCAGCGATCCAGGCCGGCGCAAAGATCCGCCGGTAGATGTTGCC
>WHSW01000406.1:0-227 GCA_009379895.1 Solirubrobacterales bacterium
GGAGGCAGGGTCGTGAGTTCGTCGCCCTCGAGGCGGATCGACCCGCTGTCGGGGCGAAGTACTCCATTCACCATGTTGAAGGCCGTCGTCTTGCCGGCGCCATTGGGGCCGATCAGAGCGGTGATCGAACCGGCTTCGACGTCGAAGCTAGCCCCATTCACCGCCCGGATCCCGCCGAAGGACCTATGCAGGTCCCTTACCTCGAGGAGGGGCACCGGCCCACCTTC
>WHSW01000406.1:237-705 GCA_009379895.1 Solirubrobacterales bacterium
TTCTCAGACTGGCTTACCACTCGGGCTTCGGCCACTCGAGATCGATGGCCGTGCTGTAGGCGTCACCCCGGGGGAAGACGAAGTTCAGCTCGTTCGACTGCCACTGGAGCAGGAGCACGTCGCGGTCGGCAAGCAGCCCGAGGTCATCCCAATGGAGGTCACCCTGGACCGTCCGCGCCGGATCTTCGGCGGTCCGAGAGGCGAACCATTCCACCAAGCCGGCGTTGTCGGTCGAGCCCGTTTCTGCGATCGCCTGCGCCACGGCCTGGCAGACGGTGAAGGGTTGGGCGTGATCCTCGTTGGCGGGCTGACCGGTACGCGCTTCGATCTCGCGGGCGAAGTCGGCGTTGTTGAACGGCTGGCCGGCCAGCTCACCCTCCCACTCGATGGTCGGGTCCCAGGTGCTCCAAACCATGATGCCGTTGGCGGCGTCACCCAACTGCTCTTCGAACTCCAGATAGGTTCCCT
>WHSW01000407.1 GCA_009379895.1 Solirubrobacterales bacterium
CTCCAGCTCCTCGATCATGATCTCGCTCATCCCGCCGCCGGGGGGCACCTCCTCCTCGACCGGCTCGCCGAGCAGCTTGGTGCTCTCGGGGTCGGCGAAGATCGCCAGGCGGTTGATCAGGGTGCCGGCGGCCTCGGAGAGGGCGCCGCGCGGGTCGACCGAGCCGTTGGTCTGGATCTCCAGGATCAGCTTGTCGTAGTCGGTGCGCTGCCCGACCCGGGCCGGGCTGACCTCGTAGCGCACCCGCAGCACCGGCGAGAAGTTGGAGTCGACCGGGATCACGCCGATCGTCGTGGCCTGGCCCTTGTTCTGCTCGGCCGGCACTAGCCGCGGCCGCGGGCGATGGTGAGGATCGTGTCGAGCCGCGCGCCGGCCTCCAGGTTGGCGATCTCGAGCTCCGGGTTGAGGATCTCGAGGTCGGCGGGAGCCTGGATGTCGGCGGCGGTGACGGCGCCGGCGCCCTTCTTCGCGATGTGCACCTCGACCTCGGGGCTCTCGCCGTGCAGGCGGCAGATCAGGTTCTTGAGGTTGAGCAGGACGTCGGTGACGTCCTCGCGGACGCCGGGCAGCGTCGTGAACTCGTGCGCGACGCCCTCGATCTTGACGGCGGTCACGGCGGCGCCCTCGAGCGAGGAGAGCAGCACGCGGCGCAGCGAGTTGCCGAACGTGTAGCCGAAGCCGCGGTCGAGCGGCTCGATCGA
>WHSW01000408.1:0-439 GCA_009379895.1 Solirubrobacterales bacterium
CGCGTCGTCTCCGCCATGCTCCCGAGGATGCGGGTTCCCGGCGCGCGCGTGGAACACGAAATGCGCCGCACGTGGCACAAACACGTCACGAAACACGTGACGAATCGGCCGCACCGTGACGAATCCGTGCTACCGAGCTCGCGAGGCGGGTCGGCGCCGTCCTGCTCCTTCCATCCGCCTCGCCTCGCACGGCCGATCGGCCCGCCCGGGCTCGGGACGGGCCGTCCCGGGCGGTACTTGCCATCCTCTTCCCAGGATGCGAGTCAAGTTCTGTGGGATCACGAGGCTCGACGACGCCGAGCACGCGGCGCGGCTCGGCGCCTGGGCGATCGGGCTCAACCACTGGGAGGAGAGCCCGCGGCGCTGCGACGATGATGTCGCGGCCGAGATCGGAGCTGCGCTTCAGCGCCGCCTCGAGCTGGTCGGGGTGTTCGTCAAC
>WHSW01000408.1:449-699 GCA_009379895.1 Solirubrobacterales bacterium
GAGCGGCTCTCGATGGTCCAGCTTCACGGCGATGAGGGCCTTCAGTTCTGTCGTGAGGTCGCGCGGCGTACCGGCTGCCGCGTGATCAAGGCGATCCGGATCCGCTCGGGCGCCGACCTCGACCTCGCCCGCTCGTACCTGACCGACTTCCACCTGCTCGACGCCCACCGCGAGGGGCAGCCCGGTGGCACCGGAGAGTCGTTCGATTGGAGCCTGATCGGCGCGCGCCGCTCGCGGGTGCCGGTGATCC
>WHSW01000409.1 GCA_009379895.1 Solirubrobacterales bacterium
CTCGAGCTGGGTGGCAAGAACCCGATCGTGATCTGGGAGGACGCCGATCTCGACCTCGCCCTGGACAGCGTGATCTGGTCCGCCTTCGGCACCAGCGGCCAGCGCTGCACGGCCGCGTCGCGGCTCCTCGTGCATCGCGCCGTCCACGACGACTTCGTGCATCGGCTCCAGCAACGGGTCGGCAAGCTGGTGCTCGGTGACGGCCTGGACGAGACGACCGACGTCGGCCCCGTCATCAACGACGCCGCCGTCGAGCGGATCGCCTCGTACGCCGCCATCGGCCGCGATGAGGCCGACCTCGTCATCGGCGGCGAGCCTGCCCGCGACGGGGCCCTCGCGAAGGGGTCGTTCTTCCAGCCCACGATCTTCACCGAGGTCAAGCCGGACGCGCGCATCGCGCAGGAGGAGATCTTCGGGCCGGTCGCATCGGTCATCCCGGTCGACGACTGGGACGAGACGGTCAGGATCGTCAACAGCGTGAAGTACGGCCTGTCGACGTCGCTCTTCACGCGCGACGTCAACCTCGCCTTCCGCTCAATCCGCGACTTCGACTCGGGCCTGGGCTACGTGAACCACGGCACGATCGGCGCAGAGGCGCACCTGCCATTCGGCGGCACGAAGGCGACCGGGAACGGCCACCGCGAGGTCGGGCAGGCCGCGCTCGACTTCTTCAGCGAGTGGAAGAGCGTGTAT
>WHSW01000040.1:0-9009 GCA_009379895.1 Solirubrobacterales bacterium
ACCACGACATGAGCCTCGTCTCCGCCTGCTGTGAGGTCACCGCGGTGCTCGACTTCGGCAAGCTGATCGCCTCCGGCCCGACCGCCGAGGTGCTCCGCGACGAGCACGTGATCCGCGCCTACCTCGGCACCGAGGAGGTCGCGTGAGCGCCGAGCGGGGCGAGGGGGCCGGGCTGGCGGCCGAGCGCGAGCTCGCGGCCGAGCGCGAGGCCCCCGGCTCCTCGGGCGCGGCGGCGAGCTCGGACGGTCTGCGGCTCGAGGGGCTGACGGTCTCCCGCGGCGGCCGCGCGGTCGTCCGCGACGTCTCCCTCGAGATCCCGCTCGGCGAGGTGACCGCGCTGCTCGGCCCCAACGGCGCCGGCAAATCGAGCCTGGTGCTCGCGGTCGGAGGGGTGCTGCCGATCGACGTGGGAGCGATCGGCCTCGGCGAGGAGAAGCTCGCCGGGCGGCGGCCCGAGCGCGTGCGGGCGGCAGGGGTCGCGGTGGTGCCGGAGGGACGGCGACTGCTGCCCGACCTCAGCGTCGAGGACAACCTTCAGGTCGCCACCTACTCGCTCGCCCAGGACGTGGCCCGCGAACGGCGGGCGTACGCACTGGAGCTGTTCCCCGAGCTCGAGCCGCGGCTGAGCACCGCCGGCCGGTCGCTGTCGGGCGGCGAGCAGCAGATGGTGGTCCTCGCGCAGGCGCTCGTCTCGCAGCCGAAGGTCCTGCTCATCGACGAGCTCTCCCTCGGCCTCGCCCCGGTGGTGCTCAAGCGCCTGATCCCGACGATCCGCACGGTCGCGGAGTCGGGCGTCGGCGTGCTGCTCATCGAGCAGTTCGCCACGGTCGCCCTCGGGCTCGCGAACCGGGTTCACGTGATGGAAGGGGGAAGCCTGCGCTTCTCGGGCCACGCGAGCGAGCTCAAGCGCAGGCCCGAGCTGCTCGAGTCGGCCTACCTGCTGCGCGGGAGCTCGGGTGAAAACGGCAACGACGGGAGCACAGATGGCTGAGCGATGGGACAAGGCCGACAGGACGCGGCTGCTCGAGCGGATGCTGACCATCCGCCGGTTCGAGGAGGCGGTCGACCGGCTCTTCCACGAGCAGGCGTTCTTTGCCCACTACCACCTCTACATCGGTCAGGAGGCGACCGGCGTCGCGGTGATGGAGGCGCTCGGGCCGGACGACAGGCTGGCCACCCACCACCGCAACCACGGACACGTGATCGCCCGCGGCTCTGATCCGAGCCTCGCCCTGGCGGAGATCCTCGGCCGCGACACCGGGCTGAACCACGGCTGCGCCGGCACCCTGCACATGAGTGACCCCGACCTCGGCTTCATCTCGACCTCGGCGATCGTCGGGGGCAGCATCAGCCTCGCGACCGGCGCCGGCTTCGCGCTCAAGCAGGCCGACGGCGACGCGGTCGCGGTCGGCCTGTTCGGCGACGGGGCGCTCGAGGAGGGGGTCTCGTTCGAGTCGCTGAACATGGCGGCTCTGTACTCGCTGCCGGTCGTCTACGTCTGCGAGAACAACAGCCCGGGGGCGCTGGGGTCGGCGGGCGGGGGCTTTCCGACCTCGGTCTCCGCGGTCAAGGACCTGACCGACATCCCGCGCACCTTCGGGATCCCCGTCGAGACGGTCGACGGGCGCCGGTTCGACGAGGTCCACGAGCTGGCCGCCCGCGCCGTCGATCACTGCCGGCGGCGCGAGGGCCCGTACTTCATCCACGCGGTCACCGACCGCTGGGCCGGCAGCCAGCCGCTGTGGCCGGAGATGACCACGGGCGAGACCGAGATCGCGAGGGCCTACGACGAGGCGGCGATCGAGGGCGAGCACGCGGACTGGTTTCGCGACCACGACCCGGTGCTGATCTACGCGCGCGAGCTGCTCGCCTCCGGCGACCTGAGCCGGGACGAGCTCGCCGAGCTGGACGCGCGGGTGACGGCGAGGATCGCCGAGGCGAGCGAGTTCGCGCTGGCCGGCTCCCCTCCCGCTCCCGAATCCGTCAACGACTACGTGTTCGCCTAGGAGATCGACGATGCCGACCAAGAACTACGCCGACGCGATGCTCGACGTCCTGCGCACGGCCATGGAGGAGGATCCGAGCTTCGTCGTGATGGGCAACGAGGTCCTCGGGATCGGCCCCGAGGGCGCCCAGTTCGAGCCCTTCCAGAGGGAGTACTCGGAGCGGATCTACTTCCCGCCCTGCTCGGAGGCATCGTTCGCCGCGCTCGCCGCGGGCGCGGCGATGTGCGGGCAGCGGGTGTTCGCCCATCTCGGGCTCGCGCCCTTCACCTACCCGGCGTTCTCCTCGATCGCGAACGAGATCGCGAGCGCCCGGACCTCCTCGGGCGGGCGCCTCGACGTGCCGGTGATCATGCACATGAGCCACGGCCTGCTGCACGGCGGCGGCGGCCAGCACAGCGAGACCCCGATGGGCATGTACTGGAACCTGCCCGGGATCGAGATCGTGATGCCGTCGGGAGCGCGCGAGGTCAAGGGCCTGCTGCGCACGGCGATCCGCAGCGACAACCCGACCCTGGTGGTCACCCACGCGTTCGGCTACGGCGCGACCGACGACGTCCCCGACGAGGACTACGAGATCCCCTTCGGGGTCGCCGACTTAAGGCGCGAGGGCAACGACGTCACGCTCGTCGCCTGCTCGGCGATGGTCGGGGTCGCGCTCGAGGCGGCCGAGCAGCTCGCCGCCGACGGCGTCGGGGCCGAGGTGATCGACCTGCGCACGCTGGTGCCGCTCGACGAGGCGGCGATCCTCGCCTCGGTCGCGAAGACGGGGCACCTGGTCGTCGTCGACGAGGGCCGCCTGCGCTGCGGCGTCGCCTCGGAGATCGCCGCCACGGTCAGCGAGCGGGGGTTCGACTCGCTGCGGGCCCCGATCGCCCGCGTCGCCCGCCTCGACGTGCCGGTCTCGGCGAGCGCGATCCACGAGGCCCACATCTCGCCGTCGGCGGAGAAGATCGTCGCCGCGGCGAAGGGAGCTGTGGGCGCCGGGGCGCCGGCGGCGTCCGGCGGCTAGCGGTCCGATGCGGGTTATCCACGCACGCGGATGGCGCCGCACGCGATGGCGCTGACGGGGATCGAGCACGTGCTCGTCCTCAGCGACGAGATCGAGGCGACGAGGGACTTCTACTGCGAGGCGCTCGGGTTGGAGGTCGGCGCTCGGCCGCCGCTCGAGTTCCCGGGGCTCTGGCTGTACGTCGGCGACGTCCCCTGCGTGCACATCGCCGAGCGGGAGGCCTACGAGGAGCACTCGCGGCGGCTGGGGATCGGCGCCTCGCCGCGCGCGGATGGCACGGGGGCCGTGGACCACGTCTCCTTCAACGGCGACGACTACGGCGAGATCGTCGCTCGCCTCGAGCGCAGCGGCGTCGTCGCGGCGCGCAACACGGTGCCCGGCGTGGGCCTGCGCCAACTCTTCTGCGAGGACCCCAACGGGGTCAGGATCGAGATCAACGTGACGCCCGAACGGGCGGGAAGGGAGTGAGGATGGCCGACGAGGAGCTGGTCGCCCTGTACTGGACCGTGTCCGGCCCGACGGAGGCGCACACCGGCCGCGAGTGGAGCCTGTTCGACTTCGGCGATCGCTGCGCGGAGGCGAGCAAGGTCGGCTTCCGCGGCATCGGCCTCTGGCACACCGACCTCGAGCACGTGCTCGAGAACCGCAGCCTGAGCGAGATGAAGCGGATCCTCGACGCCAACGGGCTCACCTACCTGCAGCTCGAGTTCCTCGAGGACTGGTTCCTCGACCCCGACGACGAGCGTCGCAGGGCCTCCGACGAGCGTCGCAGGCTGCTCTTCGAGGCGGCCGCGGCGCTCGACGCCCTGCACATCAAGATCGGCAACATCCCGGGCACGCCGTGCGAGCTGGGGCGGGTGACCGAGCGCTACGGCGAGCTCTGCGCGGAGGCGGCGCAGCACACGAAGGCGGAGATCGTCTACGAGTTCATGCCCTTCGACGTCAACGTCCGCAGCCTCGACGCGGTGCTCGCCGTCGTCGAGGGCGCCGGCGCCGACAACGGCGGCATCGCCGTCGACACCTGGCATGCGTCGAAGCTCGCCATCACACCCGACGACCTGCGGCGAATCCCGCTGCGGTGGCTGCGCTGGGTCGAGCTCAGCGACGGCCGGTTCGAGGACATGGCGGACCCGGTCGACGAGACGGTCAACCACCGCCGGCTTCCCGGCGAGGGCGAGTTCGACATCCGCGGCTACGTCGAGGTCTGCCGCGAGATCGGCTACTTGGGACCGTGGGGCGTGGAGGTGCTCTCGCAGGAGCTGCGCGACCTGCCCATGGGCGAGATCTTCAGCCGCTCCTACGAGACGACCGCCGCTCAGTTCGACGCGATCGCGGCGTAGATGGGTGAGCCCCGGCCGGAGGCGCCGTGAGCGGGCGACGGCAGCCGCCGGCGGGCCCCGCCGCCGAGCTCGACGACGGGCAGGCGCTGGCGCTGCTGGCGACCATGCGGCGAATCAGGCTCTTCGAGGAGCGCGTCGCACAGCTGAAGCGCGCCGACGAGGTGCACGGCCTGATCCACCTGAGCATCGGCCAGGAGGCGGTCGCGGCCGGGGTCTGCGCCCAGCTTCGAGGCGACGACCCCGTCTACAGCGGCCACCGCGCGCACGGCCATGCGATCGCCAAGGGAGCTCCGCTGGAGCGGGTGATGGCTGAGCTGATGGGGCGCGTCGACGGCCTGTGCAGCGGGCTCGGGGGCTCGATGCACCTGGTCGACACCGAGCACGGGCTGCTCGGCGCCACCGGCGTGGTCGGCGGCAACGTCCCGATCGCGCTCGGCAGCGCCCTGGCGGCGCGCCTGGGCGACTCCGACCGGGTGGCCGTCGTCTTCTTCGGCGACGGCGCCGTGCAGGCCGGCCACTTCAACGAGTCGGTCAACCTGGCCACGCTCTGGGGGCTGTCGCTGATCCTCGTCTGCGAGAACAACGGCTTCGCCGAGTTCACGCCCCGCTCAGCGCACACGAACATCGAGCGCGTCAGCGACGTGGTGGCGCCGTATGACCTCACGCGCGAGACCGTGGACGGCAACGACGTCCTCGCCGTCCGCGAGGCCTTCGGCCACCTGCTCGCCGCGGCGCGCGCCGGTCGCGGGCCGATGCTGCTCGAGTGCCTGACCCATCGGGTGCGCGGGCACTACGAGGGCGATCCGGCCCGCTACCGCGAGGCGCTCGCCGAGGAGGACTGGCGGGAGCGGGACCCGATCCTGCGCCTCGAGCGCCACGGCGTCGCCGCGGGCTGGTTCGATGGCGACGCCGTGGCCGCGGTCGAGCGCGACGCCGGGGAGGCCGTCTCCGAGGCGGTGCGCTTCGCCCGCCAGAGCCCCTTTCCCCCGGCCGAGCTGATCGCCGAGCTGGTCTACGCCGATCGGGGGCGCGGATGAGGGAGACGACCTACCTGAAGGAGATCAACGCCACCCTGTTCGAGGCGATGCGGGGCGACCCGCGCGTGCTGGTGATCGGAGAGGACGTCGCCGAGGGCGGGCCCTACACGGCGACCGCCGGGCTGGCCGAGGAGTTCGGCACCGATCGGATCCGCAACACGCCGATCAGCGAGGCGGCGATCTGCGGGGTGGCGATCGGCGCCGCCCAGTCGGGCCTGCGGCCGGTGCTGGAGATCATGTTCATCGACTTCATCACCCTGGCGCTCGACCAGCTGGTCAACGCCGCCGCCAAGGCGCATTCGATGTCCGGGGGCCAGCTGCGGGTGCCCATGGTGCTGCGCACGCAGGGCGGCGCCGGGCAGCGCGGAGCGGCCCAGCACTCGCAGAGCCTGGAGAGCTGGCTCGCGCACGTCCCCGGACTCAAGGTCGTGATGCCGAGTCGGGCGGTCGACGTCGCCGGACTGCTGAGCAGCGCGATCGCCGACCCCAACCCGGTCGTGGTGATCGAGAGCAAGACCCTCTACTTCAGGCGCGAGCGGGTGCCCGACGAGCCCGAGCCGGTGCCGATCGGGCGCGCGCGCACGGTCCGCGAGGGCGGTGACGTGACCATCGTCGCCCTCTCACGCCTGGTCGGCGAGGCGCTCGCGGCCGCGGATCGCCTCGCCGCCGAGGGCATCGAGGCCGAGGTGATCGACCCGCGCACGCTGGTCCCGCTCGACCTCGAGGCGGTGGTCGAGTCGGTGCGGCGGACCAACCGGCTGGTTGTCGCCCACGAGGCGGTGGCGCACGGCGGCTTCGGCGCCGAGATCGCCGCCCGGGTGCAGGCGGCCGCCTTCGACCATCTCGACGCGCCGATCGAGCGCGTCGGCGCACCGTTCGCGCCGGTCCCCTTCAGCCCCCCGCTCGAGGACGCCTACCTGCCGGGGAGCGAGGACGTCTACGTGGCCGCCCGGACGACGCTCGGCCGGCCGGCGGCCGGGAGCTGAGCCGTCAGCCGCCGTCCGTCGCGCCTCCCTCGAGCACGATCAGCCCCGCGCCCGGCAGCCGCTCGAGGGCGTGCTGGCTGGCCAGCGCCGCGTCGAGGTTGAGGCGGGCGATCCGGGCGTGCTCGCGGGCGAGCGCCTCCGCGCGCGAGCCCTCGCCAAGCTCGATCGCCTCGAGCATCGCCCGGTGCTGGGTCTGGGCCACGTAGAGGATGCGGTGGGACTCGGGCATCTCGGCCTGGACGTGGACGAAGGCGCTCGGCGAGGCGAAGGGGACGGCGTTGGCGCGGGCGAGCGCGGTCTCGAGCACGCGGCTCTTGGCGAGCAGGATGAGCAGGCTGTGAAAGCGCTTGTTGAGCCGCACGTAGCGCTCGAAGTCCTCGATCGTCGGGCGATCGGGCCGCACCAGGGCGTCGAGCTGGGCGACGCAGCCGTGCATCGCCTCGAGCTCGCCGGGGTCGGAGAGCCGCTCGGCCGCCAGCCGCGCGGCCGTGCCCTCGAGCACGCCGCGCAGGTCGATCGCGTCGCCGACCTGCTCCTGGGTGAACGTGCAGACGGCGAAGCCGCCCCCCGGGACGGCCTCGAGCAGGCCCTCGTGCTCGAGCTGGCCGAGGGCCAGGCGCAGCGGGGTGCGCGAGACCCGCAGCTGGGCCGCGAGCGGCTGCTCGGAGAGTCGCTCGCCTCCGCGCAACCCGCCGTCCAGGATCAGCTCCCGCAGGCGCAGGGTGGCGCGCAGCGTCTGCGGCATGCGGGCGGCCCGTTCCGCGCTCATTGCATGCACACTAGTCGACCTGCATGCAGCGGCCGGGCCCGGCGCGAGCTCCCAGACGCCGCGTCGGCGCGGGGCCCTACGAGGCGTTGCCCATCGTCGCCAGCGCGCCGCCGTCCACCGGCCAGGCAACCCCGTTGACGAAGCTCGCCGCGTCCGACGCGAGGAAGGCGACCACCTCGGCGACCTCCTCGGGGCTGCCGACCCGACCCTGGGGCGCGACGGCCGCGACCAGCGCCATCCCGGCCTCCATGTCCCCTCCGGTCATCTCCGAGACCAACGAGCGCAGCATCCGGGTGTCGATCATCCCGCCGAGCACCGCGTTGACGCGCACGCCATGCTGGGCGACCTCGGCGGCCGCGGTCCTGGTCAGCCCGAGGATCGCGTGCTTGCTGGCGTTGTAGGCCGCGGTCCCTGGCAGGCCCCGCTCGCTGGCCACCGATCCGGCGTTGATGATCGAGCCCGACCGCTGCCGGAGCATCACCGGCAGCACGTGGCGCAGCCCGAGGAACACGCCCCGAACGTTGACCGCGACCACCCGCTCGAACTCGTCCTCGGGATACTCGACGAGGGGCGCGACCGGGCCCTCGATCCCCGCGTTGTTGAACAGGACGTCGATCGAGCCGAGGCGCTCGAGCGCCTCCACGGCGCAGGCCTGGACGTCCGCCGAGCGGGTCACGTCGCCGGCCCGAATCCCGACCTCTGCGCCGGTCGCGGCGACCAGCTCCGCGGTCGCTCTCAGGGCGGGCTCGTTGCGCCCGAAGAGCAGCAGCCTGGCGCCCGCGCGACCGAGCGCGACGCTCGCGGCGCGTCCGATCCCGCTGCCGCCGCCGGTGACCAGCGCCGCCTTGCCCGCCAGGCTCGCCACGGCCCGCTCACCGGCCCCCGGGTCGGCCGTCGCGCATCGCCCGCGGCCAGATGCCCTGCTTGCCCGGCGAGAGGATGCCGTTCGGGTCGAGCGCGTCCTTGATCGTCTCGCAGAAGCGCAGGTACGCGTGGTCGCCCCACGAGTACTGCTCGGCGGCGAGGTCCATGAAGTCGAGGTGCGCGCGATACTCGCCGTAGCCGAGCTTCGCCGCGTCGCGGACGAGCCGCTTGGCGACGTCGTAGGCGGCACGGGTCTGCGCCTCGTCCTTGGTGTCGAAGATGACCAGCGTGACGTGGACGAAGCTGCGCGCGTTGACCGGGATCAGCGAGGCGATGTAGTCGAGCCCGGCCTCCTCGATCATCCCGCGGAGCAGGTCGCGGAGCGCGATCGCATCGTGGCCGGTCAACGGCGCGACCGGCGAGAACCCGATGTGCCCGCCCTCCTCGCCGCCGTACCAGGCGGTCATCCGGTTCAGGTCGAGGCTCGGGACGCCGCCCTGGACGCGCTCCATCGGGTCCTCGAGCTCTGGGATGTCCGCGGGAGCGCACTTCGTTCCCCGGACGTCGGCCCCGGGGATCCTCCCGAACGCCCTCCTGACCTTCTCGAAGCGGTGGTCGACCACCGCCTCGTCCCCGTAGAGCGCGAAGCGCATCGTCCAGCGGCCGACCCCGAGCTCTTCGCCGATCTCGTCGATGATCTCGTCCGGGATCGGCCCCTCGCCCCGCCACCACTTCTCGCGCTCGGTGAGCACCGAGCCGAGCAGCAGCGTGCTGAGCAGCTGCGGCACCATGCGGATCGTGTCGTCGAGCATCAGCTCGCGCAGGGTGTCGATCGCCGGGCCGAGGTCATCGTCGCGCTCGACCCGCAGCCAGAGCGGCATGTAGACCTCGGGGTAGGGCATCAGCCAGACGCCCATCCTGGTCACGATCCCGAGGTTCGACTGCATGAAGAGCTGGTCGGGGGTCGGCCCGAGGCCGCGCTTGTAGACGTGCCACGC
>WHSW01000040.1:9108-22570 GCA_009379895.1 Solirubrobacterales bacterium
CCGGTTCTGCGGCATCGCCCCCATCCCGGTGCGCATCACCTCGCCGTTTGCGAGCACGACCTCCATCCCGCACTGCATGCCCATGTCGACCCCGTAGGGCATGTAGGTGATCCCGTTGTCGAGCGTGTTGCCGATCACGCTGCCCCAGCCGACGTCCGCGACCGAGAGCATCAGCTCGTGCCCGCCGGCGCGGATCGCCTCGTAGAGGTCGAACCAGCGCACGCCCGGCTCGACCACCGCGTAGGCGCTCTCCTCGTTGATCTCGAGCACCCGGTTCATGCGCCGCAGGCTGACGATCACCGAGCCGCGCAGCCTGGGGGCCGGCCCGCCGTAGCCGTTGTTGCGGCCCTGCCCGTGCGTCCACAGCGCGAGCCGGTGCCGGTTCGCGACCCGGACGATCTCCTGGATCTGCTCGACGGTCGTCGGCATCACCACTGCGGACGCCGTGTACTCGTCCCAGGTCGCGAACGCGAACGGGTCGCGGAACTCGCGCAGGTCCCGATCGGAGGTCAGCACCGCGTCGGGCCCGACCGCGGCGACGAGGTCGTCGAGGGCAGCGGAGAGCGCTTTCTCGGAGAGCACCGGCGGCATCGCGGTCAATCTCGTCCACCTCCCGGGTGAATCTGTCAAATAGCTTGTTTATTTGTCGGAGAGCGGATAGCGTACCCGCTCATGGAGCACGCGGCGACGAGCCTGGGCGAGCGCCGGGCGGCCGTCCTCGAGGCCCTCTGCGAGACGATCGTTCCGGGCTCGAGCCGGGTCGGTCCGGTCGTCTACATCGACGCCGTGCTCGGGCGGATGGACGAGGGTGGTCGGGCGGCGGCGATCGCGGCGATCGACTCGCTCGCCGAGGTGGCCGACGGCGGCCCCGGGGCGCTGCGCCCGCTCGCGAACACGCCGGAGTTCATGCTCGTCAGGGCGCTGGCGATCGAGGCCTACTACAGCGACTTCGTCGCCCCCGGGGTCGACGCCGAGGGCGCCTGGCGGGAGATCGGCTTCAACAGCCCGCTGGCGACCCGGCTCAACAAGGACTGGTCGTACCTGGGGGTGGTCGCGTGAGGCGCATAGCGAGGCCGCCTGTATGAGCGAGCGCTTCGACGCGGTGGTCGTCGGCTCGGGCGCCGGGGGCGGCGTGGTCGCCGGGGAGCTCGCCCAGCACGGCCGGCGGGTGCTGCTGCTCGAGATCGGCCCGCACCGTACCGCCGCCGACTTCACCCGCTGGGAGGCGCGGGCGAGCCATGACCTGTGGTGGCCGCTTCGGATGGCGATCCCGACCGACGGCGCCGAGCCGATCGCCCTGTTCGGCGGGCGCTGCGTGGGCGGCACGACGACGATCAACACCAAGATCGCGATGCGCGCGGACGAGTGCGACCTCGAGAAGTGGCACGCGGCCAGCGGGCTGCTCGGCGCTCGCGGCGAGCCGTTCGAGGTCGCCGATCTCGAACCGCATTACGACCACGTCGAGCAGGTGCTGGGCGTGCGCGAGCGCAGCGACTGGACGCGCAGCGTGCACACGGTCGAGCCCGGCTTTCGCGCCCTCGACGCGGAGCTCGAGCCGGTCCGCAGCTACACCGACCACAACTGCATGCGCTGCGGGTCCTGCCTGCAGGGCTGTCCGACCAACGCGGGCAAGTCGACGATGGTCAGCTGGATCCATCCGGCGTGCGACACGGGCCGGCTCGAGCTGCGACCGAACTCGGCCGTCCGGCGGGTGCTGATCTCCGACCGGGGCGCGGGCCCTGAGGTCACGGGCGTCGAGTACGTCGACGCGGGCGGGGACGCTCACGCGGTCGAGGCCGGAGCGGTGGTGGTGGCGGCGGGGACGCTCAACACGCCCCAGCTCCTGGTCCGCTCGGGCGTCCCCGAGGCGAGCGGCGACTCGCCGAGCAGCCGCCTGATCGGGCGCAACCTCGGCTTCCACCCTGCCCGGCTCGTCTCCGGGCTCTTCGACGAGCCGCAGGACAACTACATCGCCTATCCGGTGAGCTCGCACTGCAAGAAGTTCCAGCGCGACGAGGACGGCGGGTTCATCGTCGAGGCCACCACCGTCCAGGATCCGATCGGCTTCGCCACCGGCCTGTGCGACGACGGCGGGCCACTGTGGGGCGCGCCGCTGGTCGAGGCGCTGCGCAAGTACCGCTACTTCGCCGGGCTGCTGGTGATGACGACCGACGACAACAACGGCTCGGTCGTCGCCGAGGAAGACGGCGGCGAGCGCTTCGAGGCCGACCTGCGGCCCGACGAGCTGGAGCGGATCGACAGGTCCCTTCAGTTCACCCGCGAGGTGCTCGAGGCGGCGGGCGCGAAGCAGGTGCTGTGGACCGCTCCGGGCTCGACCCACATGCAGGGCACCTGCAGGATGGGCACCGACCCGGCGCGCTCGGTGGTCGACGCGAACTGCGAGTCACACGACGTCAAGCGGCTCTTCGTCGGCGACGGATCGCTGGTGCCGAAGACCCTCTCGGTGAACCCCTCGCTGACCATGATGGCGCTCGCGAACCGGCTCGCCGAGCACCTCGACGCCGACCCGAACGGCTACCTCGAGCCGCGGGCGGCCGGGGTCGTGGTCGGCGGTTAGCGCGCCCGAGCCCGTGAAGGCCGCCCTCCTGCGCGAGTACCACAGCCCGCTCGAGCTGGTCGAGCGCCCGATCCCCGAGCTCACCCGGCCCGACCAGGTCCGCGTCGAGGTCGAGGGCGCCGGCGTCTGCGCGACCGACCTGCACGCGATCGAGGGGTTGATGGAGCCCGCCGGCGTCTCGCCCCCGCTGGTCCTCGGACACGAGAACGCGGGCCGGGTCGAGGCCGTCGGCGACCTCGTCTCGACGGTCGCGGTCGGCGACCCGGTGCTGCTCTACCCGCCGTACAGCTGTGGCCTGTGCGTCGCCTGCCGGCGTGGCAACGACATGCACTGCGATCGCCACGCGTTCACCGGGCTCTCCGTGGACGGCGGATTCGCGGAGTACGTGGTGGTCGACGAGCGCTCGCTGGTCAAGCTGCCGCCGGGGGTCGAGCCGGCCGCGGTTGCGCCCCACGCCGACGCCGGGATCACGGCCTACCACGCGGTGCGCAAGGTCGCCCACCTCGCGGCCCCGGGGACCACCGCGGTCATCCTCGGTGTGGGCGGCGTCGGGCACATCGCCCTCCAGCTCGTCCGCGAGCTTGGGTCGAGCGCGGTGGTCGCGGTCGACCCGAACGAGCGTCGCCGGCGGCTCGCCGAGGAGCTCGGCGCCGACACCGTCCTCGACAGCGCCGGCGTCGTCGACGCGGTCCGCGAGCTGACCGGTGGCCGCGGCGCCGAGCTGGTGCTCGACTTCGTCGGCAGCGACCGGACCCACGCCGACGGCCTCGGCATGCTCGCCCGCGCGGGGACGTACTCGATCGTCGGCTACGGCGGGACCCTCTCGATCCCCTCGGCGGCGATGGTGGGCAGCGAGCAGGCGGCGATCGCGAACCTGGTCGGCAGCTGGACCGACCTCTGGGAGGTCGTCCAGCTGCACGGCCGCGGTCGCCTGACCCTGAGGACCGAGACGCATCCGCTCGACGCGATCAACGACGTGCTGGCGCGGCTGCGCGACGGCGAGATCACCGGCCGCGCCGTGGTGCTGCCCGGCTAGCGCTGGTGGACCTCCTCACCAGCGCCGCTCGGCCGACCCCGTGGCCTACAGTGGCTCCCAGCCCGCGACGGCGATTCGATTGATGCGAACAGCGGCCCGGACAGTCGGCCTCCAGGAGGCGATCGCGGAGCTCGTCCGTGACGGCGACACGATCGCTCTCGAGGGCTTCACCCACCTGATCCCGGTCGCCGCCGGCCACGAGCTGATCCGCCAGCGGCGTCGCGAGCTGACCCTGGTGCGGATGACGCCCGACATCGTCTACGACCAGCTGATCGGCGCCGGCTGCGCGCGCAAGCTGGTCTTCTCGTGGGGCGGCAACCCGGGCGTCGGCTCCCTGCACCGCCTGCGCGACGCGGTCGAGCGCGGCTGGCCGAGCCCGCTCGAGCTCGAGGAGCACTCACACGCCGGGATGGCGAACCGCTACGCGGCCTCGGCCGCCGGCCTGCCGTTCGCGGTCCTGCGCGGCTACACGGGCACCGACCTGCCCGACCGCACCGAGACGATCCGCCCGGTCACCTGCCCGTTCACGGGCGAGGTGCTGACCGCGGTGCCGGCGCTCGAGCTCGACGTCGCGATCGTCCACGCGCAGCGCGCCGACCGCGCGGGCAACGTGCAGATGTGGGGCCTGACCGGGGTCCAGAAGGAGGCCGTGCTGGGCGCGAAGCGCTCGCTGGTCACCGTCGAGGAGATCGTCGACGAGCTCGACCCGACACCCGACGCGGTGGTGCTGCCCGCCTGGACGGTGACCCGTGTCGCCGCGGTGCCGGGCGGGGCGAAGCCCTCCTACGCGCAGGGCTACTACGAGCGCGACAACGACGCCTACCGCGCCTGGGACGCGATCGGCCGCGATCGCGAGACCTTCGCCCGCTGGCTCGACGACGAGGTCCTCGGGGGGGCGCCGGCCCCGTGAGCGCCCCGAGCGCCACCGAGGTGATGACCGTCGCCGCCGCGCGCTCGCTGCGCGACGGCACCAGCTGCCTGGTCGGGATCGGGCCTCCCGGTGCCGCGGCGAACCTCGCCCAGCGCCTGCACGCCCCGGGGCTCGTCCTCGTCTACGAGTCGGGGGCGATCGGCGCCAAGCCCAACCGGCTACCGCTCTCGATCGGCGACGGGATCCTGGCCGAGACCGCCGACGCGGTGGTCACCGTGCCGGAGATGTTCAACTACTGGATCGGGCCGGGACGGATCGACGTCGGGTTTCTCGGCGCGGCGCAGATCGACCGCTTCGCGAACATCAACACGACGATCGTCGGCGACGACTACCAGCACCCGAAGGTGCGCCTGCCCGGGGCGGGCGGGGCTCCCGAGATCGCCGCCGCCTGCGCCGAGGTGACGGTGATCCTCCGCCAGAGCCCGCGCGCGTTCGTCGAGCGGCTCGACTTCGTCACCTCGGTCGGCCACGGCGACGGGCCCGGCTCCCGCGAGCGGCTGGGTCTCGCCGGCGGCGGGCCGACGAGGGTGATCACCGACCTCGGCATCCTCGAGCCCAATCCCGAGACGCGCGAGCTGACCCTGGTCGCGGTGCACGAGGGGGTCGCGGTCGACGAGGTCCGCGAGGCGACGGGCTGGGCGCTGCGGGTCGCCGACGAGCCGCGCACCGAGCCGGCGCCGAGCGCGGCCGAGCTCGAGACGCTGCGCGCGCTGGCCGGCGGCTGAGGGCCGAGGCCGAGCGGCGCGGCTCCGAGCTCGGGGCCGATCGGCGTTGCTCGAGCTCGGAGCCGGTCGGCGTGACTCGACGCCGGGGCCGAGCGGCGCTCAGGCGTAGTACCGGAACAGGCAGTCGGCCACGAGGGCGGGCTTGGCCGCGTTCTCGACCTCGACCGTCGCGACGACCTTGATCTGGACGCCGCCCTCGATCTCGCCGGCCTCGGCGAGCCGGGCAGCTGCGCGAAACCGCGCCCCGACCGCGACCGGCGCCGGGAACCGCAGCCTGTCGAGGCCGTAGTTGACGCTCGTCGCCGCACCCTCGACCACGAGCAGCTCGGCGAGCAACGGGGCGAGGAGCGCCAGGGTCAGGAAGCCGTGCGCGATCGTGCCGCCGAACGGCGTGCCCGCCGCCCGCCCGGGGTCGACGTGGATGAAGTTGTGGTCCTCGGTGACGTCGGCGAACTCGTCGACGCGCACCTGCGTCATCTCGCGCCACCCGCTCCGCCCGAGGTCCCTGCCGGCGTGCTCGAGGAGCCCCGCCACGTCGGTCACCAGACGGCCGCCGCCGTCCGCCTCAGGCGCTCCCACCGGGGGCTCCTCCTGCTCGTGCCGGCGCAGCCACGGTGAATGTAAGGCTACCTGATAGTGGTCCGGCGACCGCTGCGCGACGCGCTAACGCCCGCGGTCGCGGGGGCGCACGGCGATCGTCATCGTGCTCACCGCGCAGACCCGCCCCCGCTGATCGCGGACCTCGGCGTCCCAGAGCCAGCTCTCGTCGCTGTGGTGGCGCCGTCGGGCGGTCACCTTCAGGACGCCCTCGGTCACCTGCGCGCGCACGTTCGTGTCGTTGGCCATCCCGATCGCGATCATCTCGCGAGGGCTCACGGCAACCGCCGTCGCCAGCGACGTGACGGCCTCGGCGATCGCGGCGTAGACGCCGCCCTGGACCGCCCCACGCGCTCCCTTGAGCTCCTCGCGAACGCTCACCCGGCCCGTGGCGAGCTCGTCGCCCACCTCCTCCACCTCGAGCCCGAGCAACCCCTGGAAGGAATCCGCGAACGGGATGGCCGCCCCTGGCAGGTCGGGTGTTTGCTCGCGCGACCCCATGGTCGTCGCCATGTTATGGGCCACTCGTCCGTGGCCCTCGAGCCGCCCCCCGTCCCAGCCCGTCAGGGCGCCGATCCCCGAGCCTCGCCCCCTCGGGGATCGGGTCCAGCCAACGGGGCACGTAGGGGTGGACGGTGCGGTAGGGGCGAGCGAGGACCATCGCGGTCGCGCGCCGGGCACGGCGTCGGGGTTCGCTCGCAAAGGCGGTGTCTCGACGTGCGAGCTCGGGCACGATCGGTGACGCCCACCCGCGGCGTTGGGCGCGTTGCGCGCGCCTGGGTAGCGCAAGTGGCCCAGCGCTTCGCCGCCCCCGCGGCGGGCGCCCCTGACACGGAGGCTGGCCCCGGCCGACCCTTTGGCGACTCGCAGCGCCCCCTGCCCTGGCCCCGCTGGCGGCCGGGAGCCGGCCCAACGAGAAGCGAGAGAGGGCCGGGCTTAGGTCCGGCCCGCCTCGACGCCGGTCCCACGCCGGGCGCGGCGGCGCCGGCCGCCGCCCGGTCCGGGCCGGGCGGGGTGGCCCCGACGCAACCCCACCCTGGGCCCGGTCCGGCTCGACTCAGCGCGCGGCGCGCTCCGGGCCGCGGAAGTCGAGCTTGTAGGGCGCGAGGCCCTTCGACCTCGCGCTCGAGGTCGTCACCGGCGTCGCCGTCGCCAGGGGGTTGGGCTCGGTGACGAAATGCAGCGTCGCGTGGGCGACCGCGTCGGACATCTGGTCCAGCGACGTCGCGCCGTTCGCGTCGAGCCCCGGCACGCCGGACCCGCTGCCGAACACGGAGTCGAACGTGTCGCACACCTCGTGGTAGCAGGGGTCGTACTGCTCGCCCGCGACCCCGCCGTAGACCGCGGCCTGCGCGGGGGTCTTGATCCCCTCGGCACCGCTGAACAGCCCGCCGGCCGGGATGCCCTGGGCGATGAACGGACCGTAGTCCGAGCGCCCGTCGAACGCCGTCGGGGCGGTCGGCAGGCCCCGCGACGCGAAGTAGTCGAGGAACACCTGCTCGATCACGTCCGAGCCGGGGGGGGCGCCTCCCTCCGGCGGAGGCGTGTCGTCCGTGTTGCCGTCATAGACGAAGCGGACGAAGTTGGGCGAGGCGAGCATGTCGAAGTTGAGGTTGAGCAGGATCTCGTTCCGCTCCGCCTCGGTGAGCTGCGCGATGTACTGGGTCGAGCCGATCAACCCGGCCTCCTCGGCGCCCCAGAATGCGAGCCGCATGCTCTGCCTCGGGTTGAACCGCTGCTGGGCATGGGCCAGCTGTCGCTCGGCCGTGGCGAGCTCGTTGCGGGCGGCGGCCAGCTGCCCCTGGGCCGCTGTCAGCGCTTGCCGCGCCGCGTCGCGATCCGACCTCGCGGCCTGGCGCTGGTCCTTGGCGTCCTTGCGCTTGTCCTTCGCCCTGTTGCGCTTGTTCTTCGCCTTGCGCACCTTCTTCTTGGCCTTGCGCTCGGCCTTCTCGCTGTCGGCCTTGCGCAGCTTGCGCTTTGCCTTGCGGACCTTCTTGCGGGCCTTCTTGACCTTGGTCTTCGCCTTGTCGAGCTTGGCCTCGGCCTTCCCGACGTCGTCGTCGGCAGCCCCGACCGCCGCCTCGGCGTCCTTAACCTTGGCCTCTGCTTCTCCGACCTTGGCGCTCGCCGCGCCGACCGCGGCGCGGGCGCCGGCGACGCCCGCCTGGGCGCGCGCGTTGAGCTCGGCCATCTCCTCGGCCGTCTCGAGGATCGTCATCGTGCCCGAGCCGTTGTCGTTGATCCCGGGACCGGCCTCGACCGAGTCGAGGTGCCCGCCGACCACGACCCGCTTCGTCGGGTCGCCCCACGGGCTGTCGGCGATCACGTTGAACTGCACGTTCGGGATCGTGGTCGCGTCGACCGCCAGGCGGGCGGTCGGGTCCTGGCCGGCCTCGAAGGCGGCGTGGAAGTCCTGGCCGACGTCGAAGCCGGCGAACACCGCCGGGATCGAGTAGTGGCTGGGCGCGGTGGTGAACAGCGGCGCGGTGCGCCCGGCCTGACCCTCGTTGAACAGGATCACGCCGATCGCGCCGGCCTCCTCCGCGTTGGCGAGCTTCTGCACGAACGGGCAGGTCCCGCGCTGGATCAGGGAGATGGCCCCGTCGGTCGCGGCGGGGAAGTCGGCCGACTCGCAGCCGCTGTTCGAGGTGTCCGCAGCCGGCGAGGGAATCACGATGTCGTTGGTGGGGACCACCGCCTCCTCGACCGCGCCGCCGCCCGAGAACTGGAAGGTGATGAAGTCGACCGCGTCGCTGTCGTTGTCCTCGGGGCCGCCGGGGACGTAGGTCGTCGGATTCGGCGTCAGCTGCTCGAGCTCGGGCGGCGAGTTCTCGCGCCAGGTCGGGAAGTCGAACGGCTCGAGGTGCACGTCATAGCCGGCCAGATCGAGCCGGTGGGCGACGTAGCTCACCGATCGCGCGTAGCCGACGGTCGACGCCGCGCGGGTGCCCTGGTGGGCGTCGGCAATCGTCTGCAGCTTCCCCTCGTGCTCGCGCACGCCGTCGAGCGTCAGCTCGTCGCGAAGCTCGGCGGACTGGTCCGGGGTGATCGCCTGGGCGGCGGGCGCGATCGCGAGCATGGCGACCGCCGCGCCGATCACGGCAAGGCCTCTCTTCACCGTCTCTCCTCCTTGGCTCGGCGAGGGCTTCTGGCCGCCGCCGTGTCGTGGACGCCCTTTTGGGGCGCCTCCCTATCTCATGCGACCCGCCTCCCGCGCTCCCCCGAGCCGAAGGCACGCCACTCGGTGGCGCATGCGTACCCAGCCCGGCTCGGCCTCAAACCGCGGCTCTCGACGCTGCCGCCGGTTCCGCGCGACCGGCGGCAGCACGGTGTGGCGTCGGCTCAGCCGGCGGCGGCGAAGCGCCGCGCGACCTCGTCCCAGTTGACGACGTTCCAGAACGCGTCCAGGTAGTCGGGGCGCTTGTTCTGGTACTTGAGGTAGTAGGCGTGCTCCCAGACGTCTGCGCCGAGCAGCGGCGTCTGGCCGTCGGAGACCGGCGAGTCCTGGTTGGCGGTCGAGGTGACCGCGACGCCCGAGCCGTCGTGCACGAGCCAGGCCCAGCCGGAGCCGAACCGGTTCACGCCCGCGGCCTTGAACTCGTCCTTGAACGCGTCGAAGGAGCCGAACTTCTCGGCGATCGCCGACGCCAGGTCCCCGGAGGGCTCGCCGCCGCCGTCGGGGCTCATGATCTGCCAGAAGAAGCTGTGGTTGGCGTGGCCGCCGCCGTTGTTGCGCACGGCGTTTTGCTTGTCGGCCGGCAGCGAGCCGAGGTTCTTCAGCACCTCCTCGACGGGCTTGTCGGCCCACTCGGTTCCCTCGAGGGCGGCGTTCGCCTTGTCGACGTACGCCTGGTGGTGCTTGTCGTGGTGGACGCGCATCGTCTGCTCGTCGATGTGCGGCTCGAGCGCGTTGTAGTCGTAGGGAAGGTCCGGTACTTCGTAGGCCACTGATTCCTCCTCGATCGGTTCCCTGAATCTAATCAACCGCCTCGCGAAAGCCCGCGCGCCGCTCCTGATGGACGCGCCCGCGTCGAACGCGCGGGCTCACCAGTCCGAGCGGTCCTCGAACTCGCCGCGCCGCGGCCGCGCGGGTTCCTCGGCGGCGCCCGCGCCGGCGCGCTCGGCGCCAGTCAGCTCCCGGGCTCGGTCCGCCGCGGCCGCGAGCCAGGCGAGGACCCCGCACCCGATCGCGAGCAGGACGAAGTCGATCAGGCCCCGGGCCGTGCTCCGCGCCTCGTCGATGTCGAACAGATGGTTGATGGCGTGAAACCCATACCAGAGCGCCGCCACCGCGAGCACCGGGCCGCGCCACGACGGCCGACCGACGGCGAGCAGCAGTCCGACGCCGATCGCGAGCACGAACGACGACACGTCGCCGATGTAATGCGTGTTCTCGGGTCCGTAGGTGCCGATCCGGGCGTAGAAGGAGGCCGGGAAGAAGAACATGTAGAGGCCGAGCAGGAGGTGGAAGGCCCCCAGGGCGCCGACCGCCGTCCGGAGGGTGCGCTCGTCGAGGAGCGGGCGCGGACCGGAGGCAAAGCGTTGCACCACGTCGGTCGCCAACCCTACTCAAGCGCGCCGACGTGACCGCAGGGCGGGCGACCAGCGGGCCAGGCCGGTGGTCAATGCTCCTCGGGCGGCTCGAAGACCATCCCCGAGGCGATCGCGATCCGATTCCAGGAGTTGATCGCCGCGACCGCCATGATCAGCTGCGCGATCTCTTCGGTGTCGAGCTCGGCCGCGGCCCGCGCGTAGACCTCGTCGGGCAGCCCGGCGTCGGCGACGCGGGTGAGCGCCTCGGTGACCGCCAGCGCCGCCCGCTCGCGCGCGCTGAACAGCGGGCTCTCGTGCCAGGCGCCGACCGCGTGCAAGCGCCGGTCGCTCTCGCCCATTCGCCGAGCCTCGAACGTGTGCATGTCGATGCAGAAGGCGCAGCCGTTGATCTGCGAGGCGCGGATCTTGACCAGCTCGCGCAGCGCCCGGTCGAGCTCGACCGAGCGATCGAAGGCCGCCTGGGCGCGGTAGGCGTCGCGCGCCTGCTCGGCCATCGAAACCAAGCGGCTCGTTCAGGCGGCGGGTCGCCGATGGGGGACCGAACCGAAGCGGGCGAAGTCGCGATCGAGGGTGACGATCTCGCAACCGTGCTCGGCTGCGACCGCCGCAACGACCGCGTCAGCGATCAGGTCGCCGCGCGCGTCCGCCTCGTCACAGAGCTTGCGCAGGAGCGTGAGGTGACGAGGGCCCGGACCGATCGACAGGTGCAGGGGCTGTGCGCGGGTCGCCTCGATGAACGCGAAGGCGTCGGCGCGCGGCGTCGGCACCTCGAAGATCCGGCGGTTGGTCGCCAGGCGCAGGAACGACGCCCAGATCAGCGTCGGGACCGAGAACCGCTCGTCGCCCGCCAGCATGCCGTCGAACCAGCCGCGCACGAGCGCATGGTCGGGGTGGTCCTCACGGTGCACCGCGAGGACGACGTTGACGTCCAGCAAGAGCACCGGCCGGCGGCGGTCAACGCCGCTGGTCGAGCTCGACGTCGTCGTCGAGCGCCTCGGCCAGCGCGCGGTTCGAGCTCAGATCGATACCGGGCCGGGGCCCGGTGCCGCCCCGGAACACCGGGACGGCGGGCGCCTCGCTCCTCTCCCCCTCGTCGCTCAGCTCCCGTTGCAGCGCCGCGTCGACGACCTCGCCGAGCGTCTGGTGGCGTTCGCGCGCGCGTCGCTTCGCCGCGGCCAGCAGCTCGTCGGAGATCGAGATCGTGGTGCGCATGATGCGCATCCTAGCGCATCAGATGCATCAGCCGCTCCGAAAGAGCCGCTTGATCCGCCCCCAGAGCACCGAGAGCAGGAGCCGTATGCCGCGCACCGGGCGGGCCTGCGCGGGCGGCGCCGTGGCGGCGTCGCCGCTCGCCGCGGCGGCGGAGGAGGCCGGCGCCTCGAGCGAGCTGCGCAGGCATTCGACGAAGTCGCCGACCAGGCGGTTGGAGACGTCCTCGATCATCCCGCCGCGCCCGAAGCGCGCCAGGCGCCCGGTGAGCGTGAAGTCGGTGACCACATCGACGTGGGTGGCCGCCTCGGCCACGCGCATCGAGCTCGAGATCGTCGCCTTGGCCGACCCCTGGCCGCGCTTGTCGCGGCCGTTGGCGCTCATCGTCACCCGGTGGGCGGCCTCGTCGACCTCCGTCATCTCGAGCTTGCCCGCGTAGGCGGCGGTGGTCGGGCCGAGCTTGATTGTGAAGCTCCCCTCATAGACGCCGTCGCCGGCGTCGGTGATCTCGGCCCCCGGCAGGCACGGCGCGACCCGCTCGACGTCGATCATCGTCTCCCAGATCTGCGCCAGCGGCGCCTCGACCTCGAATGAGTGCTCGAGCTTCATCCGCGCACCTCCGGTTCGCTCGTCGTCGGTCCCGCGATCGCCTCCAGATCCGCGCGCGTGTCGACGTCGTGCGCGCTGGCGAGATGCCCGCACTCGACGCCGGCCACCCCGCGGCGCTCGAGCATGTCGCGGGCGCCGGCGTCGCCGCGCAGGGTCGCCACCTCGGCGAACAGCTCGCGCTTGATCAGCACGGGGTGCCCGGGGCGGCCGTCGAAGGTGGCGCGGACGGCGGGCACGCGGGCGGTGCTCCGATCGACCACCGCGACGATCACCTGCGGGGTGATCAGCGGCTGGTCGGCGAGCATGATCAGCACCGCGTCGCTGTCGGCGACCGCCGCGACCCCCGCCCGCAACGAGGCCGAGATCCCCTCGCTCCAATCCTCGGCGACCACGACCTCGGCGCCCTCGAGGCGGGCGCCGGCGCGCACCCGGTCGGCGGCGGCGCCGAGCACGACCACGATCGGCGCGATGGCCGGCAGCCCAGACCGCGTCGAGCGCGTGCTCGATCAGCGGGCGGCCGCCGAGCTCGGCGAGCTGCTTGGGCGCGCCGAAGCGACTGCCCTCGCCCCCGGCGAGCAGCAGGCCGGAGATCACGCGCCGGCCCCGGCGGTCCACGGGCCGCGGCGCGCGAACCCGCTCTCCATCAGGCTCGCGAGTCGCGCCAGCGAGTCGATCGTGTTGCCGGCGCAGAACAGGTCGACGTGTGGGAGCGCGGTCTTCATCCCGCGCACCAGGGGCTCGTAGCCCTCGCTCGCCTTCAGCGGGTTGAGCCAGACCAGCCGGTGCGCGCAGCGCGCCAGGCGCGCGACCTCGCCCTCGAGCAGCTCGGGGTCGCCGCGGTCCCAGCCGTCGGAGAGGATGACGACCACCGACCGCGCCCGATGCGCCGCCCGTGGTCGCGGTTGAGCTCGGCGAGGGCGGCGCCGATCCGCGTCCCGCCCGACCAGTCGTCGGCCGAGCCGGCGGCCCGGCGCAGCGCGGCGTCGGGATCGCGGCCGCGGAGCTCGTGCGTGATCCGGGTCAGGCGGGTGCTGAACGCGAACGCCTCGCAGCGCCCGCGCGCCTCGACGCAGGCGTGCGCGTAGGCGAGCAGCATCCGCGCGTAGGGGTCCATCGAGCCCGAGACGTCGCAGACCAGGACCAGCGGCCGGCGACGCTCGCGGTGCTCGCGCCAGCGGCGCTCGATCGGCTCGCCGCCGTGGCTCAACGACGCCCGCAGGGTG
>WHSW01000410.1 GCA_009379895.1 Solirubrobacterales bacterium
CTCGGCCCCAAGCTGCCGGAGATTTTCAAGGGACTCGCCGACGGGATCATGGCCGTGGCCGACGCTGTCGCGGCGAACCCTGGCCTGTTCACCAACCTGATCCGGCCGCTGTTCAAGATCATCGAAGGGGTGCTGAAGCTGATCGCGGTCATCTTCCGGTTCCCCGTCCCGTTCCTGGCCGCGGTCGCGGTGCTGGGGGTGCTCGCTGTTGCGTTCGGCGGGCCGGTGATCGCGATCGCCGGGCTGATCGCGATCATCGTGTCGCTGGTCACGGCGGTGATGCTGTTCTTTCCGCGGATCAAGAAGGCGATCGTCACCGCGTGGAGCGCGGTCAAGACGTTCACGATCTCGGTGTGGAAGGCGACCAAGAAGTTCGTCGTCGACACGTGGAACGACATGAGACGCCGTGTCGTGAGCGTGTGGTCCGCGATCAAGCGGTTCATCGCGGACACGTGGAATGCGATCAAGAGTCGCGTCGCGGACGCGGTCAACGCGGTGCGGTCGCGCATCCAGGGCGCCTGGAACGCGGTACGCAGCATCACCGTCGGCATCCTCACCGGGGTTCGGGACCAGGTCGTGGCGATCTGGGACGGGATCAGGGACCGCGTACAGGGGGCCGTCGACGGCATCAAGAGCTTCCTGTCCGGCATGTGGGACGGCATTGTGTCCGGCGCGAGCGCTGCCGTAAATG
>WHSW01000411.1 GCA_009379895.1 Solirubrobacterales bacterium
CGAACTTCCGCACCGACACCGCCTTCCTGCCCATCCTCGCCACCCAACGCGCCGACGCCGACAAACTCGCCACCGACGCCCAAGCCCGCGGCTGGGACGACGAAGCAGCCCGCCACCGCAGACTCATCGAACGGCTCGACCTACACATGAACCAGACTCAGACGGCATGACCGACCAGCTCACCCTCCGCGTCGAACAAGCCTGCCAACAACTCCTCACCACCGGCACCGAGATCACCTTCAACAAGGTCGCCTCCCACGCCGAAATCGGACGCGCCACCCTCTACCGCCGCCCCGAACTACGCGCCATCGTCGAAGAACACCGCCAACGCGGCCGAGACGCCCTCACCCTCACCGGCCTGCACGTCCAGATCGACCAACTCCGCACCGCCCTCGAAGCCGTCGCCGCCAACGTCCGCCGCCACGAAGAACAACTCCGCCGCATCAACCGACAACGCTAAACCCGAGACCCAGCCAAACCAGATCAGCCTCACCCCCGATTAGCCGGTTAACCATTAGGTCGACACAATCCATGAGGTTGGCGGAAGAGTTGTCGTCCCGACCAATGCATCGTCGCAGGTCACCGCCGCGGCCGACAGCTTGCGAAGCAATCTAGCCGTGGGCGCTCCGGACTCGTAGCGTTCGGAGTATGGCTCGCAGATCTCTGCCGTTCGTCGGTGACTTGCTCG
>WHSW01000412.1 GCA_009379895.1 Solirubrobacterales bacterium
ATACCAGCGGCCCGGCGATCAGATCGCGACGACGGTCGAAACGCAGACGCGCCGGATGGCGCGGCGGGATTATCTGCGACCGCGACTCGCAGTCGACCACCGGCGGTGCATCCGGGCCGGCGGCCGGCGCGGCCGCGGCGTTCTGGCCGGATGCGTCACGCGACGCATAAGTGCCCGCGACGACGATGATCAGAACACCAACGCTTGCGGCCTGCCGCAATCTCATACCCCATGGTCACCATAGTCGCGGCGCCACAGGCGGTCAAGATGACGCCAGGAACGGGAGCGACGGGACTCGAACCCGCGGCCTCCGGCGTGACAGGAGCGAATCGAAGGGTGCGTCAGACGGGTCGTTTCCCCCATTCCCAAGCGGAATGATCCATCTCCCGCCGCCTGCCGCCTAGCCGTGGGATTCCCGCAGTTTGCGGGGGATCGTCGGTGATTTGGGCACCGGTACCCACTGAGCGGCTTCCAAGGGAGACGGCTGCCCCATATTTCAGCCGCCGCGAACAAGCTTGGAAAGAGTGGGGAGAAATCCAAGGAACGCACGCTAACCTTGGGAAGCATCGCAAACCCGCCCATGGGTGCCGGAGGACGCTACATCGAACAGACCTGGCCCGGGAACCCCGCGGGTCAAACCCGTGCCGAGCGCCGGCCCGGGCGATTCGAGGCCTACGTCCCCAATC
>WHSW01000413.1:0-208 GCA_009379895.1 Solirubrobacterales bacterium
GTGCCTGCCATGGCCGCGGCGGTGGGGCCGGTCGGCTCGCGCCCACCCGGCCTGCCACCGGCCGTGCCGCCCGCAGCGCCCAGGTCGCCGCCCTCTCGGCCCGGGTGGGCACGGCGACGGCCTTCACGCGTGCCCGGGCCACCTTCGCCTCGGCGGAGCGCCGCATCGAGCTCGACAAGGCGCTCCAACTTCGCACGGCCGAAGACGT
>WHSW01000413.1:218-686 GCA_009379895.1 Solirubrobacterales bacterium
TCCCTCCAGGCCGACGCCCCGCCCATGTCGGCCGAGCTCGCCGCCAGCGTCGTCGAGGCCGAGCTCGGCGCCCGCCCCGACCAGGTGTTCCTCGAGTGGGGTGCCGAGCCCATCGCCGCCGCCTCGATCGGCCAGGTGCACCGGGCCATCACCACGGACGGCCAGGCCGTCGCCGTCAAGGTCCAGTACCCCGGCGCCGCCGAGGCCATCGCCGCCGACCTCGCCAACGCCGACCTGGTCTTCGGCTCCCTGGCGCTCGTGTACCCGGGCTTCGACCCCGCCCCCGTCGTGGCCGAGCTGAAGGAGCGCATCGTCGAGGAGCTCGATTACCACAACGAGGCAGCGAACCAGCAGCTGTTCGTCGACGCCTACGCCGGGCACCCCAACATCAGCGTCCCGGCCGTGCGCCACGACCTGTCCACCGCCCGGGTGCTAACGAGCGAGCTGCACGTAGGCGCCACCATGGCC
>WHSW01000414.1 GCA_009379895.1 Solirubrobacterales bacterium
CCCATATGCGGCTCGAACGCGCTGCGGTACCTGGCGAGCATCTGCTGGTCGGGCGTGTTGGGGACGATCTTCGGCCGCAACCGCTTGGCTATGGCGAGGTTGAGCAGCACCACCCCGCCCATCAGCACGGTGCCGGCCGCGAACAGACCGATCCTGCTCGTGATCAGCGTCCCGTAGATGCTGCCGAACCCGATCGACTGATACCAGAGCACGTTGGTGTAGATCCGGGTGAACACGAGGAACAGCACCACCGCCACCGCGGCGTCGCCTTCGGCGGGGAGATGGTCACGGCGCAGGGGCGTCGAGATCATCTCGTCCTGGTGGGCGGCACGGCCCGAGAGCTGCTCGACCAGGCGGTCGACTTGCGGGTCGAGACCCCGTTGACGTAGGCCTCCATCACAACGCTGACGATCGCCTGCTCGGCCGGCCGGCGAGGCTCGAGGAAGCTCGGGAAGTAGCTGCCGCGGCGCAGCTTCGGGATCTGCAGCTCGATCGTCCCCGCCCGCGTCTGCCACTCCCGCGGGCGATAGCCGTTGCGATGCGTCATCCGATCATCCGGCCGGCGCTCGCCGAGCTCGGCGCCGATCTGCGCCGAGTAGGGGTCGGCGGCGAGCCGCCTATGCCGCGGTCGCCCGCGGTGGTCTGCTCGCCGCCGCCCTCCGAACCGGACGTGCGAGT
>WHSW01000415.1 GCA_009379895.1 Solirubrobacterales bacterium
GTCGAATCGTGTTGGACCGCGCGAGCTGTAGTTCGTCACCTGATCGTCGCGGCGCGGCTGGCTCTGCTGGTCGTTGACCGCACCGACCGCGATCACGCCGAGGCCGTTCGCCGGCGACGTGATGCCGCCGTAGCCCACGTCACCCGTGCGCGGATCGACGCCGAGGTTGCCGGCCGACGCGACGACGACAATCCCGCGTCGGACCAAGGCGGGTCCAGAAGCCCGGGGTGCCCGCGCAGGCTGAGACCCCCGTCGACGGCGAGGGACACGCCAGTGATCCAGCGGGCCGCGGGTGAGGGCAGCGACGACGTCCACGACGTCGGCGACGTTGCGCACGTCCGCATGCGACCAGGGGGAGTTTGTAGATGAACGCCTCGGCCACGACCCGCTGCGCGAGCACCGGTCCATGAGGGGCGTGCGCACGACACAGTGGCCTCGCGATCCGCAACGGGCTCGCCGCGAGGTCGTTGAGAGCGCCCAGGATCGTCGCCGGTTCCACCCGAAGCGAATCGCGGCATCGCTGGAGCGGGTGCCAAATCTTCGGGGAGGGCGCGCGCTGCCGGTCCTCACGGCAGGACGGCGTCCCAAGAGGTTCTTGTGGCCAGGGCTACAAAGAAGTCGGGCTGCGCCACGCGGTCATCTACCGCAAGCTCTCCCAGGGCAGCCGTTGCGAGCGGG
>WHSW01000416.1 GCA_009379895.1 Solirubrobacterales bacterium
GAGGACCCGCCCGAGACCTCGACGAACTCGGTCGCGGCCGCGAGCGCGCCGTCCTCACTGCGGGTGTAGCCCACGCCGACTCCGTCGATCGTTCGGGTCGGTCCCGGGTCGGGATACCTGGCGGTGGTAGACGGGGTTGCGGCCTCACCTCCCTGCTGTCCCCCGTTGCCGCTGCGAAGTCCCACCGCCAGTCCCGACCCGAAGACGATCAGCGTCGCGAGCGCAACCAGCCCCACTCTCCGGGCGGAACCGGAGAGCTGGAGCGAGGCCGGGTGGGTCGCGCGCCGCGTCGCCATCTCTTAGATCGTTCGGCCCGCGTCGAAGGCGAAGTTGATGATCGCCGCGGCTCCACCGATGAGCAGCGCCGCGACCGCGGAGATCACGACCGCGCGCTTTCCCACCAGGGTCTGGTTGTAGTTCGACGAGTTCGAGCCCATGGCCCACATCCCGGCTCCGACCACGAGCCCGATGAGACAGAACACCAGGGCGAAGCCGGCGAGCACGTCGGTCAAAGCCGACAACACGTTTCCTCCGGGGAGCTCGTCGGGGTCGGGGTTGAGGTTGACCTGTGCGAGCAGCTGCATCACTTTCTCCACCGCCTCTCTCTAGCCATCTACCGATTCGAGTCGAGCTTCGATGTGTTGGTGCGCGCGCTCTGACCGAAGCCACCCGCGACCG
>WHSW01000417.1 GCA_009379895.1 Solirubrobacterales bacterium
CGAGGAGGTGGTCCCCCACGAGAAGACGATGAAGAAGGCCAAGAGCGACCGCCTCGAGCTGCTCCGGGCGGTGCGGGCCAACCTCGATCCGGTATGGGCCCTCTCGCCGTCACCGGAGCTGTCACCCCTCTTCGAGCCGGTCATGGCCGCCGGAGGCGCGGCGGCGTCCTGCGTCGATGAAGACGGCGTCGAGCACTGCCTGTTCCCGGTGCAGGGCGACCTCGTCACCGAGATCCGCCGAGTGATCAGCGAGGCTCCGCTGCTGATCGCCGACGGCCACCACCGCTACGAGACGGCTCTCGCCTACCAGGCGGAGCAGCGGGCCGCCGGCGTCTCTGATCCCGGCGCCGACCGGATCATGGCCCTGATCGTCGAACTGGCCGACGACCAGCTCATGGTCCGGCCGATCCACCGGGTGATGCGGGGGACCTCCGGCCAGTTCAGGGTCAAGCTCGGCACCGTCGGCGATGTCAGGCTGCTCGGGCCCAACACCCCCGAGAACGTGCAGAACCTCGTCGCCGAGATGGAGCGCACGAAGTCGATGGGCCTCATCCAGGGGCCGGGCATCGCGCTCTTCACTCCGAAGCTCGACGTCCTCCGGCCCCTGCTCGAGTCGCTGCCCAAGCCCCTGCTCGACATCGAAGCCGTCCTGCTCAACGTCATGCTGAACCGGATCG
>WHSW01000418.1:0-322 GCA_009379895.1 Solirubrobacterales bacterium
CGGTCGATGCCGCCCACGTCTATTGGACGAACCCCGGCACCGGCACGATCGGGCGCGCCAACCTCGACGGCTCGGGCGTGGACCAGGGGTTCATCACCGGCTTGGGCTCGAACCAGCCCTACGGGCTGGCGGTCGACGCCGCGCACCTCTACTGGACGGCGTACCACGAGGGCACGATCGGGCGCGCCAACCTCGACGGCTCGGGGGTGAACAAGGGCTTTATCGGCGGCGCCTCCGTGCCCCAGGGGGTGGCGGTCGACGCCGCGCACGTCTATTGGGGCAACTTCAATTTTCCCTTCACGGTCGGGCGCGCCAACCTCGA
>WHSW01000418.1:332-676 GCA_009379895.1 Solirubrobacterales bacterium
GGTGGACGCCGCGCACGTCTACTGGGCGAGCTTTAGCGGCGGCTCGATCGGGCGCGCCAACCTCGACGGCACCGGGGTGAAGACGAGCTTCATCACGGGGGCGGAGAGGCCCATCGGGGTCGCGGTCGATTCCGCGCAGGTCTACTGGACCAACTTCGGCACCGGCACGATCGGGAGCGCCGACCTCGACGGCTCAAACATCAATCAGAGCTTCATCACCGGCGCCGGCGGCCCGGCCGGGGTGGCGGTCGACTCGTTGCCGGCAACCTGCGACGGCGAGCAGGCAACGATGGTCGCCGACGGCAAGAAGACGATTGGCACGCCACGAGACGACGTCATCGTCG
>WHSW01000419.1 GCA_009379895.1 Solirubrobacterales bacterium
ACATCCTGGACGACGCGGGCTTCGATGAGGCGATGGTGACCGCGCTGCGGGCAGAGGACGTGCTCGGCGCGGACGAGTCGCCGGTCAACGTGGTCGACAACCTCAACCCCGACGGGACCCCGGCGGCCGGCTCGGCTCACCTGATCACCGTGCGCACCCCCGATCCGCGGCTGGTCTGGTATCAGGCCATCACCTCCCGCAGCGGGCAGAACCTCAAGGACCTGGGCATCTTCGTGCTGGGCCTGGACGGTGACGGCGATACTTCGCTGCCGGAGCTGACCCTCGGCGTCGGCGGGCGGGTCGCGATCGTCACCCAGGGCCCGACGCCCTATGACGAGGATGCCTGCATGAAGCTCGACGGCGACGTGGTCGAGGAGCTCGAGGCGGTCGTCGCCGCGCTCGGTTGAAGCTTATCGCCGCGGTGGCGGGCGGACGATTGTCACGTTGACCACCTATTTGGTGGTCAACGTGACAATCGCTCGAGAATCGGCGCGTTTCACGGGAGCGCACTCCCAACCGCGCTTCCCTTCAATGCTGCAGTTGACGTTCGCCGGCGCCCGCCGCGAGCGCGCGTCTCAGAACGAAGCGCTCGCCGTCCGCGCCCGCAGCGCCGCCTCGAGCCGCGCCAGCGCCCCCGCCACCGCGTCGCGCCCCGGCTCATCCAACGCG
>WHSW01000041.1 GCA_009379895.1 Solirubrobacterales bacterium
AGTTCCATCACGAGCTGCCGGGCATTCACCGGGCCCTGGTCGCGGCGGACAGCCGCGACCAGCGGTCGCCCGCTGGAAGCGGCGCGGGGTGAGCGGTTCCCGCCGCCTCGGCTACCTCGCCGACCTTGTCCGCCCCTACCGCGGTCGGATGGCGCTGGCGAGCGTTGCGATCATCGTCTCCACCGTCGCCGCCCTCGCCCCTCCCTACCTGGCGGGCCGGGCGATCGACGACGTGATCGCGACACGCGATACGGCGCTTCTCGACGAGATCGTGCTCGCGATCGTCGCCGCGATCGTGATCGGTTGGATCGCGGGCTGGGCGCAGACCTACCTGGTGGGCGCGGTCGGCCAGTACGTGCTCCGCGACCTGCGGGTGCGGCTCTTCGAGCAGCTCCAGGGCCTCTCGACCGGTTTCTACGATCGCCACAGAACGGGTGTGCTGATCTCGCGCCTCACCAACAACGTCGAGGCGCTCAACCAGCTCGTCTCCGGCGCGCTCAACTCCCTGATCTCCGACTCCGTGACGATTCTCGCGACGATCGTCGTCCTCTTTTTGCTCGACGTCGAGCTCGCCCTGATCGTGTTCGGGGTCTTCCCACTGATCGCGGCCGCCGGCTGGCTCTACCAGCGGGTCGCCGCCTCCGCCTACCGCGCGGCGCTGAACACGATCGGCGACGTCACCTCCACCATGGACGAGAGCATCGTCGGCGCCCGGGTGGTGCGGGCTTTCGCCCGCGAGCAACACCAGTCTGATCGCTTCGCCGAGCTCAACGAGCTGGACCGCCGCGCGAACCTGCGCCAGGTCGAGCTCGCCGCGCTCTACCTGCCCTGGATCGCCTTTGTCTCGGTCGTGGTGATCGCGGTGGTGGTGCTCATCGGCGGCCATCAGGTCGTCGACGGCGACGCGAAGCTCGGCGTGCTGATCGCATTCATCGCCTACCTGCGGATGGCGCTGCAGCCGCTCATCGATCTCGCCGGCCTCTACCCCACCTACCTGCAGGGGGCCGCGGCGCTCGACCAGAGCTTCGATCTCCTCGACCAGCGCCCCGAGGTGGCGGAGCGGGTCGACGCCAGCGAGCTGCCGGTTCTGCGCGGCGAGGTCGCGCTGGAAGGGGTCACCTTCGGCTACGACGCCGAGCGCCCGGTGATCCACGATGTCGACCTCCGGATCCGCGCCGGGGAGACGGTCGCGGTCGTCGGCCCCACCGGAGCCGGCAAGTCGAGCCTGCTGAAGCTCGTCACCCGCTTCTACGATCCGCAGCGGGGCCGCGTCCTGGTCGACGGTCACGACGTCCGCGAGGTCACCCTCGCCTCGCTCCGCGGCCAGCTGGGGATCGTGCCCCAGGAGCCGCTGCTGTTCGAGGGCACGGTGCGCGACAACATCGCCTTCGCGCGCCCCGACGCGTCCGACGATCAGGTCGAGCGGGCCGCCCGCGCCGTCGGCGTGCTGGAGGCGCTGTCCGCCCTCCCCGACGGGCTGGCGACCGAGGTCGGCGAGGAGGGCGGCAACCTCTCCTCGGGACAGCGCCAGCTCGTCTGCCTGGCCCGGGCGGCGCTGCCCGACCCCCGGATCGTGATCCTCGACGAGGCGACCGCGAGCATCGACGCTCGCACCGAGCGGGAGATCACCGGCGCGCTGGACCGGCTCACGGCGGCGCGCACGGCGATCGTCGTCGCCCACCGGCTCTCGACCGTCCGCGGCGCCGACCGCATCGTCGTCTTCGAGGCGGGCCGAGTGGCCGAGCAGGGGACGCACGAGGAGCTGCTCGCCCGCGACGGTACCTACGCGAGGCTGTATCGAGATTGGGAGTAGTCCACCTCACCTTCGACGACGGGCCCGACCCCGAGTGGACCCCACGGGTGATCGAGGAGCTCGAGCGGGTCCGCGCCCGCGCGACCTTCTTCGTGGTCGCCGAGCGGGTTGCCCGCTACCCCGAGCCGGTCCGCACGGCGTTGGCGGCGGGTCACGGCGTCGAGCTTCACTGCATGCGCCACCTCGTCCACCCCTTCCACTGGCGGGCGACGATCGCGACGGACACCCGCGAGGCCCTCGAGGTGCTCGCCGGGGTCGGCGTCCACCCCACCTATTGGCGGCCCCCCGGCGGGGCACGCGCGAGCTGGAGCGAGGCGCTCGCCGCCTCGCACGGGCTGCGGCTGATCCGCTGGTCGGCGGATGGCTTCGACTGGCGCGGGGACCCGGCCGAGACGATGGTGGCCCGGATCGCCCCGGACCTGGAGCCGGGCGCGGTCGTGCTCATGCACGATGCGGTTGGGCCCGGGGCGCCGCGGCCCGACTGCTCGGGCACGGTCGCCCTGATCGAGCCCCTGGTCCGGCTGGCCCGCGAGCGCGGGCTGGAGCCCGCGCTGCTCGGGCGTGGCCCGAGCCTGAGCGGGTTCGAGCCGGACCCCGCCAGTGCCGCCCGGCCTCGGCGGAGCACACCGTCGAGCGCCGCCCGGCCACGGCGCCGCGCCTCGCCGGCGGCCGAGGTCACCGTGGTCGAGGAGGACGAGATCCCCGATCGGGATCGGATCGCGCTCAGGGAGCTGATCTCCTCCGGATTTCCCCGGGCCGCCGGCGCCTACGGGCCCGAGGGATGGCGGACGATCCGGCCGGCCTTCCGTTCGCTGTGTCAACTCGCCGGCGAGCCGGTGGGCCAGCTCTCGATCTTCGAGCTCCAGACCGACCCACCTACGAGGTTGCACGGGTTGGGCGACGGCGTCGTAGCGGAGGCGCAGCGGGGAGCCGGCGCGGGCCGCGCCATCTTCTGGGCTGCGGTCGAGGAGTGCTGGCGGCGGGGCGCCGAGATCATCCTCACGGACACGGTGGCGCTGAAGCCGATGTTGCTCTCCTGGGGATTCGAGCCCGTCCCCCGCTTCGCCTTCCACTACGAGCGCGAGGGAGCGTGCCGCTGGCACCGGCACTGGATCGCCGCCTTTCGCGATCGGCCCCCGCCCGATCGCCTACGCCTCGCCGAGGGCGACTTCTGAGGCGATGGCTCCGATCGCGTGCGTCACGCCAGGTTGACGTAGACGACTACTGCTCAGGACATCGCCTCCTTGATCCCGCGGCGGATGAGCCAGATGTTGACCGGATAGGTGGTCAGGAACCCGAGCGCCATCCCCACCTGCATCAGAAACCAGTAGGAGGCGGTGTCGGGCGGCAGGTGCGGGTCGGTGAACAGGACCAGCTGCATGATCGCCATCCAGCCGAAGAGGCCGATCTCGAATGCGGTCAGCGACAGGCTGTCGGCCTTCAGCGCCCGCCGCACCACCTCCCCGCGGGCGAGCTCCGGACGCATCGGGCGGATCGACCAGAACTGAAACGCGATCCCGAGCGCGAGGGCGAAGGTGAAGTCGAACAGGTACTCGTAGGGCAGGGCCAGGCCGGCGACCGTGAGGCCGGCGGCGAAGACGACCCAGGTGGCGATGATGTCGCCGAGCGTGCAGCCCGCGCCGCAGTGGCTGGCGCTGACGCCGACGCGGACCGCGAACGGCCTGCGGCCCGTCTCACCGTGCTCGCGCTGGTAGCGGTTGCTCTTCGGCCGGCCCCAGCGCCGGTAGGCCAGCAGGCCGAGTGGGCCGAGGTAGAGGGCGGTGATCGGCCAGACCGCCTCCATGATCCGCATCGGCTGGCGATAGCCGCGCCCGAGGATGTCCCAGGCGACCAGGGCGGCGCAGATCGCCGCCAGCGCGAGCGAGACCCAGGCGATCGTCTCGAGCCAGTCGGGCGGCACGCCGGCGCAGCCTATTCCTTGACTTCGGGCTTGGGACTACCGGGGGAGCCCGCCGTGTAGACGATCTGCTACGTTGCGGGGCGTGCCCCGCATTCCACAGCGAGATCTGCGCAACAATCCGAGCGAGGTGCTGCGCCGGGCCGAGGCCGGCGAGCGCCTGACGATCACGGTCAACGGCCGTCCTGTGGCAGAGCTCGGGCCGCTGGCGCGGGCGCGGGGCCCTGCCGGCCCCACCGCGCTCGCGCGGATCCTCGCCGACTGCCCGATCGACGCCGGCTGGGCCGACGAGCTCGAGCTCGCCCGGGCCGCGGAGAGCGAGGCCGCCGAAGATCCGTGGTCGAGCTGACCACCCTGATCGATACCAGCGTGCTGATCCGCGCCAGGCCGCTTGCGAGCACGGAGCTCGCCGGCAATTGGGCGCTCAGCGCCGTCAGCGTCGGCGAGCTCGAGGCGGGTGTCCTACTCGCCGCTGGGCCCGAGGTTCGGGCGGCTCGCGCTCGGCGGCTGACCGCGATCACGACCGCGGCGCCCGTGCTCGGAATCGACGCCGCGGTGGCCAGTCGCTATGCGGAGCTGCGGGCCGCTACCGGCAGGCTGGCGACCAACGACCTCTGGATCGCCGCCACGGCCCTGGCCAACGACCTGACGCTGCTCACCGGGGATCGCCGGCAGGCCGCGCTGCCGCTGGTTCGCACGGCCGTGGCCGACTGATCTCAGTCCCTCAGCCTCAGCCTCAGCGGCGTGCGCTTGGTGTTCGGCTCGCCGCCCTGCGGTGTGTAGATCACCTTCGGGCGCACCCTGAGCGTGCCGCGCCCGCGCAGTCGCTTGCGGGCCTTGGCGCGCCGCCTGACCGTCAGCCTCACCTTGTCGGCGAGCAGTCGAGCTTCACGGGGGAGGGCCTTTCAGCAGGTCGACGGCCTGCGCGCGCAGGCGCTGGCCTTCGACGGGCCGCTGGATGAGGCCGTGCGGCTCGCCGCGCCGATCGTCGCGGACGATGCCTCGGACCGCTGGGACCGGCTCGACGGGATCTCCGCCGTCGCCACGCGGCTGACCTTCTCCGGCGAGACCGATCGCGCGATGGAGGTCCTCACCCCGTACGTCGAGCTCGCGCTCGAGCTCGCGGAGGGCTTTCCCACGGGCCGGCCTGGATCAACGCCCGGCAGGCCGCCACCCTGCTCGGCGAGGGCGACGGCTCCGTGTAGCGGTCGGGCCCGATCCGCGTGCGCGACACTCGGATATGCGAGGAACCGGCCATGCGATACTCCTCGGCCCATGGGCGGCAAGGGATCGGTGAGCGAGCTGCTGACGACCTCGGCGGCGACGACGCCCGATGAAATCGCGCTGCGCACAGGCGATGACGCTTGGACCTTTCGAGAGCTGGCCGAATGGTCGGGTCGACTGGCGAGGGGCCTGCACGATGCCGGTGCGCAAGCGGGCGACCGGATCGCGTTCTTCATGCCGAACTGCGCCGAGCTCGTCGCCGGCTACTGGGCGTGCTTCGCCGCCGGACTCACCGCCGTACCGCTGAACCATCGCTACATCGCAGCCGACGCCGGCCGTGCAATCAGCCACTCGGGGTCGACGGTCGTGATCGCTCATCCCGAGCTCGTCGATCGGCTCGCGCCGCTCGACTGGACCGAACTCGGGGTCGAGCGGCGCTACCTCGTGGGCGCGGGCCGTGACGGCTGGGCGTCGTTCGACGACCTGCCGGCGTCTCGGGCGTTGGAGCCGGTGGCGCTCGACCGATCCGCCGACGCGATGATCATGTACACGTCGGGCACGACGGGGAACCCCAAGGGCGCCGTCTACACGCACGACGGGTTGCGCGCCCTCGCCGAGGCGGTGCGAGCGGAGTACGGGCAGGCGGCGGGGGTCGTCCAGCTGTTGCCCACGCCGGCGTCGCATATCGGCGCGTTCTCCAACGTCCTCGGGGGTGCCCTGGGCGGAGGGCCGACCGTCCTCGGCGCATCGGCCGACCCGGATGTGGTGCTCCCCCTGATCGAGCGCTGGCGGGTGGAGCTGATGCAGCTGCTCCCCACCGGGCTCGACGACTTCGTGGAGGCCGACGAGCACGAGCACCACGACCTCTCGTCCCTGCGGTCGGTGACCGTCGGCGGCGACAAGATCCCGATGGACGTGCACCACCGCTTCGCCGAGCTGACCGGATTCGAGGTCACCGAGGAGATCGGGATGACCGAGTGCTCGCACTACGTCTCCAACCCCCCGTTCGGCAAGAAGCGCCTCGGTTCGGCCGGCCTGCCGACCGCGGGCCACGAGGTACGGGTGGTCGACCACAACGACGCCGAGGTCGCCACGGGCAAGACGGGTCAGATCCTCGTCAAGTCGCGGGCAATGTTCGACCGCTACCTGGATAACCCCAGTGCGACCGCCGAGACATTGCGTGACGGCTGGCTGCGGACCGGCGATCTCGGCCGCTTCGACGCCGACGGTTGGCTCTGGTTCATGGGCCGCGCGAAGCAGGTGATCATCCGGGCCGGGTCGAACATCGTGCCCGAGGAGGTCGAGGAGATCCTCTACCAGCACCCGGCGGTGCGCCTCGCCTGCGTCGTCGGTGCGCCCGACCCGCACCTCGGGCAAACCGTCGAGGCGTACGTGGAGCTCGAGTCCGGCGCCGCGCCTGCGCCAACCGGAGAGCAGCTGTGCGCGTTCGTCGCCGATCGCGTCGCCCGGTACAAGGTCCCCGATCACATCTTCGTGCTGGGCGAGCTGCCGCGCACGGGAACCGGCAAGCTCAACCGTCGCCGGCTTGAGACGCAGGTCACCGCCGACCTCGCCTCGACCTGACCTGCTGTCTATGCCTCCGCATCGCTGGAAGGGCCGAAGCTGGGCAAAGCGCGCGACGCCGAGCCCTGGACCCACCGACCGCGGCGCGCGCTGACCATGCGATCGGCCGCCCGGATCGCACCGCCCGTCACCGACCCAGGGTCGGATGGCGCCGATCTCCTCGCCCGGCTCGATCGGATCCCGGTCTGGCCCTACGGCCAGAGGCTTCTGTGGGTGATCGGCGCCGGCTATTTCTTCGCCTTCTTCGACATCATGACCATCGGGCTCGCGCTGCCGGTGATCGCGAGTCAGTTCGATGTCTCGAGCTCGACCGCGGCGCTCGCGGTGACAGCCAGCCTGGTGGGCTACATCGTCGGCGCCCTGGTGAACAGCAGGATCGCCGACCTGCGCGGGCGCCGGCTGGCCTTGATGATCTCGGTCTGCGTGTTCACCGCCGGGACGCTGGCCGCGGCGCTGAGCCCGAGCATCGGATGGCTGATCGCGTTTCGCTTCGTGGCCGGGATGGGCATCGGCGCGGAGATCGCGGGCGTGACCACGTACGTGGGGGAGCTCTCGCCCGCGCGCATGCGCGGCACCAGCACGACCCGGGTGACGCTGATGGCGTTCGCCGGCCTCGCCGTGGTCCCGTTGGTGGCGCGCGCGCTCGTGCCGAGCTTCGAGGACGGCTGGCGGGTCCTGTTCCTGCTCGGGGCCCTCGGCGGCCTGACCGTCGCGACGCTGCGCCGCAATCTGCCCCCGTCCGCGCGCTGGCTGCTCACCCGCGGTCGGCGCCGCGAGGCCGAGCGGGTGGTGATCAGCGCGGAGCGCGAGGCGCGTGCGCTGACCGGCGGCGAGCTGCCCGAGGTCGACTCGCCGGCTGCCGCGCCCGCGCAACGCCCGAGCCGGGGCCTGTTCGAGCGTCAGGCGGCGCTGTTCGTGGCGATCTGGTTCGTCTACTACATCGGCAGCTACGGGTGGTTGACGATGGCGCCGACGCTCTTGACCGACCATGGCTTCAGCCTCACCTCGAGCCTCAGCTTCCTCGTCGCGGCGGGAGCCGGCTTCGTCGTCGGCGCCTTCGCGGCCACGCGGCTCGCCGACCGGGTTGAACGAAGACGCACGACCTCGATCGCCGCGGGCGCCTGGGCGGTGGCGCTGCTGGTGATCGGACTCGCGCCCTCGCCCGCGGTGATCATGCTGGTCGGCTTTGCGGCCGCCGCGCTCAACGGCTTCCAAGTGCCGCTGCTCTACACCTACACCGCCGAGCACTTCCCGACGCACGCTCGGGCCACCGGCGTCGCCTTCACCGATGGGCTCGGCCATGTCGGCGGCGCCCTCGCGCCGCTGATCGTGCTGGCGGCGAACCAAACCTGGGGCTTCGCCGGCGCCTTCGTGGTCATGGCCGCGACCGGGGCGATCGCCGCCGCCCTGCTGCTGCTGGCCCGACCGATGACGGGCGTCCCGCTGGCCGCCACCTGAACGATGGCGGCGCCCCGGGGACGGAGTCGCCGACCCCGTGCCCGGATGAAACCCGCCGATTGCGATCACGCAACATCGATTACAAAGTTGGCGATTTTCCGGCGCTCCTCTAGAATCCACGCCCTCACCGGGTGCGACCGCCCCTCCGGGGCGCAGTGAAGCCCCGGGAAAGCGTCAACCGATTCCCCTACGCGACTTTTCAATGCCTATTGCCTTCAAAGAGTGGGCCGTCACGGTGCGCGCGCTGTCGGAGGGTGAGCAGCTGCTCACCCTGCGCAAGGGCGGCATCCGTGAGGAGAACAAGCACTTCGAGCTCGAGCACGAGCAGTTCTTCCTCTACCCCACGTTCGACCATCAGCGCAACGACCTCGTCCGCGAGTCCCACCACCCCGAGCTTCGCCGAGCCCTCGAGGAGGGCGTCTGGCCCGACGAGGAGCCGCCCCCCAGGGCGCTGCTCCAGGACGGTGGCATCGCCCAGCCCGACCGCGTGCGGATCCGCGCCTGGGCGGAGGTCTCCGATCACTTCGAGACCGACGATCCACGGATCGTCGACGCGCTCTCGCCCTACCACGTGTGGACCCCCGACTACGCGAGCAAGCGGCTGCGCTGGAAGCGCACCCATCCCCTGCACGTGCTGCTCCTGCGGGTCCACCGCATCCCGCGCCCCGTCACGGTCAGGGTGCGGGACGAGTACCACGGCTGCCGCTCCTGGGTCGAGATCGACCGCGAGCTGCCCTTCGAGGGCACCCCGGTGATGGCCGACGAGGAGTTCGGCCGCGCCGCGGCCGCGATCCGCGAGCTCTGCCACGCCGAGCCGGCGCTGGTCTGACAGAGACAACTCCGCCGAGATAGACACCGCCGCCGAGATGCTCCGCTTTCGCGTCCGCTCTCGGCGGGTTAGGGCTCGTGCCTGCATGGCCTTAGTGGCCGCGGGCGTGGGTTGACGCTCTCGTTCGACGAGACGGTGCGGGCCGCCCGGCGGGCGCTCGTGCTTGGGATCGGGGGCGGCGGGGACGTGATCGGCTCGCTGGCCGTCGGCCGGCGCTGCGAGGAGCTCGGCACGCCGTTCGCGCTCGGCGGGGTCGCCTGGGAGCGGTTCGCCCGCGACCCGCGACCCGGGCCTCGCCCGATCGACGAGATCTCGGGCGGGCGACGGATCGGCATGCACGCGGTCCTCGCCGATCCGGCGACCGCGACCGGCGGCGGGGTGCTGTTCAGCGAGTCCTACGCCGCGGCGCACCTGCGCCGGCGTGACCCCGGCGCGGTGACCGCGCTGATCGATGTCACCGGCGGGGCCCCAGGCGCCGCGGAGGGCATCGCGGACGCCGCGGCCGCGCTCGACTGCGATCTCGCCGTGCTCGTCGACATCGGCGGCGACGCGATCGCCGACGGCTCCGAACCCGGCCTCGCGAGCCCGCTCTGCGACGCAATCATGCTCGCGGCCGCAGCGCCGGTGGCCGCCGGGCTCGGGGTCGCGGCCGCGGTGCTCGGCGCCGGCTGCGACGGCGAGCTGACCGGCGAGGAGGTGCTCGCGCGGGTCGCGGCGATCGGCCGCGCCGGCGCCTGGATGGGCACCTGGGGCGTCAGCCCGGCGGTCGCCGACGAGCTCGAGCTCGCCGCCCGCGACTCCGGCACCGAGGCGAGCCTGCAGGTCGTCCGGTGCGCACGCGGCGAGCTGGGGGAGGCCGAGATCCGCGGCGGGCTGCGGCGCGTCCCCCTGAGCCCGCTGGGCGCGCTCGCGTTCTGCTTCGACCCGCTCGCGGCTGGCGGTGAGCTGCCGCTGGCGCGCGCGGTGGCCGAGGCCCCGAGCCTCGAGGCCGCGCGCGACGCCCTGGCCGTGCGCGGCCTGCGGACCGAGCTCGACTACGAGCGCGAGCGCAGCGGCGCCCGCTGAACCGGCGCATGGCCACGCCCGAGGTCGCCGCCGCCGCGGCGCGGATCGGCGTCCCGACTCCAGGCTCGGACGGCTCCGCCCAGTGTGTCAAGCTGTGGCCATGCGTCTACACATTACGTTGGAGGACGAGCTGGTCCGCGAGCTCGATCGGCGCGTCGGAAGACGCGGGCGGAGCTCGTTCATCGCCGCCGCCGCGCGCCGAGCGCTCGACGAGGAGCGCCGCTGGGAGCTGATCGAGGGATCACTCGGTGCGATCGCCGACTCCGGTCACGCGTGGGACCAGGACGCGGCATCCTGGGTCCGCGAGCAGCGCCGCGCCGACGCCGAGCGCGTCGGTTGATGGCCGCCATACTGGTCGACACGACGGTCGTCATCGACATCTTGCGCGGCCGTCCCGGGGCGGCGCAGCGGCTCGCGAGAGTACGCGAGCAGGGCGATCTGGCCTGCGTGTGCGCGATCACCGTCGAGGAGACGGTGCGCGGCCTGTGGCCGCGAGAGCGCGAGACGGCCGCGAGGCTGTTCGGCGGGCTGCACATCGTTCCGCTGAGCTCGCGCGAGGGCCGGCTGGCGGGCGAGTGGCGGCGCTCTCACGCGCCGCGCGGACGCACGCTCACCCAGGCCGACTGCCTGGTCGCCGCGGCGGCGCTGACGGCCGGCGGGCGGCTCGCCACCGGCAACCCGAAGGACTTCCCGATGCGCGAGCTTCGCGTCGAGCACTGGCCCACGGGGCAGTAGCGCCTTGGCCTGGGTAGAGACCGAGTCGCTGAGCTTCACCGCCCGTCACGAGACGGATGATGAGGCGTGCGCGCAACGCACGCTCGACCGCCTCGAGGACCTCAGGCTGCGACTCGAGGATCGCTTCGACGACGCCCCCGGCGGGATCACGGTGATCATCCATCCCAACCCGGGGTGGCTCGCCGCCGCGCACCCCTTCCTGCCCGGCGCTCGGCTCGCGGCGGCGCCGGCCGGGCGCCGCTACCTCGCCGGCTGGGCGATGGCCTCCGAGCTCCACATCCTCAACGACCATTACACCGACCGCCGCGCCGCCGGCGAGGACTCGCTCGCCGCCCTGCGCGGGACCGCCGAGCGCCTCTACGCGCAGATCGTGATCGCGGCCAACAACCGGCGCCTGCCGCCCCCCTGGGGACCGCGGCGCTTCTATCGTTACGTACGCTGGGCGTGGCTGATCGAGGGCGGCGCCCAGTACTTCGCCGGGCAGACGGCGCTCTTTCGGGCGGCGGTCAACACCCGGATGCGCCAGGGGCGCCCGCCGGCGTTTCCCCCCTCGGCTCGCGACGCGATGATCCTCGGCGGGACGATCTTCGACCTGCTCGAACGCGAGCGCGGCCGCGACGCCTGCGGCGTGCTCGTCTCGCGGCTGCGGCGCGAGGGGGCGGGGCGGGCGATCGAGCTCTCCTTCGACGCCCGCTTTCGCGAGGTCGAGCGCGAGTGGCGGCGCCACCTGCGCGAGGACCTGCCCCGCGCCGGGTCGCTCGACGAGCTCGCCGACGAGGGCCCGTTCGGCTGAGCCGGCGATCGCCGCTACTTGACGACGCCGATCACGTGACCTCGGGATCGGTGAACAGGCCGATCTCGATGTCATCGCCGCGCGGTCAGCGCGCCGGGCGCGCGGCGAAGCTCTGGCTCGATGTTCTCGAACGTGCGGCGCGCCTGATCTGTGAACTCGAGCGACACGAGTCGCCCCTTCTCGTCCTGGCCCGCCTGCCCGGCGACGAAGATCAGATCTCCGGCGACGACGACGTGTGCGTAGGCGAACTGACGGCTGTTGGACAGGCCGGGCACGTCGACGACACGCTGCGGTGTGGTCATCCGGGGCCGACCTACACGCGAGGTCCGCGGCCTGGACCAAAACTCATCGAGATGCTCAGCCACACGCAAAAGTCTTGGTGTATCTTTGGTGTATGGACAAGGTACGGACCAACATCGAGATCGACGATGCGAGCGTCCGCGCGATCATGGAGCGCTACGGCCTGCGCACCAAGAAGGCGGCCGTCGACCTCGCCCTGCGCCATCTCGCGGGGCAGCCGATGACGCGCGAGGAGGCGCTCGCGATGCGCGGGGTGCGCGCGATCGACGTGCCACCGCGCGACGTGCCGCCGCGCGCGGCGTGATACTCGCCGACACGTCCGCGTGGGTCGAGTACGACCGTGCCACGGGCAGCCCGGTCGATCGGCGGCTCACGAACCTGATCGAGACCGCCGGGCCGCTCGCGGTGACCGAGCCTGTGGTCATGGAGGTGCTGGCGGGGGCGCGCGACGACCGGCGCGAGGCCGACCTACGCCGCCTTCTGGCGCGCTTTGAGCTGCTCGCCTTCGAGGCCGTATCTGATTTTGACGCGGCGGTGCGCCTCTACCGACGCTGCCGAGCGGCGGGGGTCACCCCGCGGGGGATGATCGACTGCCTGATCGCGGCCGTGGCCTGGCGGCGAGAGGCGGCGCTGCTCGCCCACGACGCGGACATCGCGCGAGTCGCGCGCGTGAACCGGATCGACATGGACGCGGCATCGGTGCGCACATAGACGCCGCTTGACGCCGTGACGTCCTACGATGACGACTACTACCCGACGAACCGGCTCATCACCCAGACGATCGCCGCCGCGACCGCCAGCGCGATCAGCATCCCGACCAGCAGCCGGCCCGGCCGCTCGGCGGTGGGCCCCTGCGGCAGGTCGTGCTCGGCGGTCCCGCCGACCTCGGTGAGCAGCTCGCGGGCGAGCTCGCCGCCGGCCGCGGGGACGAGGATGTCGCGCGGGCCCGCCGCGAGGAAGTCGGGCACGTCGAAGCCGCGCGAGCGCCGCTCGACGCTCGGGATCCCCTGCTCGAGCAGGATGCCCTGGATCAGCTGGGCCTCGGCCTGGTTCTGGGCGAACCCGACCTTGACCAGCTCGCCGCCGGCGAACTCGGGCTTCACCTTGCGCGCGCGCTCGTGCGCCTCGGTGATCGGCTCCTCCTCCCCGCGCCCGACGTAGACGAGCGGCATCTCGCAATCGGCGCAGAAGCGCTCCGTCAGTGGGTACTTGCGGGCGCAGGTCGGGCAGGCGAGCGGCTCGGCCCGCTCGTCCTCACTCGACAACGAGGTCGACCTCCTCGACCTCCGCGCCGTCGATCCGAAAGGCTCGCACGATCGGCTCCTCGGGCTCCAGGGAGCAGATCAACCACAGCACCCCCGGCCACCAGCGGGCGAGGTTGACGTCGGTCTGCGAGGGATACGCCTCGCTGTGGGGATGCGAGTGAAAGATCGCGCCGATCTCCTCGCCGCGGGACTCGATCTCGTTGGTGATCCTGATCTGGTCGCGGGAGTCGATCTGGAAGCGCATCGGGCTGGCGAACTCGTTCGCGGCCCGAAAGTAGGCGGTGAAGCCGCCGTCCGAGGCGGCCAACATCCCGCAGCACTCGTTGGGCGCGTCGTCGCGCGCGTGCGCGACCAGCTCGGCGCATTGCGATCGGGAGATCCGCACGCTGCCGAGGCTACCAACGGCCCGATATCGCCTGGCTGCGCTTGGCTGTATCGCTTGACTCATACAGTTCACCCGCGTTACTGTGTGACTCCATGGCACAGAGAGAAGCGGCCCCGACCCCTTTCCAGGCCGACCCCGCCGACGAGCTGCCGGTCGGCGTCCAGCTCGCCTGGCGCCTGCGCGCGCTGATCGCGGCCGGAAGGCTGCGGGCCGGCGAGCGGATGCCGAGCGTTCGGGCGCTGGCACAATGGGCCGGGGTCAACGTGAACACGGTCCGGGGCGTCTACGGGCGCCTCGAGGACCAGGGCCTGATCGCCACCGCTCACGGACGGGGCAGCTTCGTCGCCCAGGGCGCCCCCGGCTCTCCGGAGGTCGAGCGGATCGCCGCCGAGGCGCTCGCCGCGGCCCGCGAGGCAGGTGTCGACCCGCGCGAGGTCGCGATCGTCGCCCTGATCTCCGCAGCGCTTCCCGAGGCCCTGGCCGAGGCGCTGCCGGCCGAGCTCGCAGAGGAGGGCCCCGATCAGCCCGCCGAGCTCGACCTCGAGCAGCTTGCCGCCGAGCTCGACCTCGACGACTCGTGGCTCGAGGTGGACGAGCTCGCCGCCCGTCGCGAGCTGCGACGCCAGATCGGCAGGCTCGAGGCGCAGCTGGCGAGCTACAGCCGCGAACTCGAGAGCCTGGCCGCCGAGACCCGTCCGCTGAACCCACCCGAGCCCAGGATCGCGGGAGTCGCGGAGCTCGAGCGCACCCGCGACAGCCTGCTGCACCAGCTCGCCACCGCGCGCGGCGCGGCGACGCGGCGCGCCCGTCGCGAGCGGCGCGCGCGAGAGGTCCGCGACGCGATGGTGGCCGACCCCGGCGCCCACCGCTGGGAGGTCGTCTCGGCGGCCGAGACGGGTGAGCAAGGCTGCCTCTCCTGGCAGGTCGAGCCCCGCCTCGGGCCCCTCGGGGCGCTGATGAGCTGGTGGCAGGTCAAGGTCTCGGGGGGATGCCCGTTACCCGGGCCGCCGGCGGGCGGTGGCGAGCGCGGGGGGCGTTCCGGTAGTGGTCAGAGCGGTCGCTGACCGGACGTTCCTGCCCGCCAAGTCCCTGTTCGAGCAGGTCGGGAACATGATGATCCTGACCGGCAAGACGATCACCTCGACGGTCAGGCCGCCCTATCCCTACGGCGGCGAGTTCATCGGCCAGTTCCTGTTCGCGCTGCAGCTCTGCTGGTTTCCGATGGCCGTCTCCACCGTGGCGATCAGCTTCGGGGCGCCCGGTCTGCAGGCGGCCAACATCCTGAGCCTGCTCGGAGGGCTCGACCGCCTCGGCGGCTTCTTCGTCCTCGCCTCGGTGCGCGAGTTCGCGCCCCTGGTCTCGGCGATCATCGTCGCCGGGGTAGCCGGCACGGCGATCACCGCAGACCTCGGAGCGCGCAAGATCCGCGAGGAGCTCGACGCGCTGCAGGTGCTCGGCGTCGATCCGATCAAGAACCTCGTCGTGCCCCGCTTCCTCGCGCTCATGCTGATCACCGGCCTGCTCGACGTGTACGCCATCTTCTTCGGGATCTCGGGTGGATTGCTCGCCGAGCTCGCCTACCATCAGCCCTTGGGCGGCTTCTTCGCCACCCTGCTCACCAACGCCTCGGTGACCGACCTGTGGGGTTCGCTCCTGAAGACGACCCTGTTCGGCGCGATCATCGCGATCGTCTGCTCCTACAAGGGGATGAATGCGTCCGGAGGTGCCGAGGGGGTGGGCAGGGCGGTCAACGAGGCCGTGGTCGTGGCGCTACTCGCGGTGGCCTTCTTCAACCACGTCTTCACCCAGACGCTGCTCGCCACCCATCCCGAGATCTCGGTGATCAAATGAGTCCGGGGCGGCGGGTCGTGATGTGGGCTCCCCGACGATGAGCGCGCCGAGCGGAGCTCGCGCCTGGGAGCGGATCGCCGGTGGGTTCGTGCTCGTCGTGCTGGCGCTCGCCTGCGCGACCTTCTGGATCGGGATCCCCGTGGCCAGCCTCTGGGCGCTGGGTGAGCTGACCGATTCAGGCCCAACGCATTTCGTCGCCGCCGTGGTCGGGATCCCGTGCGCGATGGCGGCGTTCGCGCTGGCCCTGTTCTGGCTCAACGGCCTCTACCTGCGCATCACCGGGGTGCTCGCCCGCCTCGCCGAGGACGAGCGCGAGGCGGACTGGCGCAGGCGCGTGCGCGGCCCGCTCGAGCCGATGCTCCTGCTGTCGCTGGCGATCGCTCTGGTCGCGCTCTTCGTCTGGTTCTTCGTCTTCGCCGAGAATCCGTCGAGGCAGGTCATCTGATCCGGCCGGCCGACAGCAGCGGGTCGGTTACACCTCGTACGTCGTGAGCTCGAGCTTGTGGCCGTCGGGGTCCTCGAAGTAGACCGAGTGGGCGATGCCGTGGTCCGAGAGCCGCGTCTCGATCCCCCGCTCGTCGAGCTCGACGCGGGCGGCGTCGAAGCCCTCGCGGTCGACCCGGAAGGCGATGTGGAGGATGCGGATCGCCGGGATCGCGCCCTGATCGCCCGAGCCGGGATGAAGATCGTGCGAGAAGATCGCGACTCCCGAGCCGACGGCCGCCATCACCACCGGCACGTCCCAGGCCTCGTGCGCGCGCTCGAGCCCGACGACCTCGCGATAGAAGTCGGCCGATCGGTCGACGTCGGCGACCCCGATCGCCACATGGTCGAGGCCCTGGTTCGTGAATCGCGCCACCACGGGCCAGCGTAGCGACCGCTCAGCTCGACTCGGCGAGCAGCTCGGCGAGCCGCGTGTAGCGACCGGATGCCTCCACGCGCGCGACGGCGCGGCGCAGGGCATGGCGCTGACCGACGACGACGCACACCCGCTTCGCGCGGGTCACCGCGGTGTAGAGCAGGTTTCGCGAGAGCAGCGCGCCGTGGGAGGCGTGCACCGGCACCACGACGACCGGCATCTCACACCCCTGAGACTTGTGGACGGAGATCGCGTAGGCGGGCCGCAGCCAGCGGGCGCGCTCGGCCGCGATCGCGACCGTGCGCCCGTCGTCGGCCTCGACGACCAGCTTCTCGCCCTCCCCGTCCTCGCCGACCGCGATCACGATCTGGCCGTTCATCAGCCCGGTCTCGTAGTCGTTGCGGGTCTGGATCAACTTGTCGCCCTCCCGGACCGCGCCCTCCAGGCACTCATTTCCGTCGGCGTTGAGCAGCGCGCGCAGGCGTCCGTTGAGCGAGTCGACGCCGAGCGGACCGGCGTAGATCGGGGCGAGCACCTGCAGCTCACGGATCGGATCGACGCCGTAGTGGCGCGCCAGGCGCTTCGAGGCCAGCTCGACGACCAGGTCGGCGGCGTCGCTCGCCGCCTCGACCGGCAGGAAGAAGAAGTCGCGCAGTCCATCCTCGCCCGGGCGGGTGCTGGGGGGCTCCCCACGATTGATCGCGTGCGCCGCCTGGACGATCAGCGAGCGCGCGGCCTGGCGAAAGACGTGCGTGAGCCGGGCATGTGGCGCGCGCCCCGACTCGATCAGGTCCGCGAACGGCTTGCCGGCGCCCACGGGCGGGAGCTGGTCCGCGTCGCCGATCAGCACCACGTGAGTCCGGTCGCCGACCGCGTCCAGGAGCATGGTCGCGACCCCGAGGCTGAGCATGCTCGACTCGTCGACCACCAGCAGGTCGCACTCCAGCGGATGGGCGGCGCCTCGCGCCGGCCCCTCGCCCGGCAGCCACTCGACCAGCCGGTGAATCGTCGTCGCGGCGTGGCCGGTGGCCTCTTCGAGGCGACGCGCGGCCCTCCCGGTGGGCGCACAGAGCGCCACGTCGCGCTTCGCCCGCGCCGCCAGCGCCACGATCGAGCGCACGAGCGTGGTCTTGCCGGTGCCCGGACCGCCGGTGACCAGCGACAGCCGGCGCGCGAACGCGGCCTCGACCGCCCGCGACTGCTCCTCGCTGAGGCCCGGGTCCGGGTGGCGCGGGAGGCGGGTTCGGAAGGCGGGGCCCGCGGCGATCAGGCGGGCGAGTGCCTCGCCGCTGCGTCGCTCCGCGTGCCAGGTGGAGGCGAGGGCGCCGCGATCGCCGTCGAGGACGATCCGGCCGTCCGCATGGAGCCCCTCGAGCGTGGCGAGCGGCAGCTCGCCCACGAGCGACGCCGCCGCGCGTCGCAGCTCGGTGAGCGGGAGGTAAGTGTGGCCACGCGCCTCGGCCCGGCCCAGCACGTGCAGGGCGGCGGCTCGCAGGCGCCCCGGCGCATCGGCGGGCACGCCGTGCGCCCTGGCGATCGCGTCCGCCGTGGCGAAGCCGATGCCGTGCTCCTCGGTGAGGCGGTAGGGGTCCTGGCGGACGAGCGCCGCCGCCGCCGCGCCATGGCGTTCGCGCAGGGTTCGGGCGAGCCAGCCGGCACCGTGCGGGGCGAGCAGGAGGTAGAGGTCGCGCAGCGCCCGTCGCTCGCGCCACGACTCGGCCGCCTGCCGCGCGCCCCGCCCGCCGACGCCGGGCAGCGACCGAAAGACGGCCTCGGGGTCGCCGTCGATCGCCTCGAACAGCCCCAAGGGGTAGCGGTCGGCGAGCAGGCGGGCTCGGTGCTTGCCGATGTGCCTGATCGTCGTCAGGTACTTGCGCACGCTCTGCGCGTCGTCGGGATCGAGCACGTATCCCGCCTCGGCGCGCACCTGGCGTCCGTAGCGGGCGTGCTCCTCCCAGCTGCCGACGAGCCGCACCCGGTCCCCCGGGGACAGATGAGCGAGCGGGCCGGCCGCGGTCAGCGTCGCGCCTTCGCCGTCCTCGGCGAGCAGCACCGCGAACGCCTCGTCGGGGGAACGAAAGAGCTGGCGACGCAGAACCACCTCGCCGTCGAACGGCTCCCCTCGCTGACCTGGGTCGCGCGCTGCCATCGCGCCGAGCGAGGCTAGTGAGTTGACGGGGAGGGAGCCGGACCAGACACTGGAGCCTCAATACCAGTGCACGCCGCGCTCGCGCGGCGGCTCACGCAGATCGCCCGCTTGGCGCCCGAGCAGGTCCGGGTCGTGGCGGCCGAGCTCCCAGAGCAGGTCGTCGAGCAGCGGCGGCGTCACCCCGGCGGCGGCGGCGACGCGCTTGAACGCCGCGCGCGTGTCGGCGCGCACCCGGTCGAGGTCGCCCGACGCGACCAGCCCCGAGCGCAGGCCGAGCCGCATCAGCACGTTGTCGGCCGAGACCTCCCAGCACTCGGGGTCGGCGACCTCGAACCAGCCGCGACGCTCGCAGATCTTGCCGAACAGCTGCGACTTCTTGGCCAGCGGGTCGGCGTAGGCCCGATAGTAGGCGAGCAGCGCGACCAGCCCGCCGCCTCCGCCGAGCCGGGCGCCCGCGGCCGCGAGCAGCCGGCGCGCCTCGCCGTCGTGGTCGCGGTCGAGGCCCGCCGCGAGATCGCGCCAGAGCTCGGCGCGCCGCCCGGGATCAGCGACCGTCTCGTCGTCGATTCGAAACAGGTCGGCGACCTCCTCGGCGGTGACCCCGGCCAAGCCACCGGCGCCGAGCAGCCCGCGCCGCCCGCGAGCCGCCCGCAGCGCGACCGCCCACATCAGCTCGCTGCCCGCGAACGGCCCCTCGCCCGCGACCAGGTGGCCGGCCTCGTACCCGGTGCGGTGGTCGACGGCGCAGAGGAAGAGCGCCGCGTCGGGATCGGGGACGTGGTCGAAGCTCGGCGGCCGGTAGTCGCGAAGCAGCTCGCGAACGCGAGCGACCACGCGCGCGATCTCCGCCTCGTCGCCCACGGCGCCGCTCATTCGCGTGCTCTAGCCTCGCGCGGCGTGCGGGTCCTGGTCACGGGTGGCGCGGGCTTCATCGGCGCCAATCTAAGCGTCGCGCTGGCGCTCGGGCATCCCGAGTGGGAGGTGATCGCCTTCGACAACCTCCACCGCCGCGGCTCGGAGCTCAACCTGCCGCGGCTCGAGCGCGCCGGGGCCCGCTTCGTGCGTGGCGATGTCCGCGACCGCGAGGCGCTGGGCGCGATCGACCCGATCGAGGTCCTGATCGAGTGCTCGGCGGAGCCCTCGGCGCTGGTCGGGATGAGCGGCGAGACCGCCTACCCGTTCGAGACCAACCTCCTCGGCGCCTACAACTGCATCGAGCTCGCGCGCCGCGACGACGCCCAGCTCGTCTTCCTGTCGACCAGCCGCGTGTACCCCTACGGCGCGCTCTCCGACCTGCGCCTCGAGGTCGCCGAGTCGCGCTTCGAGCTCGCCGCCGAGCAGCCACTGCCCGGCGTCTCGGCGGCGGGGATCGCCGAGGGGCTGCCGCTCGACGGCCCGCGGACCCTCTACGGCGCGACCAAGCTCGCCGCCGAGCTGCTGATCGCCGAGTACGCGGCGAACTTCGGCCTGCGCGCGGTGATCGATCGCTGCGGAGTGGTCGCCGGGCCCTGGCAGATGGGACGTGTCGACCAGGGCGTGTTCACGTTCTGGCTGCTGCACCACCACTTCGGGTGCCCGCTGACCTACCTCGGCTACGGGGGATCGGGCCGCCAGGTGCGCGACCTGCTGCACGTCGACGACCTGGTCGCGCTGGTCGCCGAGCAGGTAGCCGATCCCGACCGCTGGAGCGGCTTCGTCGGCAACGTCGGGGGCGGCCGCGAGGTCAGCCTCTCATTGCTCGAGGCGACGGAGATCTGTCGCCGGCTGACCGGGACCGAGGTGCCGATCGGGGGCTCCGACGAGCGGCGGCCGGGCGACGTTCCGGTATACATCTCCGACTGCTCGCGGCTCTACGGGAGGACGCGCTGGCGGCCGTCGAGGGGAGCTGAAGACGTGCTCGCGGACATTCTCAGGTGGATCGAGGCCAACGAGGCCGCGGTCGCCGGCGCGCTCGGGTTCGACCGATGATGCTCTCGGTGGTGATCCCGGCGCGCGACGAGGCCGGCTCGATCGCCGCCACCGTGAGCGAGACGATCGAGTGCCTCGAGCGAGCCGGGATCGAGCACGAGGTGCTGGTCATCGACGACGCCAGCGGCGATGACACCGCCGCGGTGGTCGAGGCGCTCGCCGCCGAGCACCCCGCGATCAGCGTCCACCGCTCCCACCACCCGAACGGGTTCGGGTTCGCCGTCCGCGCCGGCCTCGAGCGCTTCCGAGGCGATGCGGTGGCGGTGATGATGGCCGACGGCTCCGATGACCCGGCCGACCTCGTCCGCTACCACACGCTGCTCGAGCAGGGCTACGACTGCGCCTTCGGCTCGCGGTTCATGGCCGGCTCGCGAGTCGAGGGCTACCCGCCGGTCAAGCTCGCCGTCAACCGCCTGGCCAACTGGTTCGTGCGGGCCCTGTTCCGGCTCGGCTACAACGACACCACCAACGCCTTCAAGGCCTACCGGCGCGAGGTCATCGAGACCGTCCAGCCGCTGTTCTCCAACCATTTCAACCTCACCGTCGAGCTGCCCCTGAAGGCCTTTGCGCGCGGCCACAGCTTCGCCGTGATCCCGATCTCTTGGCGCAACCGCTCCGCGGGCCAGAGCAAGCTCGGAATGCAGGAGATGGGCGGCCGCTACCTGTTCATCGTCCTCTACGTCTTCCTCGAGCGCCACCTGAGCCGCGGCGACTACTACCGGCGGTCGCGGACGGTCACCCAACCGAGCCGCTGAGCTCGAGCGCCGAGGGCGCGGCGAGGCCGAGTCCGCTCACATCGCGAGTGATTACGCTGCGCGTCGATGAGCATCGCGATCGTCACCGGGTCCGGGGGGCTGGTCGGCTCGGAGGCGGTTCGCCGCGCCGTGGCCGCCGGCTACGACGTGATCGGAGTCGAGAACGACATGCGGGCGAGGTTCTTCGGCCGAGACGCGTCGACCGCCGCGGTCACCGACGCCCTCGTCTCCGAGCTCGACGAGTTTCGCTCGCTGGACGCCGACGTGCGCGACCGCGAGCGCATCGATTCGATCTTCGCCGAGCATGGCGCCGAGATCGAGCTGATCGTCCACGCCGCGGCGCAACCCTCCCACGACTGGGCCGCCCGCGAGCCACACACCGACTTCGGCGTCAACGCGCTCGGCACCCTCAACCTGCTCGAGGCGACGCGGGCGCGCTGTCCCGAGGCGAGCTTCGTCTTCCTGTCGACCAACAAGGTCTACGGCGACCTGGCGAACTCGCTGCCCCTGATCGAGCTCGAGACACGGCTCGAGCTGCCTGCCGACCACCCGTATCACGCGGGCATCGACACCTCGATGTCGATCGACCGCTCGACCCACTCGTTGTTCGGGGTGTCCAAGGCCGCCGCCGACCTGCTGGTCCAGGAGTACGGTCGCTACTTCGAGCTGCCGACGGTCTGCCTGCGCTGCGGTTGCATCTCGGGGCCGAGCCACGCCGGCGCGATGCTGCACGGCTTCCTCGCCTACCTGATGCGGTGCACGGTGACCGGCGACCCCTACACCGTCCTCGGCCACGGCGGCAAGCAGGTGCGCGACAACATCCACGCCGCCGACCTCGCCGAGGCCTGCCTCGCCTTCCACGCCCGCCCCCGCGCCGGCGCCGTCTACAACCTGGGCGGCGGCCGCGAGTCGAGCTGCTCGATGCTCGAGGCGATCGAGGCCTGCGAGCGGATCTCGGGCTCACGACTCGACTGGAAGCTCTCCGACGAGGCCCGGATCGGCGACCACCGCTGGTGGATCAGCGACCTCGACGAATTCCGCGCCGACTACCCCGAGTGGCGCCTGACCCGCGACGTCGAGGTGATCCTCCGCGAGCTGCACGCCGAGAACGCCGAGCGCTGGCTGGCGGCCGCGGCCTCGTAAGCCCGAGGTGGAGCGGGGGCGTGACGCAGATCCAAGCTCGTGTATCGCGGATGGCCGCTCAACCCCTTCCCGTGTCCTCGAAGATGTAGGCGCCCAGATCCGTACGGCCGGCAAGCACGCGCGATTCCACCAGCGAGAACCGCGCCGGAAACGGCTGCGCCACGAAGCCGTGGGGACCCACGCGGTTCGTCTCCGGTGCGAAGACGACGAGCGCAAACCTGCCGCCGGCGATCTCCGACGCGAACTCGGTCAGGTTCTCCGGATGCTCGACCCGATGGTCGTCGAGGACGACGCTCAGGTCCTCGCTGCCCGGTCCGCTGCGCGAGTAGAAGGGCGCGATCTCGAC
>WHSW01000420.1 GCA_009379895.1 Solirubrobacterales bacterium
GCAGCTGGCGCAGGACGGTGAAGCCGTCTCGCTGCGGCAGGCCGATGTCGAGCACCAGCAGGTCGAACTCGCCGCTTGACGCGAACGCGTGCGCCGACTCGCCGTCAGCCACCAGCTTGGTGGCGAACCCGTTCGCTCGCAGGCCCTTGTCGAGGAACGCGGCGATCCCGGCGTCGTCCTCGGCGATCAGGATCCGACCGCTCATCGGAGGCGCGTGGACGCTCGCGGCGGTTGGCGCAGGGGCAGGTCGAGCGTGAACTTCGCACCCTGGCCGGGAGCGCCGTCGAGGCGCACCCGGCCTCCGTGGGCCTCGGCGATCGAGGCGACGATCGCCAGTCCGAGGCCGGCCCCCTCGCCGACGGCGCCCGCGGTGGCGCCGTCGGCACGGGCGAAGCGCTCGAAGATTCGCTCGCGCACGCCGTCGTCGACCCCCGGCCCCCCGTCACGCACCCAGAGCTCGACCCGGCCGTCGCGCACGGCCGAGCCGACCTCGATCAGGTCGCCCTCCCGAGTGTGGGCGACGGCGTTGTCGGTGAGCTGCGCGAGCGCCTGCGTGAGCCGCTCGCCGTCGGCCAGGACGGTCTCCTCGCTGAGCGCGGCGAGTCGCCAGCGGCGGTCGCCGAGCACGCGCGCCTTGGCGAGCAGCTCGACGGTCAGCTCGGCGAGCT
>WHSW01000421.1 GCA_009379895.1 Solirubrobacterales bacterium
ATCGTGCTCTTCACCCGCGCCCGCTCGTAGGCTGGCAGGTCGGCGAGTCGGATGTCGGTACGTTCCACCAGCCGGTTCACCTGCAGCGGCCCGACCGGCTGCGAGAAGCCGCGATAGATCGCGACGTTGCCCTCGCTCGCGCCGAGGTAGTACTGGCTCATCGTGAATTGCCAGGCGCCGGCGCCCATCAGGACCACGAGGGCGACCATCGCGATGGGCAGCGCGACCCACAGCCAGCGGCGGCTGCGCGGCGGCTCCGCCGGCTCCTCCGCATCCGCCGGCTCCTCCAGCGGCGTGGTGAGTGCCGCCGCGCGGCTGGCCGCCGAGTCGCTCGCCGTCCGCGGCTGCCTGGCCTCGCTCGCCGCGCCGGCGACCACCGGATAGTCGGGACCCGTCGGCGAGTCGACCACGTCGGCGATCACGCACGTGATGTTGTCCGGCCCGCCGCCGCGGTTGGCCAGGTCGATGAGGTGGCGTGCGATGTTCTCCAGGCCGTCGTCGGTCGACAGCCGCCCGAGGATGGTCTCCTCGGTGACGATCCCGGTCAGGCCGTCCGAGCAGAGCAGCCACCGGTCCCCGACCCTGGCCTCGTGCACGTTTAGGTCCGGCTCGAGCGAGCCGCCCGTGCCCAACGCCCGCAACAGCAACGACCGCTGCGGATGCACGG
>WHSW01000422.1 GCA_009379895.1 Solirubrobacterales bacterium
GCTGTCTTCCAGCTTGCTGGCCATCCGCTGCGCTGGCGGCTGTTGCGCGAGCTCGCGCGGGGTGACCACCGCGTCGGGGAACTCGCGGGCTCTCTAGGCGAGCCACAGCCTCTGGTCTCCTACCACCTGCGCCGGTTGCGAGTGGCGGAACTCGTCTCGGTTCGCCGCAGCTCTTTCGACGGCCGCGATAGTTACTACAGCCTCGATCTTCTGCGCTGCGGCGAGCTACTGGCTGACGCCGGAGCGGCACTCCATTCCGGACTGGGGGTGAGCCCGCGGCGAAGCGCTACGCCGAAACGTTCTCGTCTACTACGCGTGCTCTTCCTCTGCACCGGCAACAGCGCGCGCTCGCAGATCGCCGAAGCGCTGACGCATGAGCTGTCCAGCCGAGCCGTGGAGGCGTTCAGCGCCGGCAGCCGACCGAAGCCTCTCCATCCGAACGCCGTGCGGGTGATGCGTGAGCGCGGGATCGACATCTCTGACAGCCGCTCGAAGCACCTTGACATGTTCAGCCGTCGACGCTTCGACTACGTGATCAGCCTCTGCGACCGCGTGCGCGAGGTCTGCCCGCAATTCCCAGGCGAGCCGCAGACGATCCACTGGAGCATCCCCGACCCCGCCGCCGAGCCAGGCAGCAACGCCGAAACCTATCCCGCCTTCGAAC
>WHSW01000423.1 GCA_009379895.1 Solirubrobacterales bacterium
ATGTCGCCAACTGTTTGGTGCCATCGTCACACTGCCGCAGTGCTCATGGGGGTGGTGTCGAAGAGGGCGCTTTCGGCGGCTGGGACGCGGATTCGCAGGCCTTTTCGGCGTCCGGTGCGTACGTGGACGGCTTGGAGCTCGCCGCGCTTGACACGCTGCAACAGCGTCTGGCGGGACACGCCGTGGGCGAGGGTGGCTTCGAGCATGGCCAGCCAGCCTTGGGGGGCGTCGTCGACGAATAGGGCGCGCAGCTGGTCGGTGAGGCAGGGCGCGCCGGGGGTGTCCTGCTCGCCGCCGATGAACCCGTCGCCCAGCCAGCGGTGCAGGGTGGAGGGCGCGAGTCCGAGCTCGGCGGCGGCGTCTTTCACGGTGAGCAGCTGTCCTTGCGGCGGGTGGTCGTCGGGCTGGTGGCGCTGGATGCCCCAGTGGTGGCGCAGGCTTTGAACTCTACCGGCGGTGTATGACAGCCCTCGGGCGGTGCGCCGTCCTTGGCGGTTGAGGATCCCCGCGATCTGCGCGTCGGGGTAGTGCACGGCGAGCCGGCGCAGCAGGTTGATGGTGTCCTCGCCGGTGCGGATGGCTGGTGGTTTGCGCTTGAGCGGCACGGTCAGGTCGCTGAGTGCGCCGCCTTTCCACTGCAGCATCAGGTCGGCGTGGGGTTC
>WHSW01000424.1 GCA_009379895.1 Solirubrobacterales bacterium
CGGGGCCGACGGTCGCGGCGTTGAGGAAGAACGCCACGGTCGCACCGATGGTAACCAGCTCACCATGCGCGAAGTTGATGATGTGGGTGGTGCCGAAGATCAGCGACAGCCCGACGGCGGTGATCGCGATGATCGCGCCGAACTTGATGCCCTCGACGAGCAGTCGCAGCAGGCGGTCCAGTGGTGATGGGCCTTGCTGGTCCGGCGGACGCTCCGGTGCCGGGGTAGCGGTGTCGCCCGGGGTCTGGCCCTCCTTCTGGCTGCCCGCGGTGGTGAGCGGGAAGATGACCGTGCGCTGCTGGTCCGGCGTGACGGAGACGTCTCGTAGCGTGCTTCCGCCCGCGGTGCGCAGCTGAAGTCCTTTCGGCAACGTGGCGGGGTCGAGCGTGATGTCGTACGTACCGGGGCCGGGGAGTGCGACTCGCCACGCGCCCTCCTCCCCAGTGGTCGCCTTCCCCACTGTCGTGCCCTGTTGTCCGACCGTGATGGCGACACCGGACACGGGATCGCCGTCGGGGCCGCGCAGCTCCGTGAGGACGAACTCCGCGCAGCCGCGCGCAGCGTCGAGGTAATCGGCGCGTCCCAGCACCGCGCCCGCGTCGGCGAGGGCGGCGATCGCGAGCGCGTTCCAGGAGCAGATCCGCTTGTCGTCGAGCCCCGG
>WHSW01000425.1 GCA_009379895.1 Solirubrobacterales bacterium
TCCAGCCCGTACTCGGCCAGCAAGGCCGGCGGCGACCTGCAGGTGCTCGCGTGGCACCGCACCTTCGGCCTCGACGCCGTCATCACCAGGGGCTCCAACACCTACGGGCCGCGCCAGTACCCCGAGAAGCTGATCCCGCTGTTCGTGACCAACGCCCTCGACGGGCTCCCGCTGCCGGTCTACGGCGACGGGATGCAGGTCCGCGACTGGATCCACGTGGACGACCACTGCGCGGGCATCTGGACGGCCATGGAGCTCGGCGCCGCCGGCGAGGTCTACAACGTGGGCGGCGGAAACGAGGAGCCCAACATGGAGATCACGCGGCGCGTGCTGGCCCTCACCGGGCGCGACGACTCGCTGGTGCGCCACGTGGAGGACCGGCTCGGCCACGATCGCCGCTACGCCCTCGACACGGCGCGGCTGCGCGGCCTGGGCTGGGAGCCGCGCGTCGCCTTCGACGAGGGCCTGGCCACAACGGTGGAGTGGTACCGGGCTCGCCGCGACTGGTGGGAGCCCATCAAGAGCGGCGACTACCGCCGGTACTACGAGGAGCAGTACGGGAGCCGCTGACCCCTGAGCGCGCCCACTCGTGGCGCGCTCACGGGTGGGGCGCCGTCAGGGCGCCGGGGTGAGGCCGTGGCGGCGCATCACCGCTCCGAGC
>WHSW01000426.1:0-355 GCA_009379895.1 Solirubrobacterales bacterium
TGTCAGAATCCACTGGCGGCGGCTGTCGATGACGAGCGGTACAGCGGAGAAAAGCAAGGAAAGACAAGGTCTACCTCGTGTGAGCCAGCGCTGCTGCCGGGAATCATAATCCGCGTGTCGGGGGTTCGAGTCCCTCCTCCGCTGCTCAACAACCGCAACGACTTACGAGAGTCGGCCCCTCACTCTGGAGGGGCCTTTTTCGTGTCTGTGAGTGACTCTCGGGTGACAGCCGACTCAGGAGCTGTCGGCGCTCCACGACCGGAAGCGGCAAGGAATCAAGGCAACATCGCCGGGATGGGGAGGATTCTTCATGATGTTTCTACGTAGGCCACACCGAGGTGCTGGGCGACGGATG
>WHSW01000426.1:365-661 GCA_009379895.1 Solirubrobacterales bacterium
GCCACCAACACCGAGGCAAGCAGGTGGACATCGATATAGCCCAACCCTTTGCCCATGAGCTTTCGGTGTTCGATGAGCGCAATCACCTCCGCTTCCGGCGATGTCAGCAGTGCGGGGAGCCGTGCCAGGTTCTGGAGCGTTTCGCGGCGCTTGGGCAAATTCCCGCACGCGAGTTCGCCGCGTACGAACGCATGGATCATGACCCGACTCGCTTCGAGAAGCGTGACCAGATCGGGCTCGGTCTGCCGGAAATGACGGATCCATACCGACGTGTCCACGAAGACATTCATGACTCG
>WHSW01000427.1 GCA_009379895.1 Solirubrobacterales bacterium
CTGACCGCCGTCGTCGAGCGACTCGGTCTCACCGGGAGCCTCCACTGGGGGCCGCTGCGCCTGGAGGCGGGCAACTGGCTCTCCGACCCCGGTGCGCTCACGATCGGTCCGATCGAGCTGCGGTTCGTCAACCTCGCCCTGGTGGTCGCCGGGTTCTGGGCGTTCACCGGCTTTGGGGTGATCACCATCACCGCGGGGTTGACCGGCGTTCCGGAGGAGTTGGTCGAGGCCGCCCGCATCGACGGCGCGCGCACCCGGCAGATCGTGCGTCACGTGCTCATCCCGGTGCTGCGCGGGCCGCTGCTCATCGTCGCCACCATCAGCGTGATCTTCGCGTTGCGCACCTTCGACATCGTCTGGGTAATCACTCAGGGCGGTCCCGCCCAGGACAGCGAGGTGCTCGCGGTGCTGCTGTGGAAGCAGGCGTTCGTGTTCCTCGATTCGCCGCAAGCGGGACTGGCGACGGCGGTCGCCGTCCTGATGGCTCTGGCGCTCGTGGCCGGCGCGTACCGGTACCTGCGCGCCATGCTGGACGGGGATCGCTGATGACCGCCGCGACGGTCCGGCGGCGACTGCCCGTGATCGGCCTGTACGCCGGGTTGGGTGCGCTGTCCTGCCTGTGGCTGATCCCGGTGGTCGGGGCGGTGATGATGTCGTTG
>WHSW01000428.1 GCA_009379895.1 Solirubrobacterales bacterium
GCTCCCTCCCGATGATCAGCTGCTGGATCTCGCTGGTGCCCTCGGTGATCGAGGCCAGCTTGGCGTCGCGGTAGTAGCGCTCCACCGGGTACTCCACGATGTAGCCGTAGCCGCCGTGGATCTGGACCGCCTCGCGGCAGACGTAGTCGGCCACCTCGGCGGAGTAGTACTTGGCCATCGAGGCCTCCTTCACGCAGCGCCGCCCGGTCGAGTAGAGCCAGGCCGCCTTGTAGGCGAGCGCCTTGGCCGCCTCGATCCGGGTGGCCATGTCGGCCAGCTTGAAGCGGATCGCCTGGAACTTGGAGAGGCTGCGCCCGAAGGCCTCGCGCTCGGTGGCGTACTGGCGGGCGGCGTCGAAGGCGGCCTCGGCGAGCGCCGCCGACTTGACCCCGAGCGAGATCCGTCCGGTGATCAGCGCCTCCATCAGGGCCCCGAAGGCGCCCTCCTTGCCCCCCAGGAGGGCATCCTCGGGCACCTCGCAGTCCTCGAAGACCAGCTCGGCGGTGTCCGAGGAGCGGTGGCCCATCTTCTCCAGCTTGCGGGTGACCTCGAAGCCCGGCGCGTCGCGGTCGACGATGAAGACGCTGATGCCCTCGCCGCGGCGGGTCTTGTCGGTGTAGGCGGCCACCAGGCAGTAGTCGCAGATGGTGCCGTTGG
>WHSW01000429.1 GCA_009379895.1 Solirubrobacterales bacterium
CTCCAGCGAGTGCAGCAGGGCCCCGTCGAGGCCCAGGTTGTCGACCAGCCCCAGCACCGGGTCGTTGGCGTAGCCGCCGCGCTCGGGCGGCTCCCCCAGGGGGGTGGCGAATCCGTCGGGCCCCTCGGTCACCGGCATCGCCGAGAGCGCGATCATCGGCAGGGTGAAGAAGATCGCGTAGACCGCCACCGCCACCATCGCGATCGAGCGCGGGATGTCGCGGGAGGGGTCGCGAGCCTCCTCCGAGAGGTTCGAGATCGTCTCGATCCCGGTGTAGGCGATCATCCCCACCGGGATCGCCAGGAGGAAGTTCTCCCAGGTGGGGGCGACCCCGAAGTCGACGTTCTCGACCAGGATCCCCGGGCTGAAGATCAGGGCGAAGCCCAGGATCACCAGCAGCGCCTGGGTGGCGAAGTCGAGCACCGCCAGGCCGATGTTGAGGCGGGCCGCCTCCCTGACCCCGACGATGTTGAGCCCGACCAGCGCCACGATCACCAGCGCCGCCACCACCACGTCCCAGGGGTTCTGCCTGAGCGGGTCCCAGAAGATCGACAGGTAGTGCGGCACGAAGAACGCCGAGATGGCGATCGTGATGACGTAGTTGAGGAGCTGCGCCCAGGCGGCTCCGAAGCTGACGAGCTCATTGAAGGCGTGGC